>QOVW01000014.1 GCA_003339605.1 Spirobacillus cienkowskii | reverse complement strand
AATCTAGTTTTTACGACTTTTGTAGGGAGTTAGATTTACTATCTTTTAAGAACTAACAATATATTTTAATTCTTCTGTTATATTGCTAATTTCTTTTGCTTTCTCTGTTAAATTGTTTGCAGATTGGTATGACTGACCAGCTACATTAATATTAAGCTGTGCAACATTTTCAAGCTGATTGACTGCTTCAACAATTTCTAAAATACCCAATTCTTCTTCTTTTGCTGCTAAAGTAATATCATTCACTGATTTATTTACCAAAGTTACATTTTCAACAACATTTTGCATAGCAATATCAAAACTTTTTGTAATATTTGTAGTTTCTTGTATGCTGTCGTTTCCAATTTTAAAAAATTTTTCGACTTCAGTTGTTGAAGAAATAATAATATCATTTACTGTTTCAATACTTTGTTTTAAAAGTTCATTAATTTCTTTTGCAGCATCACCACTCATTTTTGCTAGATTTCCAACTTCTTCAGCGACAACAGAAAATCCTCTTCCTTGATCTCCCGCCCGAGCAGCCTCTACAGAAGCATTAAAAGATAGTAACTTAGTTTTAAATACAATTTCGTTAATAACCTGAGTTTTTGCTGCAACTTCAGAAATCACTTTTGTAATTTCTGTAATTTTCTTATTACTTATTTTCACCTGATCAAAAACTTGAGCGTAACTCGATTTAATCTTTTGAATACTTAAAATCACATCTGCCATTGTGTTTTTACCTTCATTTACAGACGCCTCACTCTGTTTAGAAGTTTGATTAGATTGCAATGCAAATTCTGATGTCTTTTTAATCATAGTGCTAATTTGCTGAATTGCTGCAGCTGTTTTTTGTAACGAATCATTCTGCTGAGTCGCTGAACTACTTAAAGATTGAGAAGTTTTATTCATCTCATTAGAAAGATTTTTCACGTCATCAACCTGAGTGACTAATTTTACAACAACGTTATCAATTGATGAAGCAATTTTTCTAAAAAAGTAATAGCTTATTAATAAAGTTAAAATTAGGCTAAAAATCATAATCAAAACACTAAATAATTTTAATATATTAGAAACATTCTCGATTTTTAATATTTCAACCTCACTACTTTTTTCAATTTTTGTAGATAATTTTTCCATTTCTTCTTCTAAAATTTTAAAGATTTTTAAAAAATTTTGGAATTCAGCTAAATAATCATTCTTTTTATTTAAAGAAGAGTGAATTACTTTTTTTCCACTTTCAACATATTTATTAAGTATAGGTTCAGTCTTTAAAATTTCTTCATGAATTAAAGAATCAGTATTAATTTTTTTTACATTATTAATATACTCTATTATTTTAATAGACATTTCATTACTATCAGTTAAAATTTCTTTTTTATCTTCATCATCTATTACAATATATTGTGATAACACTGCCCTTGTTACATTACCTTTTAAACCATCATGCAGCATATCAACTAATAAAATATTTTTTAACAAAGGAAAAAATTTATTAAAAGATTCATCCATATTTTTATTAGAAACATATGAAGAATATATTCCAAATAATCCTAAAAAAACTAAATTAAAAAGTACACTAAATACTAAAATTTTAAAACGCTTTTTTAATGTAAAATTTTTATCGAAATCCATAGCAAAACTAAAACATCCAATAAGTGATAAATATATTTGTTTATCGGAGTATATTTAATTAAATTTAATGAAGTATTTTTATTATAAAATTACAAAATTATAAAAAATATTCAAATATTTCCTTTAAAAAACATCGATTTACTATTTAATAAAATGATTGATACGGATTAGCAAGTCTTTCAAAATATTGCCAGTCGCTCCCCAAATATCCAATTCTCCAATTTCTTTAATAAAAATAGGAAAATGCCATACTTCTCTTGTGATTTTCATAATTTTACGTTCTTCAGACCAACAAGGAATATTTAATAATTCTTTAAATGATAGCAAAAAATAACAGCTTACTTCGCTTTCATTACAAAAAAATTCTACATTTTCGTAAAGTAGTGCACAATAAGGTTTGATTCTAAATCCAGAACGCGCAAAAGAATCATTCAACTTAAAAGTTGTCACAATGTCTTTTTTATTTAAACTAATTTCTTCTTCTGACTCACGAATTGCAGCAATTAAAGGCTTTTCATTAGGCAAAACTTTTCCACCCGGGAAAGAAACTTCTCCTCCATGCAATCTTAAATGTTTTGCCCTAACAGTAAAAAGAACTCTCCATTCTAAAAGATTTATTTGATCGTTAAACCAATCTTCATAAGGACAAAAAATTGGCACCAAAACAGCTGAGTTTTTTGAAAAAAAAGGAGTTGTCTCGTCAAGGCCATGGATTGTTTCTAGTTTATTAAAAAAAGATATTATTTTTTTATCCATTAATTACGTTCTTTAGTTCTAATATAAAGTTCCAAGTTATCATTAATACGATTTCCTCTATGATACTCCTTTTGACTTTCATCCGCTACCACATAAGCAGATTCTAAATCTCCTTCTTTTGTACATAATAAAACCTTATTTATTCCATTTTTATTATGTAAAATATCATTAAATTCTTCAAAATTTCCAGAAACTAAATTATTTTTAATATAGGTAGCTAAGTTTTTATTTGAATCAACACGTATTCTAAATTCATCGCTAACAGCTCTAGCAAAATACAAATCTAATTTTTTATAAATCCCTTTTTGAAAAATTAAGTATGAATAATTTAATTCATAATGATCTAATTTTGTATATTTATCAATTAGACAAATTGTTTTTGGAGGATTCCAAGAATGCTTAAACCAACACCAATCCTGTCGGGATGTTTTGCCAGAAAGAGGACATTTTTTATTATGTGGACATGGAGAAACAATTGAGCAGTCATTAACGATTTCTAAAAATTCGTCTCTTAAATTGCTGAGAGACTTTGCATGTTCAACTTGACCAGGCTCTAAAATTAAAATAAGCCCGTTTTCAACAGTATGATCAAACAAATTTTGTAAGTTTTTTAAACGAAACTTTTCTGGTAATTCATTAAAAACGTTTATGCAAGTTACTATATGAATTTGTTTTAAGATTTTTTCAGTTGAAGAAATATGTTCAATAAAAATTTCAGCATTTTCAATTTTAGATTTTTCAATTAAAGTCGCCCCTTGCTGCATTACTTTTTTAGCTCGATCAATAGCATAAATAAAAATCTTTTTTGGTTTATTTAAATGTGGATTTTTACTGTAAATATACTCTAAAGATGCTAAAATACCCACAGTCCCACTTAAAGGCCCGCAACCAAAGTCAGCAATTACAAGTTCTTCAACATTATCATTAAGTAATTTCTCAATTGAATAAGTATTTTCTTTTCTAACTAATATAGAAAAAACTCGTTCGATGTTTGGAAGCAGAAATGAAGCTAAATAAGATTTAATATTTACAGAAGAGTCCATGTAATGTTTATCAAGATTTTTTCTATCTTTATTAAAAGATGTCCAAAGTTTTAATACATGAGATGCAATACTTTGCGATAATTTTTTTTCTTGTGTGGTATCTAAATTTGATAAACCAATAAAATTTTCCCAGTTTTCAATATATTTTTGTACATTAAAAAAATACTTACTCTCTACCTCATAAAAATTTCTCATTAAAATTTTATTCCTTTGACTTTTTCGATCTCAAAAAAATGAGGTAATTCTTAACAGCATTATTATGATCACGAAGATTTTTACTAAAAACATGGCTTCCATCACCTTTTGCAACAAAATAAAGATCTTGGGAGATAGGAGATAAAGTTGCCATTAAAGCTCCTTTTCCTGGACTAGCAATAGGACCAGGCGGAAGACCATAGTTGGTATAAGTATTATATGGAGTTGGAGTTAGCAAATCTTTTTTAGTGATATTGCCTTTATATCTATTCCACATTCCATATATAACAGTAGGATCGGCTTGCAATTTCATTTTTATTTTTAATCTATTCCAGTATACACCTGCCACTCTTTGCAACTCACTATCTACTGATGTTTCTTTTTCAACTATTGAAGCGAGAGTTATATATTCTAAAGGTTTTAATCCTATTTTTTTAGCTTCTTCAAGCATATTTGTGTTAACATTTTTTTTAAATTCTGTTAAAAAAACTTTCACAATATTTTTGGGCGCTAAATTTGGGTCAAAAATGTAAGTCTCAGGAAATAAAAAACCCTCTAAATTTTTTATACTAGCATCAAAATCTAAATAATCAATTAACTCTTTAGAGAACATTAAATCTAACCATTTGATTTTACTAGCAGTAGGAAAATATTGATTCAACAATTCTGCAGTTTGATAAATATTTAACCCTTCTGGAACCGTTATTTTAATTTTTTCTGTATCACCTTTTCTAAGTTTGCTTATTATTTCACTTGGCGTAATCCCTTGATAAAATTTATATGTACCAACTTTTAAATTACTTGTTACTCCTACGAACTTCGCATAAAATATTAATAATTTTGGTTTAGATATTATATTTTCCTTTTCTAAATCATATGCTACCTTAGAAAAACTAAATCCATCTTTTAAATTATATAAAAAATCATTTTCACTAATTTTTATCGGATTATTTAACCAATACATAAAATATAATAAAGGAAAAACAACAAAAATAAAAAATGTATAAAAAATTATTTTTTTCATATTAAATGTTCCAAAGTTTTTTTGCTAAGTTAATTCTTAATTCATTAATATTAGGAGCTAACTTAATATCTGAATAATTCCAAATGATCTTCGACAATTTCCTAGATTCTAAAAGTGCTGATTGAACTTCTTCTTCGCTGCATTCATAAAAATCATTTTCATTTAATAAAAAATATTTACTACATGAAGTATATTCGTTATAAATAAATATTCTAGGACATTTTTTTATTCCATATTTTTTTCTTTTGGCTGTTCTATTTGTTAGTAAAATATGGTACTGCTCATTTTTATTTTCATCAACACAAAACCAAAACGAAGTACCTGTATATCCTAAATGCCCAAAAACTTTATTTTTATATAAATCCCAATCCTTTATACCAGATACTGAATTTTCTTTAGAGGGTGTATCTAAACCAAAAACAAATTGATTATTTACCTTACTTATATAATTTTTAGAATTTAAAATTTTTCTTTGACTATTAATCAATTTTTTTACTGCAATTTTAACATCAATTATATTTCCAAAAAAACCTGCATGGCCAGAAACAATGCTATTTTCTCTAAAATAAGACAAAAAATTTGCATTGTTATCATTACAAAATCCATATTTAAATTTGTTTTTTTTAATTAATGAAATTTCATCCTTATTTATAGACATATAAGAATAAAATGGAATAAAATTATTAATTTTTTCTAAATGAATACTTGAATGATAAAAGTTCGTATTTAAATTATTATTTAAAAAATTAATCAACCCAATCCATCCATTATTATCTAAAAAATTATCTTCAACTATTCTTGCTAATAAAAAATAGTTGACATCTGAATAGCAATTATTACCGTAACTAATGCTATCAAACGACTTAATTACGCTATTATTTAAATTAATTTTCACTTTATTAATAAAATTTTTATCTTTTTTATTAATTAAAACATCATAATAAGTATTACTTTGATCCCACAAAGCACTACCCATCCAAAACCATTTTTTTGCTCCCGAATAATGAGATAAAAAAGAATCTAGTGTGTATCTATTTTTATGATTTATTAAATGATCAAGCAGATTTTTGTTTACTCCACTTTTATTTAAATCTATATTAATCTCTTTTAAAGGATTTAGTAATATTTTTATATAATCATCTTTAAATTTTTCTCTAAAAAATAGATTAATAAAAAATGGTTTTGTCAAACTAGAAAGATCAAAACAAGGATGTAGATTATCGTTATTTTTTTTATTATTAATAGAATACTCATCTGCCCAATATGCAGACATACAGCCATTCTGATTTGCAAATGACCAGGATGTAAAATTATTATTATTTACCTTCTCTTCAAGCTCTATTGCACACTGCAAAAAACTTTCTGGAAGCGTAGAAGATAGTATTTTTTGAATTGTAAAATTCATGTTATGAGTACCCTGCCTTGGATGTCCTTGGCAATTAATCATACTTATAGGGTGCACTATGGATCTTACTAAAGTAAAGCCTCATTGCCCGTTTTCAATGCCAAAAAAAGAGCTATTGCAGTCTGATTTTAATCATTTTTGCAACGCAAAACTTGGATTAGCCCCAAATAAGGTTCAAGCAGATCTCTTAAGGTGGCTTGATGAGGACCATGGCTCAGGAGACCCTTCTTTATATTCGGGTATAACTGACGTTCAGCTAGCAAATTTTTATATTGTTGCCAAACAAAACTTTACTCTTTGCGGTTTGAACATCATGCAAGAGATATTTTATTTAGCATCAGGTGGTGAAATCAAACTCTTTTCAGATGTTAAAGATGGAGAGCTTGTCGAAAAAAGGGATATAATATTAGGAGGTATTGCAAATACAACCAGTATTCTCTTAGCAGAGCGGACAGCGCTTAATATTGGTGCAAAATTATCTGGAATTTCTACAAAAACCAAATCAATTTTAAGTGAAATTCGGAAATACTCAGAAGATGTTAATCTGCTAGAAACAAGAAAAACGACGCCTGGATTAAGAATCTATGAAAAGTATGCAACTCGTACTGCAGGTGCAAGAAATCATAGACATGGACTTGACTGTGGCGCTATGCTAAAAGAAAACCATTTAAGAAGTATTGGCAGTATCGAAATTGCTTTAGATAATCTTACAAATAATGCGCCAATTCTTACAAAAATTGAAATAGAAGTTACAAATTTAACTGAATTTCGTGCAGCATTAAAAAAACAACCTGATGTCATTATGTTAGATAATTTTTCTAATGATGACATTAAAATAGCAGTGCAAGAAAAAAATAATTACAACAAAAATATCAAGTTAGAGCTAAGTGGCAATTTAGATGAAAAAAATATAAATGAAATTAGTACAATTGGTGTTAACTATCTTAGTATGGGGGCTTTAATTCATAAAGCTTCTTGGGTGGATATCAGTTTGCAGCTCTATTTATCTTAAAGGTAACAATAATTAAAATGGACAAGAATGACTTTTTTACAATTTATACAGAAACAACCACTTCTACAATGGACTTTGCCAAAGATTTTGTTCATAAAAATAAGATTCAAAATCAAATCATTGCCTTTATGAGCAAAAATCAAACGCATGGTAGAGGTCGAGGTGGCACAACCTGGCATACAAATTCCGAAAATTCCAATTTAAAAAATATCAACAATGCATCAAAAGAAATTTATTACAATAATTTATTATCTGCTATTGAGAACGAAACTGACTTTACTCCTACAACATTTTTCTTTCCCAAAAACAGAATTAAAATACCTTTAAATTGGATTACGTCTTTAATTGGATGCTCTATTTTAGATGCATTAAAAACAACCGAACGGTTTATTCAAACTATTATTCCAGAGTTATCTATAAATAACAAAAAAGAAATTTATATTAAATGGCCAAATGATATTATATTTTTAAAAAGCGATGAAAAATCTAATACAAAATCATACAAAAAAATTTGTGGTATATTAACAGAAACATCTAGTAGTCAAAAAGAAATTGGTGATTTTTATATTGGCATAGGGCTCAATTTTTTTTCGCATCCAAATTTAGAAAAATCGAGTTCATTTTGGGAAAGCTTATTTTTTTCAGAGCAAAATAAATCCGTTAAAAAAGAAATAAATAAAAGCTTAAAATCTCCTGAATTTAGAAAAGCTGTACTCAATAAGTTTTGTAGCTCTTTAATGCAAGAAATTATAGATTACCTCTGTACTCCAAGAGCTATAGATCAAATAAAAACAATTGTCATTGCAAGATCATTGCCAATCGGAACACTATTATCTGTTGATAAAGGGTCAAAAATTGGAGTATTTTTAGGTTTAGATGACAATTCTCAATTATTACTAGAAAATCATGCTCCTATAATCTCTGGAGATGTAGAATACAAAGAAATTCCATTAAATATTAATACTAGAACAAAAATCAAAACAACAAACTATGAAACACCTACAATAGCTATCGATTTTGGAAATACAAATGCTCATTTTTCATTTAATGATTTTCAAAATTTATCATATAATATTAATATTCCATATGATATTCTTCTCAATGATTACAAAAATGGGTTAAGAAAAGCCTTAAATTCTTTTTCAACAAAATTTGTTCAAGAAAAAAATAAAAAAATTGATCTACTTTATTCAACTGTAATAAAGTCAGATAAAACTCAAACTTGCCTTAGTAACATAAAAAAATACTTTCAATTCTTATTTCCTGAAATTTCTTTTAATGAAATTCAAGTGACAGAAAAAGATATTTTTGAATGTATTGACCTTAAAGGCAACCTTGTCGCCAAAAATCTTGGTTCTGATAGAGCTTTAAAGTTTTTGTTTGCTTATGAAACTGCTAAAGAAAAAAAAGAAAATATTATTACATTTTCTTTTGGTACTGCTGTCACCTGTGAAGGAGTTTCATCAGACCTCTCTGTATTAGAAAATTTCATATTTCCCGGAATTCAAATGGCATTTAATGCTATTAATTATTATACTGATTTAGTCCCTTTATTTCAAGCTAATCATGAATTATTTTCACCAAAAGAAAAACTTTGGGATCAAGAAGTTTATGTACAAAGAGGAATTTTTCTATCTACCGCCGCTTGCGTTATTACAACTTTGCAAATGCATTCTCCTTGTAAATGTTATTTTAGCGGAGGGAATGCAGAAGCTGTATTAAAAGTAATAAATGAGATTTTTCCAAATCATAATTTAAACATTGAAATTTCATTAAATGTTGAAAATGAAATGCTAATTAAATATAAAAAACATTTCTTAAAAAATAAACAATTTGTAAATCAAACATCAAATATTATTCCATTTCAAAAAAAAAATCTTTCCTCTGATATAGCTCTACAACCTGATAAAATTTCTGATGTTCTTAAAACAATGCTAAAAGCAAGAGTCACAAAGCTTGAAGACAGAACAACTGAGCCACGCCTTGAAGACTTCAGAAAAATTGGCTCATTAATTGAAAATATTATTAATAATGATCGCATTGATTTGTACATGGCTAATAAATTTCATTTTCATAACAGAGATACGTGGAGAACAAGAATTTTAAATGGAGAAGTTTTAATTGAACATGGAGCTCATAATAAAAACAAAAAAAATCCTGTATTAAATAAAATCAAGCCTACATATAAAATTAAAAACTTTGATCAAATTTGGTTGTTTCATCCTCCAGAATACGAACCAGATTTAATTGATAAAATTGATGTCATTTTTGATGATGGTGATGTTTGTGTCTTTGCAAAACCACCAAATATGGTTATCCATGCGGCTGGGATATATGGTAAAAACACGTTTGTAAATATAGTAAAAAAAATGGGTTATGCAGAGTGTTCTGCTGTTCATAGAATAGACAGAGAAACTAGCGGAATTTTAACCTGTGCTCGCAAACCAGACACGCGCAGCTTAATTTCACAAGCATTTAGAGAAGGCAATATCAAGAAAATGTATATTGCTGTAACTAAAGGAACACGAAAACTTCCACAATATTTTAAGGTCAAATTACCTATAGGACAACCAGAAAATTCATTAATTAGATTAAAACTTTGGGTACATGGACAGTTTCCTCAGCACGCAGAAACATGTTTTTACAAAATAGCATCATTTAACGATTTTAATATGTTTGCCTGTTTTCCACAAACAGGAAGAACAAATCAAATTAGAATTCATTTGGCAGCAATCGGACAATGGATTGTTGGTGATAAAATGTATCATAAAAATGAAGAGGTTTTTATAAAGTTTTATGAAGAAGGCTATTCCAATTGGGTTCACGAACAAACCTTATTTCCAAGACATATGTTACATAATACAGCAATAATGGCTCAAAATATAAATTTAGAAAACCTAACTAAAAAACCCGTCATCTGCGAACTATACTCTGACATGATGGAATCAGAAATTGTTCAAAATTTACTTTCAAGTTCTAAAATTCCTAAAACTTCAATTGAACAACAACAATATTTTGAAAATATTTTTTTAAATACACTTAAGTTAGATTTTACTCGTTTTCCAGAAATCCAAGAGGAAATAGACAATGAAACATAAATCCAAAAACTTTGAAACGATCTGTGTTCATGCTGGCAATAAACCAGAAGAACTAACAGGTGCTATTATGACGCCTATTTTTCAAACATCAACATATGTCCAAGATAGCCCAGGAAACCCAAAACTTTACGATTATGCCAGAGCCGGAAATCCGACACGCACAGCTCTAGAAACAGCGTTAGCAGAGCTAGAAAATTGCAAATATGCATTTTCTTTTTCGTCAGGATTGGCTGCTGTAGGAGCTGTAGCACAGCTATTATCTCCAGGAGATCACGTTCTTGTTTGTGATGATGTTTATGGAGGGACAGGGAGACTTTTTAGAAAAATATTTTCTAAATACAAAATTGATTTCGAATTTATAGACATGACAAATAATAAATTTGATTCTTTTTTTAAAAAGAATACACGGATGGTTTGGCTTGAAAGCCCTACTAATCCACTTCTTAAATTAATTGATATAGAAAAAATTTCTACTATAGCAAAGCAATTTAATGCGATAACAGTTGTTGATAACACTTTCGCATCACCTATTTTTCAAAATCCTATTGATTTAGGAGCCGACATTGTTTTGCATAGCACAACCAAATACATAGGCGGTCACAGCGATATCATTGGAGGTTGCGTCATGCTTAATAAGAATGAAATAGCTGAACAACTCAAGTTCTTACAGTTTGCAGCAGGCAGTGTAAATGGACCAATGGATGCATTTTTAATACTGAGAAGCATTAAAACTTTATCTCTAAGAATGATAAAACATTATGAAAATGCACAATTTATTGCTCATGAAATGGAAAAGTTAAAAATTTTTTCAGAAGTTATCTATCCAGGTTTAAAATCTCACCCACAATATTCTCTTGCAAAAAAACAAATGAAAGGTTTTTCGGGTATAATTACTGCAAGAATTGATGGAGATTTTGAGAAAGTAAAAAAATTTCTTTCAAAATTAAAATATTTTTCTCTTGCTGAAAGTTTGGGGGGGGTTGAATCTTTAGTCAACCATCCAGAAACTATGACTCATGCCAGTGTTCCACCAGATCATAGAAAAAAACTTGGTATTACATCAAATCTTATTCGATTTTCTGTTGGTATCGAAAATTCAGAAGATCTCATTGAAGATATTAAAAGAGCGGCAAATTTTTGACTCCAATTTGAACATTAGTTTCAATATACCGAAAAAAATTCGGGAGGTAAATTATGAAACCCGATATAAATAAAAAGAAAATGCGAGCATCTGATGAACTTGAAGTCATTAAGCTCATCTTAGACGAAGATAAAGATTTAAAAAAACGTGTCATGAGATTTATTCAGAAAAGTTTAGGTAAAACAACTTCAGTCACGGCTAAAAGTAAAAAAGGTGGAACGCCTTAGTTGCACCTTTTTTTAATCTATAATATTGCCATTTTCAGCAAAACTATTGCTAACTTCTTTTGAAACATTAATTAATCTTAAATTCTTTTCTTGCGCTTGAGTGTAACTCATATTCATTGCCCATAATGGCCCTAAAATTCCAATTAATAAAGCACCACCTGCTGCAACAAGCGACATTACCATCATACCCGAATTCGTTTCTTGCGATTGTTGATTTTGAATCGAATAACGCGTGCCTGGTTTAAACCACATTTCAGCAATAATGGAGAGATAAAAGTATAAAGATAAGCAGCTAAAAATAATTAAAATAATTATAAGCCCAATAAATCCTTCATTCATTGCAGCAAAAATCATGAAAAATTTACCAAAAAATCCTGCCACAGGAGGAATACCAGCAAATCCAAATAAAAATATACTTAAAGTGACTGCTGCAACTGGTTTTTTAAAACCTATTCCAGCAATTTCTTCTTTTAATAAATCTTCTCTATTAGAATCTTCTAACCAAGCTACAACAGTAAAGGCGCCCATACTTAATACCGCATATATCACTGCGTAAGAAACTAAAGATTGTTTTGCTTGCAAACTAGAAGGATTTGCAGCAAGTGATGCAAACGCTAAGCAAAAGTAACCAGCATTTGCAATTGAAGAATACGCTAAAATTCTTTTAATGCTATTATGAACTAAACCAAACATAGAGCCTATAGCAATGGAAAGAGCCCCAAATACCCAAAAAATAATTATGAGACCAGTTCTATCTGTGGTTGTTCCTTCTTGACTCAACAATCTTAACAAAACAATTGCAATACTAAATTTCACTAAAGAAGCCATATAACCCGTTAAGTGTGAGTTTGCTCCTTGATAAACATCTGGAGCCCAAGAATGAAAAGGAGCGATGGCAAGTTTAAAAGCAAGACCACAAAATATAAATAGGATGCCGATTAAACCAAAAGGTTTAGAAAAAGAAAGATGAAGCAAACTGAAATCTGCAAAACGCAAAGAACCAATATTTGCATACACTAATGCAGCACCCATTAATAATAATGCGGCTGCTGCAGCGCCAAGAATAAAGTATTTGATTGCAGCTTCCATACCCTGAAGCGATCTACGTTGATAGCCAACTAAAACATAAAGTGAAATACTTGTTAGTTCGAGACCTACAAAAAAACTCAAAAACTCACCTGCAGAGCACATTACCATCAAGCCAGAAGATGAAAATAAAATTAATGTTAATAACTCTGATCGTAAAAGTTGTTTTCCAAATTGAGTCATTGAACATGCAAGAAGCGTAAATAACGTACCAAATGCAATCACTATAAAAGAAAGTCGTGAAATATCGTCAATTAAAACACCACTTCCTAAAAAAGCAGTAGGAAATTGAGCTTGATTTAAAATCGCAGAACCTGCAGCAATAAAACATGCCGCAATGGCAACATACCAAGCAGGATAACTTGGTTTATCTGGAGCGGTTTTAAACACTCCAAGTAACATAGTAACAAGCCCTGCAAAAAGCATAACCATAACTGGCATATTTAAAATATAAAAAGATGAAGCAGGTAAAATATCATCCCACAAACGAGTTTGGATAGCATTTTTAACAGCTTCTTGGAGTTGAGATATCATCATTTCATTCGACATCATTTAACTCCTTCCGTATTCTTTTTTAATTTTGTATTTAAAGGCATGAGAGTAGAATCCTTAAGATTAGCAAGCTCAGAAGCATAATATGTTTGGCTAATCACACTTCGTTCAATTTTTAATAATGTTGGCTTAGAATGCTCTAATATTGCAGAAGACGCAAATCCTAAAACAAATATCAAAATACTTAAAATACTTAACTGAGCTACTTCAAGGCGACTTAAGCCGCTTAATTGTTTGTTTTCTGCTTTATCTAGTGGTCCAAATAAAATTTTATAAGTTAACCATAAAATATAAACAGCTCCAAAAATAACTCCCAACGTTGCAACTGTACCAATAATTGGGCTTGCTTGGAACGCTCCAATTAAAATCAGCCATTCTCCAATAAAGCTTCCTGTACTTGGTAAAGCAACAGATCCCATTGCAACAATTACAAAGAAAAACGCAAACCACGGAAGCACTTTTGCAAATCCACCAAAATCATCTAAATCAAAACTATTTCGCCTTTGATATAGAAAATTAAATAAAATAAATAAAGCTCCCGCAGTCACTGCATGGTTAATCATTTGGTATAAAGCACCTTGTAAACCAATAGTATTGAGTGAAAAAATACCGAGAACTATAAAGCCAAGATGACTTAAAGAAGAAAATGCCATAATTCTTCTAATATTTTTTTGTTGCCACGCAATTAGGGCTCCATAGATAATACCAATAACTGCAACAATCATAATTGGAGTCGAAAATTTTAATGCCGCAGTAGGAAACAAACAAATTCCAAAACGAATTAAGCCATAAGTTGCAAGCTTTAAAATAACACCGGACAACAATGTATAAGTCGCTGGAGCTTGTTCGTATGTATCTGGTAACCATGAATGAAATGGAAAAATAGGCGCTTTAATTCCAAACGCTAAAAGGACACATAAAAATAATGAAGTTTGCTCAGTAGATGATAAATTTGCAGCTGTTTTATACAAGTCTAGTAAATTTGAAGAATATATTCCAGAATTTAATTGCCCATGAATATAATACAAATAAATTAACGCAACCAACATAAATAAACTACCAAATACTCCATAAATAAATAGTTTGATAGTTGCATAAACACGGTCTTTTCCGCCCCAAATTCCTAACATAAAATACACAGGAATTAAACTTAATTCCCAAAACACATAAAATAACACCACATCCAAAGATACAAAAACACCAATTATAGCAGACTGCAATAAAAGAAACAAAGCGAAAAATCCTTTTATTCCAGTATTAATTGTTGAATAAGCTGTCATCACAACAATAACAGAAAATATTGTTGTGAGTAATACGAGTATTAAGCTTAGTCCATCAACACCTACTATATAATTAATTCCAGTACTCTTAGGCAACCAACCTAAAAATTGAGCAAACTGAAAATTAGAAGAATGTGGTACAAAATACTTAACAAGATGTAACGAAAATACAAGTTCAACTATTGTTCCAATTAAAGCAATATTTTTATGCACTCGACAATCACGCGTAGTCGGAATCAAAAGGATAATCAATGCAACTAAAACTGGAAATATTATAAGCAGCGATAAAATCCACTGCGAAACGCCATCGATCATTGTGTCCTCTCAGTTGCTCAAATAAATAGGATTAATCCAAAAATTATAATGCTGATGAAAATAGACTTAAGGTAATTCCTTGCCAATCCTGTTTGGGTGTCACTCACAACGCTTGTGCCCGTATAAAGAGTTTCTGGAATACCATTTACAACATTTTCAATTACTTTTTTATCAAAAAAACTATATAATATTTGACCAATTTTTGCGAGTGGTTTAATAAAAACTAACATATAAAGTTCATCAACTCTCCATTTATCACGAACTAAACGATAAATAGGTCCAAATGCATTTGCAAATTTTTCACCGCCCTGAGGGCCATTGCGATAAAGGAGTATAGCAAATGAAGCGCCAACAAACACAATCAATATAGAAGCGCCCATGAGACTAAACTCCATAGAGTGACTTAAATGAGCAAAGTTAAAGTTGCTTGCTGTTAAAATTGTTTGCGCTTGTCCAAGCACAGGAGACAAAAATGTTGTAATAAAATCAGGCTTACCAGTTAAAACTTCAGGAATTGCTATTGCTCCACCAAAAATAGAAAGCACAGCTAATATCATTAAAGGAATAGTTATAACATAATTTGTTTCATGAATATGCTCAGGATGCTGCGCTCTGCATTCTCCAAAAAAAACAAGCCAAGTTAGTCTCAACATATAAAAAGCAGTAAATCCTGCGGTAATCCAACCAATTAACCATAAAATAGGACTGCCAAAAGGCCCAGACCACGCGGCAGCAAGAATTGCATCTTTTGAAAAAAATCCGGAAAACCCTGGAAAACCAATTATTGCAAGGGTTGCTATCATAAATGTTGCAGAAGTAATAGGCATTTTTTTAAATAATCCGCCCATTTTTCTAATATCTTGTTCATGATGCA
Source organism: Spirobacillus cienkowskii (assembly GCA_003339605.1). Classification (GTDB taxonomy): domain Bacteria; phylum Bdellovibrionota_B; class Oligoflexia; order Silvanigrellales; family Silvanigrellaceae; genus Silvanigrella; species Silvanigrella cienkowskii. Next base: position 8,336 of record QOVW01000014.1, on the reverse strand, counting down.
TTGCATGAATCACACTACCTGCGCCCAAAAATAAACAGGCTTTAAAAAAGGCATGAGTTACCACATGCGCAACGCCATATTGAAACGCTCCAACTCCACATGCTAAAACCATGTAACCAAGCTGACTACACGTTGAGTAAGCCAAAACTTTTTTAATATCAGTTTGCGCAAAACCTATTGTTGCAGAAAAAATTGCGGTCGCAGCACCCACTATCGCTATTGTTGCCATAACGCTTGGACTCAATACAAGAAGGTAACTGACTCTATTCATCAAATAAATACCCGACGTCACCATTGTCGCGGCATGAATAAGCGCAGATACAGGTGTTGGACCTGCCATTGCGTCAGGCAGCCATGTATAAAGAGGAATCTGAGCAGATTTACCAGCTACTCCAAGTAATAAACACAAACCAATGAGGGTAATTTCTACAGAATTATTAGTAATAAAGTCTTGTGGTAAAGAGGCTATAGCAACAGCAAGTTCACTGTAATTAATTGTATTAAACAGCATATAACAAAGAAACATTGCAATTAAAAAACCTGCATCACCAACTCGATTAGCAATAAAAGCTTTAATTGCAGCCATTGAATTTTCTTTATCTTCGTACCAATAACCAATTAACAAATAAGAACAGACTCCCACTCCTTCCCAGCCTAAAAATGTGACCAACATATTTGAGCCTAAAACAAGAAGAAGCATTGAAACGATAAATAGATTTAAATAAACAAAAAATCTGTAAGAGCCTTTTTCATGACACATGTACTCACCAGAGTACAAATGAATGAGAGAACCTACCCCTGTTATCACAAGTAAGAATATTCCTGACAATCTATCAACTGTTAGTCCAAATGGAATATTAAATTCTTTTCCATTAACAAGAGGAACAGATATCCAATCAAATAAATTAACAGTAATTGTATTTCCTAAAATAATAGAATCAAAAAATAATTTTAAAGAAAATATAAATGGAAAAACGACTACACCAGTGGCAATAGTACAAATCAAACCAATACTCGCATTTCGAAGGAGAAATGCATTAATTAATGCCCCTAATAAAGGAATAAGTACAATTAAGGTAACCAATGTTTGTTCTTGCATTTTTATCCTCTAAGCATTCTGAGATCATCAATTTCTAAAGTTGATTTTTCTCTGTAAAGCGAAACAATAAGAGCAAGTCCTACCCCTGCTTCACATGCAGCAACAGCCATTACAAAAAACATAATAACTTGTCCATCAATGGTATTCGTCATACTGCTTGCACTGATAAAAGCAAGATTCGCTGCATTTAACATAACTTCTACGCTAAGCATCATAAAAATAATATTTTTTCTTAGCATAACGCCTAACATGCCTACAATAAATAATAATAATGCAAAATAAATCCCTAATTCAGGAAGACTTGGCATCATTCACCTTCGCTTTCTTTGCTATAACTATTGCACCAATAATTGCTACAAGAATCAAAAAACTAATAAGCTCAAAAGCCCATAAATAATCTGTAAACATTAGTGCAGAAACATTTTTTACATTTTCATTCATAGAGTCTGGATAATAGGGAGGACGAGAATTAATCAACGTTTGCGAATTTAATGCTGATAATAAGTAACCTTGACCAACTTTTGTTCCTAAAAATAATGCAATTAAAAAACCTAATACAATATATATAAGCTCAAATATTGTAATTCTGCCATATCTCAATTCCTCGGGAGGCAAATTTAAAAGCATGATTACAAATACAAAAACCACCATAATGGCGCCTGCATAAACAATAATTTGAGCGACGGCAGAAAAATGCGCTCCCAGCATTCCAAACATTCCTGCAATTAACATCATAACTATAATTAGTATCATCGATGCCGTAACAGGCCATTTGCGGCTAATCATCATGATCGATAAAAATACAGTCATGATTCCCATGATTAAAAAAGAAATTTGAGTCATCATAATCTATTCTTCCTTTTTCTAATGAAACTTGACAATTGCTGTTACAATTGCAGAAATAATAAGATTTATGAGCGCAATCGGCAATAAATATACCCAACCCAATTTCATCAATTGATCATAACGAAAGCGAGGTATTGTAAAGCGAACCTGAATAAATATCCACATTAATAGAATTACTTTAGCAAGAAGAACAACTATTCCCAATGGTAATAGGAACCATCTTGTTAATACTTCTCCAAACTGAGGAGTTAGCACTTCCAATAGATATGATTGTGTAATCCATGGTAATTCATAACCACCAAAAAACAAAGACACAGTAAGAACGCACATTACAAACATCATTGAATATTCGCCCAAGAAAAAAAGCGACCAACGCATTGCGCCATATTCTGTTAAAAATCCTGCCACCAACTCACCCTCGCTTTCTGCAAGGTCAAAAGGAAGTCGATTTGTTTCAGCAAAAATAGTTACAATAAAAATAATAAATGAAATTGGAGCATGTATAATTCCCCAATTTGGAATAAATCCCCAAAGAACATCTGCTTGTTTCGTTATCATTATTTGTAGATCTAGTGTTCCCCAAATAAAAACTAAAGGAATAATACTTAGTCCCATTGCAACTTCATAACTAATCATTTGCGCCGAAGCGCGAAGACCACCTAATAAAGAATACTTATTATTTGATGACCAGCCTGCAAGTGTAACCCCATAAACAGCTAATGAAGATAAAGCAAATATTAATAAAAATCCTGAATTTAAACTAACAGCTTGTAATGAAATTATTTGATCATTAAATAAAACAAAACTACCCCAAGGAATAGCCACTGTCACAGCTAATCCTGTAACCACTGGAATTACAGGAGCCATTACATAAAATGCTTTGTGAACATAAGGAGGAACAAAATCTTCTTTAAAAAGAAGCTTAATCGCATCAGCAATAGGTTGCCCTAAACCAAAAATTCTAAATTTAAATATACCGACTCGATTAGGTCCAATACGTCTTTGAATAATTGCGCATTGTCGTCTTTCAGCCCAACTCATAATAGGAGCAATTTGAGCTCCAACCGCAATTCCAAGAAGCATTAATAGTATTGTACTAATAATTTGTACTAAATTAAAATCCATCATTTGACTTCACCTCTTAATCCCAACGAAGTGCGCCACGCCTGAGTACATAAATGTAACCAACAGTTAGTGTTGCAATAAATATTCCGACCTCAACAATTCCAAACCACCCTAAATAGTCAAATGCAGTTGACCAAAGATACATAAAGATTGTTTCAATATCAAAAAGAATAAATAATATTGCTGTCAAATAAAACTTAATCGAAAACCTTTGTTCTGCTGAGCTTGTAATTGGCAGACCACACTCATAAACTTCAAGTTTACGAGTATTTGGCTTTTTAGGGCCAAGCAATAAAGACATACCGCTAACACCAAGGCCAAGTACTAACCCAAAAATCAAAATGAGCAATAAAGGCAAATAAGGGTGCATACCTATATAACTAACGGATTGCTCCATATCCAAGTTCCTCCTCAACGAGTTCAACTAACTCATATTGATGAATGCGACAAGTGAACGGTTATCTTAATGCATTGGAGTACTCTTCCTTAAGAATAACCATTCTATAAACGAGTGACGCACATAATCGAGATGTCATCTCAAAAGTATCCCTTGCTGGACACAGTTCTGCAATATCCATAACACGACATGCTCTAAATTTTGCTAAAAAGGAAAATGATGGAGCCAAATCCCTGAATTGCGCTCCAAAAGGAGTAGAAGCGCTTGTTCCAGGAGCAATTGATTGGTCAAATACGTCTAAACATAAAGAAAAATGCAAACTTCCATTATATCTATCAAATCCAAGGTTTGCACATGTATCAATATGATCACGAATATGTTCTAGGGGAGCTTGGCCTTTTTCCCCATTAAAAACTTTCCAAACATTTGAAAGTGCCGTGTATTCTATTATTTTTATATTATGCTGTAATGCAAATTCATATAAAGAATAAGGGTTTCGCTCTCTTTGTATTCCAATTTCCAATAACGCATTTCCATTTATAATATTATTTTTAAAATCTTGAATTATTCGATGAAAAGCTGTTCCACTATTAATTTGATTGTCAATTACTGGTCTTAAATCAAGATGCGCATCAAAATTTATTATTGGGATTACTTGTCCTTTTTTAGCATTTACATGGCCTTTATAACTTCCATAACTAAAATCATGACCACCACCAATTACAAATATTAATTTTGGATTAAGTTTTAAAAAAAATTCAACTACTTTTGCCAAATTTTCGTGGGTTTCTTCTATTGAATCTGACAAAATAATATCACCAACATCTACAAAATTTTGGGATATTTTATTTTTATTTTGATTCCTAAAAGAATTCTTATCAAATATAAAATTGTCATATAAATTATAAAAACAGCTCCTAAATAAACTTGGTCCTTTGTCAGCACCTGGATGTCCTAGATTAGCTTTCACACCTCTGTCATCAGGCACGCCAATTATTACATATTTATTTTCAATAAAATTATTTTTTTTTAGCAGATTTTTTAAATTAACAGACGTTTTAATTAATTCTTCTCCAATTGTTTCATTTTTTATTATTTTAATATTATTAATTGGTTTCAAAAAATTAAAAATACTATTAGCCATATTTTTACCCTAAATAAACTCGTTTACAATTTTAATATAAATAAAATAATTAAATACATACTTAAAATTAACATATTTTATTTATAAACACAAACTCAATTTATAGTAATTTTTTAAATTATTTAAAATACTGGGCAAATTATTTTTTAAAGTTTTATATTAGAATTAATTATTCATTTTATAAGTTTTTTATTTAGAGCTCAAATTTATTTTATTTTCTTTTTTTTAGAGTTTCCCAATCTTCATTTTTTAATGACTTTAAAAAATTAAATTCTCCCGCTCCTTGTAACCATTCTCCACCATCAATTGTCACCACTTCACCATTTATAAATCCAGCATAATCAGAAACCAAAAAGGATGCCAAATTTGCTAATTCAATATGTTCTCCATGTCTGCCAAGAGGATTTTTGGTCTCTAAAACTTTTCCTAAATCTTCACTTGGAACTAATCTTTCCCATGCCCCCTTTGTAGGAAATGGACCAGGAGCTATTGCGTTCATTCGTATACCTCTGTTTCCCCATTCAACCGCTAAACTTCTTGTCATAGCTAGAACACCTGCCTTAGCCATAGCAGAAGGCACAACATAGGCAGATCCAGTCCAAGAATAGGTTGTCACAATATTGAGAACACTTGCCTTTGTACCAAATTTTAACCATCTCTTACCGCAGTCTAAAGTCATGTTTGCGGTTCCATGCAGAACAATATTTAAAACAATATCAACAGCTCTATAAGAGAGATCTTCGGTACGTGAAATAAAATTACCTGCAGCATTATTAACTAAGACATTAATGGGTTCATCCTGCCAAATTTCGTCCAACATTTTTTCAATAGATTGAGCATCTCGTACATCACAAACTTTATAAGTCACCATTCCATTAAATTTTGCATTAAGCTCATCGCAGGTATCTTTCAGTACTTGTTCTCTTCTTCCACATATTACAACTTTTGCTCCTAATGTTAAAAATCGTTCTGACATACTTTTACCAAGACCAGTTCCACCACCAGTAACAAGAACCTTCTTTTCTTTTAACAAGTCAGAAACAAACATTTAATTTTTCCCTCCTTTTTTATCATTTAAAACATTTTTCTCAGCTTTGCTTAATATAAATAGCGGTTGTATTAAGTATCTCTTCGTTTCTTTGCAATATTGAATCGTTAAATCATATTTTGAGAATATTACCCTTGCACGTTGAACTATTTTTTCTAAACATATCCTAAAACTTTCTTTTCGAAGCAAAGATGCTTCTTCATATTGCTCATAAAATTTACTTAACATCTCGTCGCGCTTTAATCCACTTGGATGCTCAGACAACAAACGCATGAGCCTGCCAGGCTCTCTAAGCAGCTCGCAAGGAGCTACAAAATCAACATATGTTATACACAACTTAATCCATTTATGCGTTGCACTCATTGAATAAGTCACTTCATTTAATGCAAGCTCCAATGGTACTTGTAGTCTAGAAAAATATTCACTTTTTCTTGTAGATCTTCTATTCTTACCTGCTCTAACCTTTGTGCTTCGAGTACTTAAATCTATTTTATTGCTTATAAAAATATCAGCCATATCGTGGTTCTCCCATTCAAAATTGATCTCAAAGATTAGAATTTAAATCTTTGACATATTGCTATATGCAAGAACTATGCCATTATTATTAATGAATAATTTTCAATAATTTTAGTATATTAAGATATTATTGAAAATCAAAAAACTACCAAAAGCCGAAAATCAGTCAATTTCTAAAAAAAGGTGCCTTAAAATCGTTCAATCAAACTAATTTATTTCTTTATTTTCAATTAGTTAAAAAATTTCGTAGTGACCGATTTTCAGGCACCACGAAATTAATGTAACAAAATCTTAAATTATTCGTAAACATTTAAATAAAAAACCCAAAGGGACATCTAATTTTTATTAGATGTCCCTTTGGGTTTTACGGATTCGTTACTTGAGCTTGCTTTTAAGCTTGCTCATAGCTTTTTAGCTCTTCTGCCGAAACAAAACGACTAGAAATACGAGCAGCCTTACCGCGAAGCTTCTTAATGTAGTAAATTCTTGAACGACGCACTTTACCACGTACCTTAACATCAACATGATCAATTAAAGGTGAGTGTACATAAAAGTTGCGCTCAACCCCAATACCACCAGAAGACATTTTACGAACTAAAAATGTTGAATTTGTTGTTCCCTTACGAAAACGAATAACAGTACCTTCAAAAGATTGTAAACGATACTTTGGAGTTCCATCTTTTTCTGTACCTTCTTGAATTTTTACCCAAACGCAAACGGTGTCCCCAGCTTTAAAGATAGGAAGCTGTTTTTGGCGCAAGTGCATTGATTCAAAAGACTTTAAAATAGGATGTTTCATATTTATACCACCTATACAGAGAATTGCCTAAAGTCGGTTTCTCAAAAATTATATGTTAAAAACAAAAATGGTCGGAGCGACAGGACTTGAACCTGCGACCTCTTGCACCCCAAGCAAGTGCGCTAGCCAGGCTGCGCTACGCTCCGAGTCAAGTACCAATATTTTTACTTATTTTGATAAAGCAGCCATTGATTTCTTAACAAGAGCTTCAAATACCGCGCCATCCTGAATTGCAATTTCAGACAATTGTTTACGATCTAAAACAATATTTGCCTTCTTTAAACCATTCATGAACTTGCTGTAAGGCATACCATGCGCACGAGCTGCAGCATTAATACGCTGAATCCACAATGCACGAAAATCGCGTTTTTTAACTTTACGGTCGCGATAAGCGTAACATAAAGCACGACGAACAATTTGAATAGCCGTTCTATATAGCTTACTGCGGGTTCCACGGTAGCCTTTTGCTAATTTCAATACTTTTTTATGACGACGACGAAGTTTAAAACCACGTTTTACACGAGCCATATTTATTCCCCCTAGCGAAGTACTGGCGCTGATTAAACAGCCTTTTAAAGAGCCAGATACCTGTTTAAAAACAACTTATAAAAGCGCTATAAATTAGTTCCTTTTACAAAGAAACTAAAAACAAAAAATTAAAGCCCATTCGGAATGCAACGCGCAACCAATCTTGTACTCTCAGCGCGCATAATTTTTGCCTTTTTCAAGCGATTTTTGCGGCTACGATTCTTTGATGTTGCTTTATGTTGCTTGCCTACATGAGGAACTTTAACAAGACCAGTAGCAGTTAACTTATATCTTTTAGCTGCTGCTTTTTTAGTTTTGATTGCCTTATTAACTTTCCCTTTTGACTTTGCTATCTTGGCCTTAACCTTAGATTTTGACTTTGCCATAAAATACATCCTTCAACTGAAGAGATAAAAAACAAGAAACTTCTTATAACACTGCTTTAAATAAAATCAACTATTATCTAAAAAAGAAATGAGTAAGATAACTTTAATAATAAAAAAACCTTCTTCAACATTTACAGAATCGTTTAAAAGTAAAACGAAAAATCACAAAATAAATGCAGGCGTTTAGAGTCTGACAAAAATAAAGTTAACCCACAAAATAAAGCCCCAAAAGACAATGCTTTTGAGGACTTAAATTTAGTGGTGGGTCCGCCCGGATTCGAACCGGGGACCACTTGCTTAAAAGGCAAATGCTCTACCGACTGAGCTACGAACCCACTAAAAAGGATATATAAAGGCTGCACCGAGCTACTCTTCCACACCTAAAGGTGCAGTACCATTGCCGCAGGCGGGCTTGACTTCGGAGTTCGGAATGGGATCCGGTATTTCC
>QOVW01000090.1 GCA_003339605.1 Spirobacillus cienkowskii | reverse complement strand
CAAAAATTTAAAATAAAAAAAGAGGGAAAAGTTTGTGTTTAAAAATTTTTTGGGAGTGTTTTAAAATTGAGCAGTGGGTTGCAAACTAGGTTTTTAGCAATTTTAATATTTTAATCATCAAGATAATCAGATTTTAGTTTGATAATTTTATTGTATAATAAGTTTTTCAAAAAAATTTCTTTTTATTATAAAGAAAAGATTTTTTTCGGCGAAGCAAACTTCCTTGAGAAGATCGATATTATTTTCATATAAATTTAATGAAAATATGCTAATAATATAATCAATTTATTTATTTAATGAAAATATTTTTTTATGAAATAAATAAATTGCGATGGAAGATGCCTTGTTAAGGGCTGACTTTAAGCTTCCTTCATTGTTTAAAACAAATAAAATCTCTCCACCAGAAAAAATGTTATTATTTATAACCCTTAGTTATATTTTGTATTCTACAATAATTAGATTTATTATGTTATTTAAATGAAAAATTAAAAATATTTTTTTAAATTATACGAATTTTTTGTAAAAATTTAAATATATAAATTTTATGATTATTGGCGATTTTTTTGTTAAATATAATAAAATTATCTATTAATTTTAAAATTTTTTATAAAATTTGACATAAATTTATTATTATGTAAAGTGTATGAGTTATTTTTTGAAAAATAAAATAACAGCGGCTATTATTTCAAGGGGTTGCTAATGCAAAATTACATAAAAAATAATAATTTTTTAACTAAAATTTTAAGTCATAGAGTTGGTAGAAAAATTGTTCATAAAGTTACTAACAAAAGGTTTGTATTAAAGAAAGTAAACACTTTTAACTTGCTGCTTGATCTCAAAGATGGTTCCGGAGTTTCAAAATATATTTTAAAACATGGTAACTACGATCCATTTGCGTCTAATTTTGTAAAACAATTCATTAAATCTCATTCAACAGTTATCGATATAGGTGCTAATATTGGCTATTGGAGTAACTTATTGGCAAGTTTTGATTCTACAATTAAAGTTTTAGCATTTGAACCAGAACCTTTTAATTTTAAACTACTCCAAGAAAATACCAAATTAAATGCAAATTGTAATAGAGTTCAGTTAATTTCTAAAGCACTTTCTAATACTAAAGGTAATTTTAACTTATACTTGAGCGATAATAATGCAGGTGATCACAGGTTATATGATTCTTTAGAAAATAGAAATTTTGTCTCTGTTGAAACTGTAGTTGGAGATGATGAAATTAATGTCAATAATATTTCGTTTATTAAAATTGATGTTCAGGGTTTTGAGTATAAAGTTTTATCTGGAATGAAAAACTTAATAAGTAAAAATCACGATTTATCAATTCTTTCTGAATTTTGGCCTTATGGTATGAAAATAGCAGGGGATGATCCCGTCGAATTTTTAAAAATGATGTTTAGTTTTAATTTTAAATTCTATGCACTTTTAGAAGATTCTCAAGAAATATTTAAAATAAATATAGAAAAAGCGTTAGAATTAACTCCAGATAAAAAACATATTGATATTTTATTTTCAAAAAGAGAAATAAAGTTATAAATAAAAATAAATTTATTTAATGCGGTATAGCCTAGTTTTTTGCAACAAACTCAAACGCTCTAATACTTAGAAAAAGGGTGCTCTGTAAAACCTAAGTTATTATCTTGAAGTAACGCTTGCAAGCCAATCATTGTTGCATTGTCTGAGCATAGCGAAGGTGGAGCAAAAATAACATCTTTTTTGATTTGAGAAAAAATTTGTCGAAATTTTTTGTTTTGTGCAACACCTCCGGCAACAAGTACTGTTTTAATATCAGGATAATCGTTTATCGCATTTAAAACTCTATCGTACAATTGATGAAGTGCTGCATGTTGAAACGCAAAAGAAATATCTTCTTTTGTGTGTTGCGGTAGGTCTTTTCCTGTTATTTTTCCTTTTTTGATTCCTGTTTCTTTACGGATTACTTCCATCACTGCTGTTTTGAGTCCGCTATAAGTAAAGTTATATCGGTTTTCTTTATTTGCTGGTTTTGCAGGAAACGCAAAGCTTTGTTGAACGGCTGTTTTGCGAGTTGTAACATTGTGGGCAAGAGTTTCGATTAAAGGACCGCCAGGGTAACTAAGACCTAAAAGCTTTGCGACCTTATCAAACGCTTCGCCACAGGCATCATCTAAACTTTTACCAAGCAAAATTCGCTCTGTTGTAGAGTGTAACAAACTTAAATGACAATGTCCGCCACTCACTGTAAGGGCAAGGGCAGGATATTCTATGTTACGCACTGGTATCCAAGTATCCAAATCGTTTTTAGGAGAAAATTTTTCAATCAGTAATGCAGGAGCTAAATGAGCATCAACATGATTTACAGAAATAAGTGGTACAGAAAGCGAAGACGCCAAACCTCTCGCAAACAAAACACCCACCATCAAAGCTCCAATTAATCCAGGTCCCATTGTCACCGCAAGTGCATCAATGTCAGTAATATTAATTTTAGCTTGAGAGAGTGCTGTTTGTGTGATGTCGTAAATTTTAGAAAGATGATCGCGTGCAGCCACTTCTGGCACCACTCCTCCAAAAGGTGCGTGACTTTCGTTTTGTGATTCAACAACATGTGCATAAATATTAATAGAATTTAGTGTTACATTATTGGTTGTTTTAGAACTTAAAATAGAAACAGCTGTTTCGTCGCATGAGGTTTCAATTGCAAGAATAATTTTTGATTTTATCATGTTAATTTATCAATCTTCTAAGTTTACAGACATTTGTGCAGTCATTTTGGAAAGATTATTTGTAGCCTTTGTTTTATACGCTGGAAGTGTGCAATATTTTTCGCATTCTTGATAATAAGATTTGGCAACTTCAAAGTTTTTAAGATTATTAAAAAAGTTTCCTGCCAAAAATAATGCTTTTGAATAATATTCTCCTTTTGGAAATAAATCAATATAATTTAAAATATCAAGTGCAGCTCCTCGATAATCATTAAGTTTTAATTTTGCTTCTGCTCTATATTCTATAGCAATTTGTAACATATCTTCACTGGCGTCTGTAGAATTTAAAACTGCATTGCAAGTTTCTATAGTTTGTTTAAATTCATTTTTTGCAAATGTGTTTTTTAAACTTGTTTTGATTTTATCTAAAGACTGTAGTTTAGCAGGCAATTTACTTGTACGAAATGCAGCTACTTTTGCATTAGATGCAAGTTCAACTCTTGCTAATTTTCTTTGAATTTCAATAAGTGAATTTGCATGATTATCTTGCGAAATAATATTTTTTTCTTTTTCGTGACCAGAGGCTTCTTTTTGAATTGTGACAACTTTTTTATTAAGTGTATCAATATCACCTTGCATAATTAAAATTTGTGAATGAAGATTTTCAACATCATTGCGCGAAGAAATCGCTGTTTGTGTTGTGTTTGTAATTTGTTGTTCTCTTTTCGTGATGCGATCTTGCAACTGATTGATTTGGTCTTGAACTTGCCCTAGCGAAGATTGCAGTTGATCTTGGCGTTGAGATGTCATGCAACCTTGTAATAAAAAGCTGGATGAAAATGTGAGTATTAAACACTTTTCATAAAAAGATAAAAATTTTAATTTCATAAATTAGCTACTCCAGAATTCTTTTTTGTTTGATCTCATGCTTAATATACTAATTATTAAATAATTGTTGCAATTATTTTGAAGAAAAAGCAACAACCGTTTATTATAATATGATATATCTTACTTTTAATTGAGTGCAAACACTATTCTAGATCTGTTTTTTCGTCATTGCCGAGCTGTTCGTCTGGAGGGATATAGTCATCGGGATTGTCATATAAAATTTTTAAATCAACCCTGCGGTTTAAGGCTCTATCTTCTGGACTTTCATTTTCGGCAATGGGTCGCGTTTCTGCAAAGCCAGCAGGATAGATGGTGCCTTTTGGAAAAAAATTGGTTCCAATTAAAAATCGAGCAACTGATGTTGCTCGCAAAACACTAAGTTCCCAGTTACTCATTCCGTTTTTTTCAAAGGGGATATTATCTGTATGCCCTTCTACTCGAACAACACGCCCTATCCCTCTAAGGACTTCTGCGACACCTTTTACCATTTCTTTTGTTTCTTTTTTTAGTTCATATGCCCCTGGATCAAAAAGCACTCGAGCAAGCAGAGTAACGCGAATACCTTCTGGTTCGCGTGCTACGTAAATAAGTCTATCAACAGGTTTGCTGGCGCTGTCTGGAAATTGTTTAGAGCCATATAATCTTTCTGCAAGTTTTTGTTCAATGACCTTTGCTTGTGCCGCGATAATTGCTGCACGTTCTCGTACAATTTTTTGTAAAATTTGCTCTCGGCTTGTATTGCCTTTTATGTAACGAAAAATACTATCACGAGTTGTTGGTCCTCTCGGTATTGTTCCTTCTTCTTTAGGAACTTCTTCTGGAATACCAAAGGCAACTTGCATTGATTGTTTTACCTGCTTCACCTTAGATGTGTTTACCACTGCAATTGCATAAAGAACCACAAATAATGCAAACAACAAGGTCATCATGTCGGCAAACGCAACAAGCCAGCGTTCATGGTTTTCAAATTCAGGGCATTTTTTCTTTTTCGCCATTAATGAGCCATCCCGTGCAATCTTTCAACCAAAACTTTAGGAGCTGTACCTTGGGAAATGCCAATAACTCCTGTAGCTATCATTTCTCGATAAACTTTTTTATGATGGCACATTCTTTTAATTTTTTTCCCACAAGGAAGAGCAAAAAGGTTTGCTAATGCCACCCCATAAAGAGTTGCAATAAAGGCTGTTTTAATCCCAGGGCCAATTTCTGGCGGGTTATCGAGGTTAAGCATCACCACCATCAAGCCCAAAACGGCTCCAAGAATTCCAATGGTAGGGGCAAATGCACCCATATCTTCCCAAAACTTTGCGGCAATTTCTTCTTCTTCATACATTAAATCAATTTCTGCATAGAGCGTGTTTTCAATCACTACGGCTTCAGTGTTCATTGAAACCATTTCTATCCCTTTTTTCATCAGATCATCATCAAGCTTATCGATTTCTTTTTCTAAGGCTAATACCCCGTCTTTTCTTGCTAATTGCGCAAGGCGTTCAATTGTTGAAATTGTTCCTTCCGCATCGAGTTTAGGTCCATTTAAAAATAGACCTAAAGATTTAAATGAAAAAGTAACATCTTTCATAGGGTATGCGGTCAACACCGCAGCAAAAGCGCCAAGTCCCACAATCATTGCAGCGGAACCACCCCAAAGCATACCTACGCTAAGACCTTTAAGGACAGCAGTTCCAACCACTGCGATAGCACCGAGTACAGGGCCAATAATGCTAGATAGTTCCATGTAAAAACCCCATAAATTTAGAAATAAATAATTTGATTTTTTAAATAATATTCAGTAAAAAAATTAAATTATTTATTATTTTATAAGTATTAAATTAACAATTAAATTAGAAAATTTGACATGTTTGAAATAATTTGCAGTCAAATTTTTGTTAAATTCTAAAGGATTGATTTTGTCTTTAAATCAACTCATGACATTCCGACATACAAAATAGATAGTAAAAATTTAATTGAGGCTTTTATGAGTGAATCTATTGAAAATAGAAGAGCGAATCCTAGGTTTATGAGTAAAGCTGTCATAGAAGTTTATTCAGATGAAGATACTGATTTTGAATGGGGAACAATTAATAATATTTCTGCTGGTGGTATTAGTTTAAATTTAGAAGTAGAAAATCTCAAAAATGGTTTTAAAGTTGGTCATAATGTAACATTTCAAATACCAGTCAGAATGTTTGGTATAGATGCTGAGGATAAATTAAAATTAAGCGCAGAAATTAAAAGAACAACAAATCTTGGTAAAACTATTTCATGCCAATTTATAAATTTAAAAGATTCAGAAATTGCAATACTGAATAAAGGTTTAAGAATTATAGAAGTTGTAAATAAAATAAGCCCAAAAAAAAATTCTTAATCTAATTTTCTAACAGAGAATTTGGTTTTAATATTTGTTTATCTGATTTAACAAATATTCTTTGTAAATTATGGTCTGTACATATAAAATAATTTGGAGCTGAATGCCAATCTGGTCCAACTATAAAACGGCTGTTGTTTAAACTAGTATCAAGAAAAACGTGTATATGTCCTAAAAATAAAGTATCAATTTTTTTATTAAAATTAGTTTTATACTCATTAGTATAGTTTTCTATACAATGTTTTAAAAAAGAAGGTTGTAGTTTATTGTATTCGCCTTTTTTTCTGCTTTTTTTTGCATAACTTATGCATATAAAATGCATAATAAAACCTGGTAGTAGAAAATTAATCAATTTTTGAAAATAAGAAGATTTTAAAATCGCTCTCACTTTGTGGTAAGAATTGGAGCAAACAACATTGTCTCCATGTCTCAATACCACAAGGCCAAAAATTTTATGTTCAAACTCTATAATAAAATCACCATAATCAGTAAAGTAATGATTAAGAGTTTTGCTTTTAAAATGCTCAAAGCCAAAGTCATGGTTGCCTTCTATAAAGTAAATTTGCATACCTAACTGTTTAATTTGTGCAAATTTATCAAAAATTTCTTTCCAAAAGTTAAGAAAGTAGTTTTTAGATGCTGCTATAAAATCAAATATATCCCCTAATAAAAATAAGGCATCAATTTTATTTTTGTAATTCTCAACAATAATTTGATCTAGAGTTTCTATAAAAATTTTTGTATTTTCATCTTTAGGATTTCTTAAATGAACATCTGATATTACAATAAAATTATTAATATTTTGAAGTTTTATTGTTTTCACTGATGTTCCTTTGTTATGCTATTTAATTTTAATAAAATATTTATATCATCAGAAAGAATATTATCATATTCTAAAAATTTATTTTTTTTCTGTTCGGCGCAAATGGCACAACGGTAATGAATCATGATTCCCTTTTTTTTATTTTTTGACCATGATACAGGAATTAAAGACCCCTTACACATTGAAGCCCGATCTCCTGGATTATTATCAATATGAATACTGTATAAACATTTTGGGCAATGATCTCTGCAAGTGCTTTGCGCAGGAGGAACAGAAAATTTGCAGTTCAAGCAAATAAATGATTCATTAATTTTAGTAAACAAAGGGGTATTTAAAGTCATTATGAACTACTTCTCAATTTAATTAAATATTGTGTCGCATCTTCTTGGGTTGATTTAGGATTACTATCTAGCCAATTAATAAATTTAATAATTAAATTTTTATCTATTTGTCCAGCAATGCGATATCTAACTTGCGAATGAGGATCTATAAAAAAAGTTTCAGGTGTTCCTGTAACACCGTATTGAATAGAAATAAGTCCTTGTTTATCTTGAACTACAGGAAAATTTTGATTGTAATTTTTTTGCCATTGCAAAATTGTTTCTTTACTGTCTTGTATATTTATACTTATTAATTGGGGAGATGAGTTGTTTTTTAAAGTTACAGATTGATAAAAATCTTCAATTTCTGGAGCTTCACTGCGGCAAACAATACAAAAAGAAGACCAAAAATTTAAAACAGTCCATCTACCACTTTTAAAACTTTCTTGTGAATTAAACAGTCCGCCTTGCGTTATTGGCGCAGAAAAATCAGGTGCTACATGCCCCACTAGCTGACTTGGTGTAAAATTTGCATTTTGTTTTAAAGCATAAGTCATCAATAAAAAAAATAAAAAAATCACAATTCCAGAAAAAAATAATGCTTTGGTATTATGCTTTTTTGCTTTCATAAAATTTTACTTTCAACATTGCTGCTCTGGAGCTTTTGAATATTTTGATTCTTTAAAATGCTATCAAGTAATTTTGCTTCTTTCATTTGTTTATGATCTTTTTGAGTGTCGTAAACTTCACTATGTTTTACCATTAATAAATTTGCAACAATAAGCTTTTGATTTTGAAAAGTGTTTGGATTTGAATTCAAACGACCCTCTACAACAACCCCTTGACCTTCTTTAAATAAATCAGGAGGTATCCCTTTGTAGTGAACGTTAAAATCGTGTCCTTCGAGGTCTGTGATTTTAAATTTAAGTTCATGAGTTTCTGCATTCCACTGCTTTGTTCCTGTTAAAACCAAACCTGAAACCCGAAACAACTTACCTTCAAATTTTGTTGTGTTTGCGTAAACTTCTGCAGGTGTATAAAATGTCACTGACGATTCGCTACGAGTAGCCTGATATATAATTAAACCTAATGAGCCTAAAACAATTATAATACCTGCAAGTTGACCGCCGTTTAGTTTCATGAATTATTATCCTTATTAGCTTCTGTATTTTCAAAAAATCCTTCATTCTGCATACTTTTAATAATTTTATTTCTTTTAAATATTGTAATTGCAACATAAAAAAATAAAGAAGCTGCAACAATAATATAAGAACCATAAACAAAAAATTCCCAACTTAAGTTACCATAGCTAGAATTCATTCATCACCTCTTGCAGCATCTAAAGTTTCTTGAGCAGAAATTGCTTGTCTGCGTATTTTATAAATTGCGATGCTAAGAATAAACATGGCAATATAATTTAAAAATAAAACAAGACTAATATCAGAGGAAGCATTTTTTGAATTTTCAATAAAAGTTTGTGGTTGATGAAGCGAACGCCATAAATTAACGCTAAAATAAACAATTGGTATGTTTATTAAACCTAAAATAGCAACAATTGCGCACACTGTTCTTTTCGTTTTTACGTCTGGTGTAAAATGTCTTAATATTAAATATCCACAGCAAATCAAAAGCATAACAAGACTTGAAGTCAATCTGGGATCCCAATCCCACCATACTCCCCACGTTGGTCTTCCCCAGATACTTCCTGTTATAATCGTGAGAATAGAAAATACAGTTCCAATTTCAATTGCAGTATGGCTACTACGATCAAAAATTACTGCTTTATTTGTTTTTATTAAAGCTAACCCTGCGAACACAGCACTAAAAAATACCCAAAAAAAAGCGCACCATGCTACAGGAACATGAACAAAAAGTATTCTATAAACGTTACCTTGATCTGTGTCTGAGCCGATTTTAAATAAAGCGATGTACCAACTGATTATTTGGATAATAAAAAAAATAATCAGTATACTATTCCATCTTTTGATTGGTTTTAAAATGTTTGAAGGAATGTTTTGTTGAGAAATCTTTGATATATTCATTTTATTGTTCCTGAAGGAGTATTTTGCTTAATAAAATGCCTAAAACTGTAAAAATTATGGGATACATAAAAAGAATTGTCCACCATGCTTCTGAGCTAAATGTACCAAGTAAAGAATTGCTTGCTACCTGAATACTAATTGAGACTGAGGCCAGCAATATGCCACATTGTAAAGGAAAAAAAAGTAGAGGAAGTAAAATTTCTTTTGCTAAACTTTTTGCTGTAATACATGTAAGAAGTGCGCCTAAACTTGAAGAACCAATATTAAACAAAAATGTTACGGGTAGAATAGTTTTAAGTAACAAGAATATTGTTTTTTCATCTACGTGGTAAAAAATAGTCCAGAAAAATAATATTGGAATTTGTAAACTTAAAATTTGCAAAGATGTGAAAGATATTTTTCCACATAAAATAGCAGAGCGAGATGTTTTACTAGATAAAAGAAAATCTAATGCATTATTTTCTTGCTCAGCAGAAAACATTCTAGACACAGAAGTTATAATAACAAATTGATTAATAATCCAATAACAACCAATTTGTACGTCGCTTCTTTTTAATGCTTCAATGCCAAGGCCAAAAGGAAAAATTATTAAAAGCGTAATTGCAAAAATAAACACAGAAAACCAAGATGTTTTGTTTACCCATGCTGAATGTAAACTTAGCTTATTTATAAATAAAAACGCAAAAACCCAATTTTTAATATTAATTTTTAAAGAATTCTTGTATTTAAACATTAAAGTAATGCCTTTATTGTTTTTTTAGACTTTTTGTTTTGCAAAGAAAAATTTTCAAGATTAACTTTAGACTGACACCAATCAATTATTTTTTGTTCATGAGTGGCAATTAACAAAGCTGTTTTATTGCTATTCATTAGTTTTTCAAAAATATTCAAACATAAATTAATACCATCACTATCTAGGCCATTTGTCGGTTCATCTGCTAATATGATATTTGGTTTAATAAGTATAAGTGCAGCTAAAGTGAGTCTTCTTTTTTGTCCATTTGATAAACTTCTAGCAGTTTGAAATTCGCGATCTTTTAAACCAACTTTATTTAATGCATTTAAATAACTCTCATCTGGTAATTTTATTCCAAAAGATTGTGTATAAAATTTTAAATTATTGATAATATTGTGATCTAATAAAAGTCCTGGTATATGCGAAAGAAAAACACAAAAATTTTCACGCTCACTTTGATTTTCTGGCCAAAGTTGTTTTGATAAGATATGAACTTTTCCCGAGTTGGGTTTAGACAAACCAGCCAGTACCTTTAAAAGTGAAGTTTTTCCGCAACCATTTGAACCGATCAATGCAATGGATTGAGATGCATATAAATTTAAAGAAAATAAATTTATGAGAGGTTGATAACCTACTTTTAAACTTAAGTTATCACAAGATAAATAACAATTCATATTTTTTTATCTTTCCTCAACTTCATTTTGTAGAGCGATAGAATCTAATATAGTGAATGATGAACCATGGGTGTCTAAAATTCCAGCTTGTTTTAGTTCCGCAATAGAGCGACTGACTGTTTCTGGAGTGACATCAGCAAGCTCTGCAATATCTCTTCTATTTAAAGGTGGAACAAAAAATTTCGCTTTTTCTTCGGCAAATAAATTATAAAGCTCAACAATCACTGCAGCAACCCGATTTTTTGCAGATCTATACAAGTCAGATTCTAATCTTTTTTCTAATCGTGTTAATTCAAAGCAAAATATCTTCATAAATTGAAATGAAATTTCAGGATTTCTTTTAATTAAATCTAATATTGTAGTTTTTTCAATTGCAAAAACTTCTGTATCTTTTAACGCAACAGATGTGCGACTGTATTTAAAATCGCCAAAGACTTCTCGCATACCAACAATTTGTCCAGATTTTGCAATTTGTGTGATGATGCTTTCTCCTTCTTGGCTTTCTCGAATTATTTTTAAACAGCCATTCGCAACACCATAGATTGAGCGTGGTGTGTCTCCAGAGATAAAAAGATTTTGTCCTTTTTTAAGTTTAATAACAGATGAATTTTCTTGAACGAGTAGGAGATCGTCTTCAGAAAGAGTTGGAAACAATTTACGAAGAGTATATGTTCCCTTAGTTTTTCTTTCCATATGTATTACAGCTCCGCTGGTAAAACCTTTGCAAGGTCCGAGTCGATGGCATCTCGAATGAGTTTTTGATCTATTTTTGGTTTAGATTTGATTCCGTTTACAATAATAGCAAAAGAAACCCAATCGCCATTACGCAAGCGACTATAGCCACTCAACGATGAAACATGCACAGGTTCTGTGAGTGTTCCTGTTTTTGCACGTAGTCTTCCTTGAAGATGCTTTTGAAAGGGCAAAGAAAATCTATTTTTCAATGTTCCTTCCTCGCCGATGTTGGGTAATGCAGCAAGATACGCAGGGAAACCTGTACCACTAAAATACATTTGATCCAATACAGAAATAATATCTCTAGCAGAAAGTCTATTATTTGGAGTTAAACCGCTTCCGCTTTCAAGAACAATTGGAATCTTATTTTTTTTAATACTATTCCAAGGAGAGTTTTTAATGACATTCTGAAGATAGTTTTCAATTATTTTTCCACCTTCTATTAAGTTGCCTTTTTTCTTTAAATTTATTTCATTGAGTAAACCTAATGCTAGCATATCTGCAATAAAGTTATTGCTCACTTGAAATAATCCTCGAAGTTGCCAACTTAATGGAAATCCATCAACTTCTGCAATGACTTTGTCATCAGTGGATAAGGATGTTGATTCTACGGCAATGAGTCCCGATGTTGTTATTCCTGCACTATTTAAAAAAGCTTGGATTGTTTCACCGGCATATCTGTCCGGATCCGAAACAGATCTATAAATTCTTTGTGTTTTGCCGTTGAATGGAATTTGTCCTGAAACTGTATAAATATCTTTTCCATTTTGGGTATTACGTGTGACCGAAGCTTGAAAAGCAGAATTTGCTTTTGTTGTAATAACATTACCTTTAATAATAATACTTTTTAATGGATAAGGTTCTATTGCAATTTTTGCGGGTTTGCCTGTTTGCTGATTTGGATTAATGACAAGTGCTAAAACACTAAAGTTTATAGCCGAAGATGAAATTGGAGCGTCATAAGCATTATTACTTTTAATTTTACCTTCATTGCGGCTGTCATCATTTTTTATTTTGCCAAAATATGAATTATTGACAATAATTTTACCAGTAATTTTTTTTATTCCCAGTCGCGCAACATCTGTGGTTAAAAACCAAAGTTTTTCATTAGTCAGAGTGGGATCACCAGAACCATAAAAAATCAAATCACCGTTTAGCACCGAGTTTTCTTTATCTAAAGAACCGCGCATATATAATTTTGTGACAAATGTTTTTTCTGAACCCCAAAAATCTAAAGCTTGAGAGGCAATTGCAAGTTTTGTAACAGATGCGGGGGACAGTCTTTTGTCAGCATTGAGTTCGGCAATGACTTTGCCGTCATTGAGTTTCATAACCAGAGCAGACACTTGAGCGCCTTCTTGTTCTAATTTTTCTAAATTTTGAAAAGGCGTAGCACTCAATACAAAAGGGTGAAGGCTTATCAAAAACGTTAATAAAAAAAGGCTTTTTATTGACTTCATGAATTTGTGCCTCTAAGTAAAAACTGCTTAAAGCTATTGCCTTAAGCAGTCATTGTTTAATTTAAACTGACGAATTAAAAAATTAATTTTTAGCAAGGTAATTGCTCACACCATCTTGAGTAGCTTTCATTGCTTCTTTGCCTTTGGACCAATTTGCAGGGCACACTTCACCATTTTTTTCAAAATGTTGGAGTGCATCAAGAAGACGAACGGCCTCATCAACGCTACGGCCAAGTGGAAGATCGTTAACGAGTTGATGACGAACAACACCATTTTTATCAATTAAAAATAAGCCACGAAATGCCACACCATCATCACTCAAAACATCGTAATCTCTAGCGATAGTGCGATGAATATCAGAAAGAAGGGGATATTTAACGCCTTCAATACCGCCTTTATTTTTTGGGGTGCTGAGCCAGGCATAGTGAGAAAATTTGCTATCAATACTACAACCAATCACTTCTGCATTTCTTTTTTGAAATTCATCTACTTTTTCTTGAAATGCATGCAATTCTGTTGGGCATACAAAGGTAAAGTCTAGTGGATAAAAAAATAAAACAACATACTTCTTGTTTTTATAGTCTGAAAGAGAAATTTCTTTAAAGTCTCCATTAACTACAGCATCTGCTTTGAAGTTAGGAGCTTGACGACCTACTAAAACACTCATGGTAACCCCTTTTCATTTTGTTAATATAAAACTAAGAGGAACTTTTGCCTCATTGCATTAGACTATACCTACCTTCCTAATTGTCAAGATAATAGCAATATATTCGTTAATTATATTAAGTTTTTTCACATAAAATACATTTTTTTTATTTAAATAAATATTGATTGAGTTTTAATATTTATTTAAATTTAGTTTTTTATAATTAACAATATTTTTTTAATAATTTTTAAATAATTGAATTTATTGTTTTAAAAGTATAATTTTAATGTTTTTATTTTATTAAATTATTGTTTGGTAATTTGTATTTTAAATTAAAAGAATATAAATAGTATAAAATATATTGACTTTTGCCTATTCCTAAAGGGAACGTTTTTACGATCGTTTATGATAGTATTATTTGTTATAGATTATTTAAGTTTGGGACTTGAAAAATAGTTAATACAAATGCACAACATGTAGTAGAGGATCTTAGATTATCAAGGTTACTTATCTTCAGTTGTTAATGGGGTTGTTCTTGAACCTTACTTTTTTTAAAAATCTCAAAAAAACATTAAATCCAAGTGATTTGGAAAGTGGTAATATTCCATCCTGGATTCAGAAACTTCCTAATAGACTTACTTTTTTAAGGATACTATGTATTCCCGTTGTTGTTTACCTAATGTCTTTAGGAGAGGTTGCAAATGAGTCAGGTCATTTTGGCGTTATCAAACCAATTCAGCCGAGTGTTACAGATATTGCAGCGGCACTTGTGTTTTCACTTGCTGCATTAACAGATTTTTTTGATGGTTGGATTGCTCGAAAATTTAAAGTTGAAAGCTTTTTAGGTAAATTACTCGATCCCCTTGCTGATAAACTTCTTGTTGTGTCTGCAATGGTAATTTTAGTTGAAAAACATCGAATGGATGGAGTTATTGCTGTTATTATAATAGTTAGAGATTTAGGGATTAATGCAATACGTCTTGCCGCAGTTGATGATGGTATTCAAATTGCTTCCAGTTTTATTGGAAAAACAAAAACAACTTTTCAAGACTTGGGAATAATCGGTTTAACAGTTGGTGGTACATTATGGTTTGTGCCTTTTCATATTGTGGGCCAGTTTTTTATACTTCTTGCCCTTGCTGCCAGTTTAGTTAGCGGTATTCAATATCTTTATGAATACGCAAAAAAGTTAAAGGCAATAAACAAATTTTAAAAATTAAAATGGTATTTTTGCGAATTCTTCTTTAGGCTCTTCAGCCAGAGTTAACATTCGCATTTTTCTTGTTACTTTTTCTAGTAAATTCATGAGTGCTTCAATTTGCATTGGAGTAGAATTTTCTAATGAAAATCCAATATTGGTGCCACTAATTGAAATTCGGCGAATTTTTCCAGAAAGTGGTAAAAATTCGCCATATTGTGGATGAAAGATTTTAAACTCTTGCAATGGGATTTTAATTCTAAATTGTTCATTTGTTACAAATTTTTCACTTTTTGGTAAAATTATACCAAAGCCAACTAAACTAATATCACTTAGAATTACTTTGTAATTTTGGTTATCATTGAGCCTGTATATTTGAACAGGGATATTTAAAGAAAATCTTTTAGCTTTTCTAGCTGGAGCAATAGATATTCTTTTAATTTTTTTAGATACTTCTACAAAATCTATAGGCTCTTTAAAGTAATCATCAAGTTCTTCATATAAAAATAACGTTTTTCTATATTCTTGAATTAATACTAGATCTTCTTTAGCAGTAAAAAAGATAGGGCATTTTCTTCTTTTTTTACATTCTAATGCAAATTCAACAGAAATTTTATCATTATCAAACAAAGAATAATCAACAAAAATTAATTCTATGTTTTTAACTAATAAAGCTTTTAAACCTTCGTTTGCATCTTCAAATCTAATTAAAATATGTTCTGGTAAACTATTTTGAATTGCTTTTTCAATTGTACGAATTCTTGTTTCGTTATCACGATTTATTTTAAATAAAAAAAGGACATAACGTTTCTTTTTCTTGGGAGTGATATCAAAAATCGATTTTCCTTCGGCGTCAAAAACTTCCATAAAAAAACCCCTCCTCAAGGATCTTTCAATTATTGTAAGAATTTGGAGGGGAGGCTGTAAACTTAAGGAAATGTTTTCCGTTGGGTATTATTTACCAGAAGATGCCATTTCCATGATTTTGGTTAATCGTTTGGCAAACATTCCTGGATTTTTTACAGGGCTTCCTTCAGATAATAACGCGGTTTCATATAAAACCTCTACCCATTCCGATAAAGTAGAATCATCAGAAGATTTATTTTTGCGCTCAGCCAAATTTTTAATTAATGAGTGAGATGGGTTAATTTCTAAAATACGTTTATTATTAGCACCAAGGCTTTGACCTGATGCTTTCATAATTCGCTCCATATGAGGAGATAGGCCATTTTCATCTGCAACTAAACAGCATGGGCTTTCACGCAAACGCTTAGATATTTTAACTTCTTTAATTTCTTCGGATAGTTTTGTTTTGAACAAATCTAACAAACCAACAAGTTCCTCAACAGGAGCTTCGTCTTTTTTATTTTCTTCTTGTTTTGATTTATTAACGTTACTCAGATCAAGATCACCCTTATTAATAGATTTAAGATTGAACTCGTCGTGTTTAGAGTAGCTCATTAAAAACCACTCATCGATTGGATCAGTTAAAAATAAAACTTCAATATTAAGCGAAGCTAATTCTTCTAAGTGTGGACTGCGTTCAATCGATTCATAATTTGGGCCAGTAAGATAATAAATTTCAGTCTGACCATCTTGCTTACGTTCAATGTATTCTTTAAAAGAGACCCAGTCGTCCTTACCTGTTTTACTAGATTTAAAACGAACCAATTCACTGAGATTTTTGTGCTGATCCTGATCAAAATGAAAACCTTCTTTTAAAACAGAACCAAAAGTTTTGTAAAAATTAATATATTTTTCAGGTTCTGTTTGCGCTAAATTTTGAAGAGCAGAAAGTGTCTTTTTAACAATTTGTTTTTTAATTTGTGGTAACTTGTCATTTTGTTGTAATATTTCACGAGAAACGTTAAGTGGTAACTCATCTGTTTCTACAACGCCAGCAACAAATCTTAAATACTCAGGTAACAATTCTTTGCATTTTTCAGAGATAGAAACCCTTTTGGTATAAAGGTGTAAACCATGGTTATCTCTTGTATACAGATCAAAGGGTGCTTCGCTAGGAATAAAAATAACCGACTTAAATGGTACCAATCCTTCAAGGTTAATGTGCTCCCAAAGTAAAGGATCGCGCCAGTCCATTGCAATTTGTTTATAGAGTTCAATATAGTCTTCGGGTTTGTTTTCAGATTTTGAACGTGCCCATACTGGAGTTGATTTATTTAAGCGTACATTTTCAATTTTATCTTCTTGTTTTTCAACTAAGAAAATGGGGTAAGTGACATAATCGCTATATTTTTTAACGATACTACGAATTTTCCAGTCATCAATAAACTCTTTTGCGTCTTCTTTTAATTGAAGAGTGATTTTTGTACCACGAGACTCTTTATCACATTCTTCTATAGAATAAGATCCGTCACCGCTTGAAGTCCATTTATAAGCCTGGCTACCATGAGCAGAGCGACTTTCTACTGTAATGCTTTGTGCAACCATAAATGCAGAATAAAAACCAACGCCAAATTGACCAATTAAATTTGAATCTTTTTTGTCGTTTTCAGATAGTTTTTCAAGAAATTGCTTAGTCCCAGAATTGGCAATTTTGCCAAGATTGCTCATAAGCTCATCTTTGTTCATTCCTAGTCCATTATCTTCAATATAAAGAATATTATTGTCTTTATCAGTGCTTATAGTGATAGAGTTTTCTTTGTCAGATTTTAGTAAGTTGTGATTCACAATTTCTTCAAAGCGTAATTTATCTAATGCATCGCTTGAGTTAGAAATAAGCTCACGTAAAAAAATTTCTTTGTTAGAGTATAGAGAATGAATCATAAGGTGCATCAATTGTTGCACTTCTGCTTGAAAGGAATGAACTTCTTGTGTCATGGGAGTAATCCTTATAAAAAAATTAACAGTTTTAGCTTAATTTTACGACTCGTTGATATAAAGCCGGTACTTTATGAAATTAAGCGCCAAACACCTTTCGTCAATACCTCAGGCATTCACTTTAATGCTCAATTTTAACTGTTGCGAAGTTCTGATATTTGGCAGCGGTCTCCCCACTCTAACTTTTTGGTTTTTTTATATATTTCACCCTGTTTTTTAGAGCAGATAACATTTTCTATACCATTATGTGTACAAAGCTGTAGTTTTAAGTGACCAGAGTGCTTGCTGGGATGTCTGATGACTCTGGATTCATAATTAGGTTTGGGGTGTTTTGATGCTATTAAATAAGAAAACTTTTCATCCTCGTAGCCTTTTTCCCCTTTTTTTAAATTTTTATGAAGGTTTGAGCGTTGTAAGAGTGCTGAAAAATGGCACCAATCTCTATTTATGAACGCAGGACAAGTTGTTGAATGAGAACAAGGTGCTGCTAAAAATGCATTTTGCTGTATTAGCCATTGCCGAGCTGAGTGAATTTTTTTAAAAGCAAGTGGTGTTCCTGGTTCAATTATTATAAGATAATAGTTTGTTTTTTTCCATAAAAAATCTAGTAAAGATAAGTAGTTGTTCTCTGGTATTTC
This sequence comes from Spirobacillus cienkowskii, assembly GCA_003339605.1. GTDB lineage: Bacteria > Bdellovibrionota_B > Oligoflexia > Silvanigrellales > Silvanigrellaceae > Silvanigrella > Silvanigrella cienkowskii. The sequence continues at coordinate 6,997 of QOVW01000090.1, read as the reverse complement.
ATTTAATGAATAACTTGCTATTACAATATCAGCCGTTTCAATTTCTGAGTTGATGTTCAGTAAATCTTTATGAATCCATGTCGCATTTTGCAAGATTTCATGCTCACTAGCTAATTTTTTGCCTAATTCAATCATTTCTTTATTTTTTTCAATTAACGAGACTTTTTGAATAGTATTAATACTTTCGTAACAGGCCCAAGCTGCTGTTCCTGGTCCAGCGCCAATATCTAAAACACTTGTGATTGAGGGAGAAAAATCACCTTTAATTTCTTGTAAAACTTTTGATACCGCCGAAAATGTTGCTGGCATTCTTGCAGCTAAATAGGATAAACGTTCTTCCGCATTAGAGAGACTTTCTGTAATTTCTTTTCGATTTTCTCGGTATTTGTAAGATAAATTAGAATATCCAAACTGAATATTTTTTGTAGAGTAAAATTCTAATTCTTTTTCAAGAAATTTTTGCAAATAAGTATAAAAAGACATTTTAAGAGGATCCTAAATATAAAAACGAGAAATACAGAACAACGAAATTAATCGTTGATTTCTTTTTTTATATTATCGAGTACTTTATTAGCAGTATCAAGTACTTTGTTTTCTGTTTTTTTTGATTCAAGGTTAAATTTATTTAACAACCAATGGACTGGTTTAGAGTCTACAATTTTGTCATGAAAATAGTAAAAAACTTTTTCATCGTTTTTGGCTGGAATAGAAAAAATGAACAGCCAAACTAATCCGTATAATAAAAATATGATTGTTTTTTTTAAAACTGTAAAAATCATCTTGACGTCCCCTCTGGCTTATCAATAGCATTAATTGGGTATGTAATACAAAATATACCATTTTGTAAAGAAAATTTTTTGAGGATCAATATTTGTATGAACCATGAACCACCTATTGAGCTGCAACCTATCGCGAATTTACATAAAAATTGTACAAATTTTTTTGAGAAATTTCATGAAAAACATTTAAAAAATATGTCATGTAAACTTGGTTGTTCAAAATGCTGTTACGTAGACATATCTATTTTTCAAGTTGAAGCATATATAATTATTAATTGGCTATATTTATTAGATCAAGAAAAAAAACATAAAATATTAGAACAACTTAAAGCGTCAGATAATTTAGAACAACAAAATACCAAAAAAAGTAAACAAAAACCGTGCGTATTTTTGCATAATGATGGATGCTCAGTATATGAGGTTCGTCCCGCCATTTGTAGAACACAAGGGCTGCCTTTACAATATAAAATTTCGAGTGATAAAAATCAAGAAAACTTAGCAGTAGATGTCTGTCCATTAAATTTTACGCAAGAAAACTCTCTACCAGAAAAAGCAGAATGGCTAGATCTTGATAGATTAAATATACTTATAAGTATAGCAGAAAACTTTTTTCATAAAAATAAAACTGATTCAAATATAATTTTAGATTCAAAATTTATCAATAATCAAGATCGTGTTTCATTAAAAGATTTAAAAAAATTTATTATTAATTATTTAGAAAATGGGGTAATAGGCTAATTTTTTTGATTAAGTGAATTTTTGAAAAAACACTAAAATTAATCAATAAACTCAACAAAAAAGGATCTCAATAAAAAATATTGAGATCCTTTTTGAGAAAGCTAGTGTTAACCAACATAGGTAGGCTTAAAACCTACTTACCGCCGGTTCTTGCTGCACGACGACGTCTAAGCAACTTTCTTTTTTTACGACCAACTTTACGACGTCCTTTTGGATGCTTACGACGATGACGGGATCCGTGCATACCAACCTCCTGAAATAGTTAAAAATTAAGGATAATTCAAATTCGAGCCTTAAATTAAGGCTAAGCCGAAACAATGCAGATACCATCCGATGGTTCAATTTGCAAGAAAAAATTTGCTCTCAAAAAAGAAACAGAAATTAAAGGTTAGAATGATATTTAGAAGGTCTTATTTTTAAGAGCTTGGGACTTTAGCTAATATTGTGATAACAGTAAATTTGAAGCTATGTTCTCCTTGTTTAATGGATTCTTGAGCAATCGTGGAATGAAAGATAACATGCGCATAAACCTAAAGTTTAGATTTAACTCAGGATCTTTGCTAGCATATTTTATCATTTCTGCAATTGGGTTTATGATATTGTACGCTATAATTTGGACCTTATCGGTTCGAGCCGAGCGGATTGCAAATTTAAGGCATGATGTTTCTCTTATTATGGGTGGCATCTCTGGGAGTATTTTAGGTACAGCTGAACTTGACTCGCAGGGGTTGCAAGATCAGTCCCAGTCATTGATGCAGGAATACCTTAATTTTACTTTTGATTCTAAAAAATCGCAAAGCCAAGAACGAGTTGCTAAAGTTTCGGTATATTTTTTAAATCCAGAAAGACATTTAATTGGAGAGTGGGTATCTCCTGATAATATCCCACACGAGTGCCTAGAAAAAAGAACAGAGTACTTTCAGCCAGCGCGTTCTCCTTATCCATATTTAGTTGAGCTAACCATCAATACTTGCAGCAAGGATTCATTAAGTTTATTTGAATTTCATAGTATTTCATTGCCAATCATAGTTTCCACTGGTGTAATCCTATTTTGGGGGCTGTGTATTTTTGCAATGTTACATTCCATTCATTATGCTGGTAAATTACTTGAGCAAACAGAAGATGTTGATGAACTTCTCGAAAAGACAGATAAAATTTATTGGTTAAATGTAAGAATTTTAGCACAAAAAGCAGTTCAGGTACGAGGAAAGAACTTGCAATTTTATCAAACTCTAATTTTAGATGCGCAGCACGATATCGCTAAAATTTTAGACGCAATTGCTCATAAATACGATCATCAAGATCTCAATTATAATATTACTTCAATACGCGGTATCATGCAAAGGCTTGCTATTGAAGTTCGCTCATCAAAAGAACATTACCAAGAAGTGAATTTATCTAAGGAATTAAATTATGATGAATTATTAAGATATATTAATCCACATTTTATGGGTAATTCTATAGAAAATAATATACCTAAAAATATTTTAGTTAAAATTTCTGATATTTCTTTGTTTGAAAGAATAATTGTTAATTTATCTTCTAATTCAGTAAAGCATTCTATGTATCCATCTAAGATTAAATTATTTTACGAAAATAATTATTTTTCTTTAAGAGTTTATTCTTTAGTAACTATTTTTTCGGCGTTAAAAATACATTTTGCTAAATTAACAAATAGAATAGATTTAAAAAATATAGATTCACCAGTTTTATTTCAATTTTTTGGAAGATCTGGGAGAGGATTATCAATAATTAAAAGAGGTATTATTAAACTTAAAGGAAAAATGTTATTTAATATAGAGAATAATCAAGTTGAAACAGGGTTTGATATTCCTGCAGTACTTTTGCAAGAGCAAGCTGTTATGATAGCTGATTCTGCTGCTAAAAGAAAAAAAGTAATTTTTTTCAAAAACGAATTGCTGATTAAAACATCAATTGAACATGGTCTAAAAAAATATCTAATTGATATCCAAGAGCTCAATAATTTGATAAAAACAAGTCATAATGGAGAAAAGGTAGAGGTTGTTTCTGATGAAGATATTTCATTACCTGAATCGTTTATTTTAAAACTTATTACAAAGAAAGAACGAATTGAGGGTTTGGCTTTAAATTGGATTGGAGATGCTAAATAATGGTATCAAGAGTCTTCCCTATATCAAGATGGTTGGTTGTTGATGACACTCCAGAAGATGCAGATGATATTGTGTTAGCAATTGAAGGCTTAGGTGGAAAAGCAGATATTGCAGATAGTATTAAAGCTGCAGAAAAATTACTTAGAAAAAATATATATGACGTTTGTGTTGTTGATTGTTTTTATAAAGGTACAAATAAGTGGGGAGTAGATTTATTACCAGATTTGCGTGCAACTTTGCCCGGCTTACCTGTCATTATGATTTCTAATTCTGACGATTTAGAGTTACCTGGTAAAGTTGTGCGGTCTGGTGCAGATATGTTTTGCCCAAAGCTTCGAGATTCTTTTTCATTAACAAAAGTGTTAGGTGCTGCCGCACTACAGGCAACTACAATTCGTAAATTAAAAATTTTAGAATTTGATTCAAGATTTTCAAAAGAAATTTTTTTATTAAAACAAACCTCAGACTCTTTTGAGCATTCTACGAGAAGAAAAGAAGAGCGTTTATTAATTTGTGGTGCCTCTGGGACAGGAAAAACTATTGGGTCTCAGTTATTTGCACATCAGTTTTTAAAAAATAATTATGGGAGTTTATCACGTAATATTGTTTACCATGACTGTGCTTCAAAATCAGATGAGGCAAATTATCTATTATTTTTTGGAGACTCTAGAAATATTGGAAATACTCTACAATTGAGTTTATTTGAAAGAGCTGTTGGAGGAGTTTTAATTCTTGACAACTTGCATGCTCTTTCGCAAGAAAATCAAAATAAACTTAAAAGTGTTTTTGATTCAGAATATGTTCCTTCTAATTTGGGTGATGGTAGTTTATCAATTAATTTAATTAAGTTTGTTGGAACTTATTGTACAGATTACCAAAATAAAATTGCACCAGGTTTTTTAGAAGCATATGCTCATCGAGAAATCGATCTGCCCTCAATAGCAGATTTAAATCATGATCTGAGTAAAGCGATTCAATTTATTATAGATCAAATTTCACAATCAAGTGAAGATTTAAAAATTTCAGCCAGCCCAGAAGTCATTAGTAAAATATTAGATCTTGCAGCAAATCATATATTTTCAGCAAATTTTCGTACGTTGCATCAAATTATTGAAAATGCAATTTCAAAAGCATTAACAGACCATCGAAGTCAAATTTATCCTTCTGATATCGAAATAGTTGGAAGCATGCGCACAACCTCTGTTCAGGATACTCAAATTGCCTCTTCTCGTTCTGTTAAAAATTACGGAGAAGTTTTAGAGGGACGTTTTGGAGAGGCATTGCTTAAGTATATCTTCTCAGGCGAAAATTTCGATGAAGCAAAAGATGTTTTAAGAAAAATAATGATTAATGTTGCGTCTAAAAAATATGGTGGTAATAAATCAAAAATTGCATCATCATTAGGTATTTCGCGTCAAAGTTTATATGATCATGAAGAAAGCGAATAAGTATTGTTACTTTTGCAAGATAAATTTTTAAGTTAAACTGTAATAACGGCAAAACTCACTTAAACATACAATAAGAGGCGATGTTATGGCTAGTATTTTTACAGATTTCTCCTCGCCAAGTAAGTTAATTCAAACAGCCTGGCCAAAGTTTAATAAGTTTCCAGGTGGTAATAAAATTTTTACAACACTTGTTTCAAAGTATATTCCTTATACAGGATCTATTTCTCCATTAATACTCACAATTGAGCATGGACAAGCTCGGGTATTTCTAAAAGATCATAAAGCAATTAGAAATCACTTAAACTCAATTCATGCAATTGCGCTTGCCAATGTAGGAGAATTTTCAACAGGATTGAGTTTAATTTCTCAACTACCACATGATATGAACGCTATACTCGTAAAAATTGAAGTAGAATATTTAAAAAAAGCCAGAGGAAATTTAATTTCTGAATGTATTTTTAATTTAAAAAATCCTATAGAAAACAATCAAGAATTTAAACTTCTGTCTTCTATAACAAATACTGATCATGAAGTTGTCACTAATGTACATGCAATTTGGCGAGTAAGAACTAAACAATAATTTAAAGTTGGTTAAAAAATGAAAATTGAAAACGCATTCACACGTCTTGTTGGAATTGAGTATCCCATCATTTGCGGCGCGATGTATCCTTGCAGCAATCCAGAGCTTGTTGCGGCAGTTTCGCAAGCAGGCGGTATTGGAGTTATCCAGCCTTTATCTCTAGTTTTTGTTCATAGATATGATTTTCGTGAAGGCTTGCAGTACATTAAAAAATTAACTACAAAACCCGTTGGAATGAATATAATTACAGAAAAATCTTCAAAAATTTATGAAGATAGAATGAAAAAGTGGCTAGAAATAGCGCTAGAAGAAGGAGTTCGTTTTTTTGTAACATCATTAGGAAATCCAAAATGGGTTGTGGATCGTGTTGCCTCAATGGGAGGCATTGTATTTCATGATGTGACCGAAAAAAAATGGGCAGAAAAGGCAATTCAGGCTGGAGTGCATGGTTTAATCTGTGTGAATAACAATGCAGGAGGCCATGCAGGCACTCACGGTTTTGAGTCTATATATAAAGAGCTATCAGACTTTAATGTGCCTATCATTTGTGCTGGCGGTATAGGTGACAAGAAATCGTATCAGGATGCAATGCAGATTGGGTATATGGGAGTGCAGATGGGAACTCGTTTTATTGCTACGCACGAATGCAACGCGCACGATGATTATAAAAGAGCAATTATTAAAGCGACTTCAAATGACATTGTGCTAACAGAAAAAATTTCGGGGGTTCCCGTTTCTGTTATAAAAACAGAATACATCTCTAAAGTAGGCACAAAAGCCAGCCCGATTGCAAGATATATGTTAAAACATAGTAAGTTAAAGCATTGGATTAGAGCGTATTACACTTTTCAAGCTGTATGGAAGTTAAAAAGAGCGTCGTTAGAGGGTTCTGGCTATAAGGATTACTGGCAAGCCGGTAAAAGTGTTGATGGATGTCATGAAGTTTTGTCTTCAGCTGAAGTTATTCATGGGCTTGTTGGGTAGCTCAACTAAGGTTTATTTTTTTAAATCCTCACCTCTTAAATAATTATTCAATAATTACAAATACTTTTAATTGATAGGTGCGAAATTCTCGCAAATTATTTTGCTTAATATTTAGGCTAAAAAAAAATTAAAATATTTTGTAAAAATGTTTGACAACTCAAAATTTGTAATGCAAGTTGTGTTTCTCGCTACGGGCGCACAAGCAAAGCTTCAAAAGCTTAAGTGAGTGTGAAAGTAGAGAACAAGTTATTTGACAAGAGAAGAGAGCAGAAACAGAGTGCGGGACGGAAGCCGAGTGTGAGAGTTTGAGTAGAGTTTAAGCTTCGTAAGGGGTTT
>QOVW01000013.1 GCA_003339605.1 Spirobacillus cienkowskii | reverse complement strand
TATAAACCCTCCCGCCTTTACAGTAAGGAGAAGATGACATAAAGTAACTGAATTATAAAATGAATGAGGAGCCTAATTCAGATTGAGGACACGCCCTATATTCACTCAGGAGATTATAAAATTAAAGTAGCTGTTATTGGATCTGGTATTGGCGGTTTAACTGTTGCATCGTTGTTGGCAAAAGAAAATTTTACTGTTGATTTATATGAGCAAAATAGTAAATGCGGTGGTAAAATGTTTTGCTATACAAATGACGATGGACTTATTTGGGATACTGGTCCAACATTAATATCTCTTCCAAATGAAATAAGAAATACATTTTCTTATTTACAAGTTTCATCTCCTGAGATGTATTCAATACATACAGGATGTCGAGTGTTTTTTTCTGATGGATCTGATTGGATACTTCCAAATGGTAAAGAAAAATTAAGTAAATATTTTACTGACAATAAAATTTGTAAATTTAACGAATTTGAAAAATTAATGGAAACATCTGAAAAATTTTTTGATTTTGCAGAAAAATACATTTTTGATGATGATCCGCCAAAAATTTTGAATTTAGGTTTTAATTCTTTAAAGTCAGGAATTTTATTTAGAAACCCAAAAATTAGTTTGATGCCGTATTCAAAATTAGTTGATATGCATATATCAAATTCTAATTTAAGGGAGTTTTTATACCATTTTTCTAGCTATGTTGGAATGAATCCTGATTTAGCACAAGCTGGAATTATAAGTATTGCTCATGTAGAGCTTAATTCTGAGGTTGTGTTTCCCAAAGGCGGTGTCTATTCAATTGCAAGGTGTTTAATTGATGCTGCTGATAAATTGAATATTAGAATTTTTACAAATTCAGAAGTAGTAAATGCAACCCCAATTTTAAATGAAATTAATATGCATGCATGGAATCTAACAATTAGTAAGAATTCACTAATTAACAATGAAGTTTATGATCTGGTTGTTTCTAATTGTGACCCTTATGTCTCTTCTGAAACATGGTTGAATAATAATAAAATAAAAAATAACTTTGAGAATAATATAAAAAGTAACAAAATGCGAGCATCTGAAAGTCAATTTGTAATTTTATTTGATTGGGAAAACCATGTTCCAATTTCACACCATTTAAAGATATTTCCGAAGAGTTGGAGAAAAAGTTTTATTGATGTTTGTGAAAAACTTGAAATACCTGAAGATCCTTGCATTTACCTAGTGTGGCCACATGCAACAGATAGTTCGGTTTCTCCTAGAATTTTATTTATATCGGCAATGGCTCCAAATAATTTGTCAGGCATTACGTGGAGCGAAGAATTTTCTCAAAATTATGCAGAAAAAATTTTAAATATTTGCAGAAAAAGATTAAAGTTATCTTTTGAAGGAAAAATATTTAAAATAGTCACGCCGTTTGAATTAGAAAAAAGAGCAAAGAGTTATAAAGGAGGAATATATAGTGCAACGTATTCTAAGTTTAATCCAACAGGATTTCACTTTTCTGGTTTAACAGAGTTTCAAAATTTGTATTTTGTTGGTGCAGGAGTTCATCCTGGAGCAGGAGTGTCAATGGTCATGAAGTCTGCAAGACGCATTGCACAACATATCATACAAAAATTTAAATATAGGATTTGATGATATGATAGAGCTTAAAATTATTGCATGTTTTTTTCTTTTTATATTTTTGATCATTGCTACTTTTGATGGTTTGTATTTTCATTTGTATAAATATCGATTATTTTTACATGCGAATTCAAAAAAAGAACATTTTCTTCACACTCTTAATAGCTTACTGTTTCCGTTTACAATTTTATTTTTGTTTGATGATCATTTTAAAGGAATTTTTTTGTGGATTGGTCTGTTTTTATTTTTTGTAACATTATTGGTTGAGTTTTTTGATGTATTTGAAGAAAAATTTAGTAGAAATAATTTAGGCGGATTAACAAGTTTAGAATATGCATTGCATTTTGCCATGTCTGGATTAAGAGCTACATATACATCTTTAATAATTGTTTCAAAGCCTTTAGAAAATTGGTCTTTAGGTTCGAGTTTTTCTAGTGGAGGTTTTTTTGAAAATAAAATCGAATATTTTTTTATTTATCCAGTATTTTTAATAGGAATTTTTGTTTTTATGATTCACGTGTACTTTATATTTTATAAAGAAAAAAAATTTAATGAGACATAATAATATGAAAAATCACTTGCAAGATATGTTTATAAGTGATTTTAATTTCATAACAAAAGCCATTCATGATTTTGTTAAATTAAAATTGCCTCAGTTTATAAAATATGAAAATCCATATATTTTTAATATATTAGAAAAAAAATTATTAGATATTTCTTCAGAAGCAATTTCCTCTAATGCAAAGCGATTGCGCCCCTTAATTTGTATTTGGGTTTTAAGAAACTATTATTTATCTGGAGATTTTTCGAGCCATTTAAGCGACTTAAGTTCTGAGAAAGCAAAAATTGTAAATAAAATACTTAATATAGCTATTATTATTGAAATACTGCATAGTGCTAGTTTAGTTATTGATGATATAGAAGATGGTAGTTTAGAAAGACGAGGCAAAAAATCCATGCATGTGCAATATGGAATGCCTCATGCATTAAACTGCGCAAATTGGATGTATTTTTTAGTATTTAAAATGCTACCAAAAAATTTAGTTGAACTTTGTTATTCGACACTATTTGACTGTCATATTGGGCAAGCATTAGATTTAAATAGTAATAATTTTGGTGATAATGCTGAGATGTTTTTAAATAATTCAGAGAATCGATGGACTTATTATAATAAATGTGCTGAACTAAAAACCTCAAGATTAATTATTTTTTCTTTTGATTGTTTAAAAGAAATTCTTAATTTAAATGATGATTTATTATTTAAACTAAGAAAAATATTTATGGAATATGGAGTTATTTATCAAATTTTTGATGATATAAAAAATCTTATTCCAGATATTAGTTTTGGAAAAATTTATGAAGATCTAAATTACGGTATTCGCAGTTCTGTTGTTTTAACATTTCTTGATATTTTGTCTGAGCAAAATAGTCAAGAAGCATTAAAAGTTCTTTTTTCTAAAAATTTTAAAAAATATTTTCTTGAACATGAAAAAAGAAACTTAGCGATTATATCATGCTATAATAATGCTAAGAATATGTTAAGTTTAAATTCAAATTCTTTGTATTCTTTGTGTTTATGTGACAAATCTAAGGATTATTTATCAAAAATTATTGAGAATCCTTTTAACAATATTAATATAAATTCCGCAATAAATCCTTGTAAATATACTCATAACCTTCAAGAAGAAATTATTTATGAATGAAAATTTGCAAATATCAGATGCTGACATATTAAAAATTGGTGATATGGAACCTATTATATTTTCTGAATTTATGAATGATATTGAATATGAATGGTTTTATCTGGAAATAGTAAAAGATGAATTTCAGATTGTTTGTATATTTAGTATCAAAGACCCTTTTCAAAATAATAAAAAAAATAAAAATAAAGCATCTGTTTATCTAACCTGGTTTCAAGATAATTCTTTGGTAGCATATTCATATTCTTTTTATAATAGTGATATAGAGGAATTTTTTTATAAAAATTTATCCAGTTGGATCAATAATAAAACTAACGAACTAGAATTATGGATTCCTGACTACACTTTATCAAGTTATATACATTTAGTTATTGAAAGTCCAATTAGTTCTTGTTGTAAAATTAATACAAGTAAAAGCAATAAATTTAATGATAAAAAGCATTACTGGCAATTTTTAAAATTTAACAATGATTGTAAAGGTTATATTGAAAAAATTCATGTTTCTAAAGATTTTAGATTAAATGAATATTTAAATAGAGGTTCAAGATTTTATGATGCATTACTGAGATTAAAATTGAAAGATAAATTATCAAGTAAAAAAATATTAAATGGAGCTCAAATATATATTGATCATAATGCAGGAATAGAGCCATTGTATTTAATGAAGAAAAATTGGTTTTGGTGGCATGCAGGAAATTCATCTAATTATGAAGTATGCTACTATTTCCCTCATTGCAAATCTATGTATTATATTTCTGGAGATTTAAATAACTCCAAATCAGAAATTTTATCTTTTGATAATAATAAAATTACAGTTAGAAAATCAATGTCTTTTTTTGGAGTATTTTATCCTAAAAAATTAAAATCGCCTAAATTCAGTATAATTAATTATAAAATGTACTTAGAATCAGCACCTTTTTATATAAGATGTAAAAATCTTGAGAGTTATGGTTCAACACTTGAAGTAATGAATCCAAAAAGAATATTAAAAAAATTTAATCAATTACTTTTATTGTCAAGAAAAATTTATATTAAAAAAAATATTAAAAATATATCTGATATTTCAGGAAAATTTTCTTTTAATGAAATTTGTTCTTTAGTTACAAAATTAAATGGAAAATCATTTTATGCATCTTCGTTTATTTTAAATAAGTTTGAAAGAATAAATTCTTATTTTATTTACACTGTTTGTAGGCTAATTGATGACGCTACGGACGAAATAAAATTATTTAATTTAAATAAACAAAATGGCGTCTTGTTTTCCAAGAAATTTCTGAGTGTATTATGGGACAATGATTTTATCCCCCAAAATTTAAGTAGAGAATTTTTAAATAGTTTAAGATTTAATCTTCTGCACTGTACAAATTATGTAATTGATAATCAGTCTTTAATTAATTTTATTATAAAATCTCGCGATACTATCAAGAGCTTAAATATTGAGAAAAAGTATTTTGAAGAGCTGATTGCTGGGCAGAATATGGATGAAAATTTTTCGCAACCAAAAAACTTGAATGATCTTAATATTTATTGCTTTCGTGTTGCTGGCGTTGTTGGTATTTTAATGGCAAAAATATTTAAAACACCAAATACTAGTAATGCATATATTGCAGCTGAAAAACTTGGAATTGCAATGCAGATCACAAATATTTTAAGAGATATAAAAGAGGACTTTGAAAAAAATAGAATTTATATTCCAATTTCATTGCTTGATAAATTTGGTGTTAATGATTCTCTTTTTAATTTAAAATTTGATTTAAGTTCTATTAATGAAAATTTTTTAAATGTAATAGATGACCTAGCACAGTATGCAATTTTATGTTATAAAGATGCTTATGATGGTATTAAATTTATTCCAGATTTTCGATCTCGTTTATGTGTTAAGCTGATGATAGCTATTTATGGTTCAATACTCGGAAAAATTCTGATCAATAAAATGATTGTATTTAAAAAAAGAGTTTTTGTTTCAAAATTTAATAAAATTACTATTTGCTTAAAAGTTATCTTAGGATTTCATCCTTTAAGAGTTGCTAATCTAAATGGAGAAAAAAATTTATATGAAAAAATTTGATGTTGTAGTTGTTGGCGCAGGATTTGGAGGATTATCGTGCGCATTAACTCTACAAAGCATGGGTTTAAAAGTCGCGTTGGTCGAGGCTCTAGATAAAATTGGCGGTCGTGCTTATGTTGAATGCAAGCAAGATTTTAAATTTGATCGCGGACCGACAATTATTACCGCTCCATTTTTAATTGATGATATCTTTTCGATGTCAGGTGCGAATAGAGCCGATTATTGTGAGTTTATACCTGTTGATCCATTTTATAAAGTGATTTTTGATGATGGTACCAGTATTTCGCATTATAACTCAGAAGAAAAATTTTATAATGAAATTCTTAATGTTAGTGCAGATGATTTGCAGGGGGTAAAAAATTTTTTTTTGCATGCAGAAAAAATTTTTCAAAAGGGATTTATTGAGTTAGGTGATAAAAATTTTTCTGGATTGATAAGTATGTTGGGTGTGGCTCCACAATTGCTAAAGTTGCACGCCATTCGTCCTGTGTATTCTATGGTATCCAAATATGTAAAAAACGAAAAAATAAAACAGTTTTTAAGTTTTCACCCTTTGCTAATTGGTGGCAGTCCTTTTCGTGCATCTGCTGTGTACAGTTTGATTAATAAATTGGAAAGAGCCTATGGCGTATATCATGCTGTCGGAGGAATGCACAAACTTGCAGAAGCATTTCGCAAACGTTTTGAAGAGATAGGTGGAGAAGTATTTTTATCATCGCCTGTTTCTGCTGTCGATAAATTGCCTTCTGGATTATTTGAAATACAAACTCCTAATCAAGTTTTTTATTCTGAGAGAATAGTTGCAAATGCAGATATGCATCGTTTTGTGAAAACTGTGTTGAGGGGTGATGCCTATCCCAAAAAATTGTCAAAAAAATTAGATAAAGCAGATCTTAGTATGTCTGCATTCTTATTGTATTTAGGCACAAATAAGCAATGGCCAAATATGTGTCAACATTCAATAATACTTGGACCAAGATATAAAGAACTGATTCATGATATTTTTATTAAAAAAATTGAATTTGAAGATTTTTGTCTTTATCTTCATATCCCAACTCGCTCTGATGCGTCTTTAGCTCCACAAGGAGGGGAAGTTATTTATGCGTTGGTGCCAGTAGCAAATCTTAATAGTAATACCAATTGGGATGAGTACAAATTGACAATGGCAGAGCGCGTAAAATCTTTTTTAGAAGAGCGTTTTATGCCTGGGTTAAGATCTTCAATTGTAGTTGAAAGTGTATTTACTCCTAAAGATTTTGATTTAACTTTAAGAAGTCATTTAGGCAATGCTTTTGGTTTAGAGCCTTGGATTTTGCAAAGCGCAGGGTTTAGGCCGTCAAACGTATCGTCAGAAGTAGATGGTCTTTATTTTGTTGGTGCCAACACTCAGCCAGGAGCTGGTTTACCAGGCGTTATTTTAAGTTCACGAATCACTTGTAGACTACTTGCCAATGATATGGGTTCTATAAAAATGCCTTCTTTGTTAAGTAAACTTCCTACGGCATTTAATTATGTTAATAACAATTAGTATGTGATTTATCTTTTTAAGGATACGAATATTATTATGAAATTAAGTTCTTGTCCTATATGTTCGAATAATAAATCAGAGTTTCAAATAGCAACCTCTGCACACCTTTCAAATGTGCAGCAACAGTTTGAGTTTAGAAAATGTTTGTTCTGCACAACAATTTTTTTAGCAAATCCACCAGATGATTCACAGATAAAATTATTTTATGAAAATGATTATTTGCCTTATGGTTCTTCAGATTATTGGGGTAAATACTCTCGGTTTGTAAATCTATGGCAAAAAAAGCTTGATCGTAAAAGAATGAATTTAGTACTTAAGTATTATAAAGTAAAAAATTCTTCTACAAAAGTTTTAGACTTTGGTTGTGGATGTCCAACATTTTTAGAGTTGCTTGAAAAAAATAAGGAATTTCAATGTTTTGGTTATGACTTTTCTGATAATGGTTGGAAAAATCAATTGCAAAGATTTAAAAAAATAAAACTATTTTTTGGGGAGTTTAATCAGTTATTCGATGCAGGTCCATTTAATATTATAACTCTTTGGCATAGTTTGGAGCATCATTTTCAACCACAGCAGTTATTGAATAATCTTTATAATTCTGCTGATTCTGATGCGCTTCTTATAATAGAAGTTCCTAATTTTAATTCTATTTTAAGAAAATTGCAAAAAAAATATTGGGCTGGTTACCATACGCCGAGGCATAGTGTCGTATTTGATTCTAATACTATTTCGTATCTGTTAGAAAAATCAGGATGGAAAATTATTAAAATCAAAAAATATGGCACTTTAGATAGTTTTACAATGTGGTGGCTAGGATTTTTTGAAAAAAATAGAGAGAAAAATACTAGAAATTTATCAATAAATACTATTTTTTTGCATTTATTATTTTTTAAAATATTGTTATTTCCATTGTTTATGTTAGAAAAAATTTTGGGTTTTGGTGTCATGATAGTAATTTGTAGAAAAATTTAACTTTAAATGATTTGGATTTATTTAAAATGAATAAGACAAAAATTTCTGCGGTTTGCAAGGGGTTGGTTTTTAATAATTCAAGCTTTGTGTTTAGTTCTATTTTATATGTTATAAGTATTTTAATTATTTTTTATAATGTAAATAACTCAGTATGGGATAATTTATTTTTTTCAATAATTTTATCTTTCTTCGCAACTTTTTTTATAAATAAATTATTATTATTATACAATATTAAGTTTCGAGTTTTTTTAAATTATTTTTTGCCAATTGCAATTGGTGCTATTTATTATTTTGCAACAAAAAATTATTATACAAGTAATAAATATCTTTTTTTTGGGGCTTAATTTTTGTTTTTTTGTTATTAAGTAATTTATTTGAATATCTTAATTTTAAAAACAATTTAAGTTATATTTATAAGAAATTATTATTTTTGCAGAATTTGTTGTTTTCTTTTTTAATTTCAGGAGTTATTTTTTTAGGTATTTTTATTTCATTAGGTTCGATTGAGCATTTATTTGATTTTAATTTTTTTAATGATAAAATTGCCAGGTTTCTCTTTTCTACATTTTTATATGTTAGTGTTTTAATATTTATTGTTTTATCTTCTTTTGTGCAAAAATATAACAAATATTTATTAAAATATTTAAATTTTTCTGTTGTTTATTTAATATCTCCGCTGCTCTTAATTTATACAACTATTTTGTATATTTATTTTATTAAGATTATTAAAGAATGGCAACTGCCCGATGGTGAAGTTGCATGGATGGTTACCACACTATGCGTTTTTTCCTTATTGAGTGTGGTATATTTGAAATCTATAAAATTTACAGATAAATACAATTATTTGAGAGTTTATGTTAAGTATTTTCCTTTTTTATTATTGCCACTTCTCGTCTTACTTTTTTTAAGTGTCTTTGTTAGAATTGAATTTTATGGTATAACAGAACACAGGTATTTTCTTTGTTTATTTGCAACCTGGTTTTTATTTTCTTTTATTTATATTGGTTTTATAAAAGACTTTAAAATTAAAGCACTTATTAGTTCTTTATTATTTTTATTTGCGTTATCACTTATTAGTCCTTGGAATGCATTTAGAATATCTAAAAACAGTCAGCAAGAACGTTTGCAAAATGTGTTATCTAAAAATCAAATATCAATTAAACAAAATAAAGTACAAACTGCTCATAAATTAAGTCAGCAAGATTTAATTCTTTTAAGTTCAGTCTTTGATTACCTCATCAAGAATCATGGTATTGAAACCTTAAATTTTATATTTGATGAGACAGCCTTGTCTGATTATATGCAACAATATAAAAAACAAAATTTTTTTGAAGAGCATTTGATATCAGAAGCAATGATGAAGACATTAAACCTCAGGTATGTTCCTCAGTATTTGAGAAATAAAAAAGAAGCAAATTTTTACTGGAATTTAGAAAGTAATTTTAGCAAGCTGAATATTGCGGGATCAAAAAGTTTTGCACCGTTTGATTTTTATTCAAACTCTAAAAGTATTAAATATGAGCAACTTGAACTCTCTTTTGATGAAGCGCTATTTCAACTTGTCATTAAAAATGACAATACAGTTTTAGGTCAAATTTCTCTAAAAGAATTAACACAAAAAGCAAGTCAATATAAGTCTGAAGATAATAAAAACTTTATACCATCAGATGTTATGCTAATTGATTTTAATAAAAATAAATTTCATATTAAGATATGGATTCAAAACCTCGTCAGCACCCAAACTGGGGACAATTTTAAAGAATCAGAAATAAATGGTATTGTCTTTTTCTATTAAGATTTCTAGGAATACTTTGCCTTGTATCAATATTTTGACGTTTTGGTTTGACAATTTCTAATTTTATTTTGTTAAGCTTAGCTTATAGTGCGATGTGTTGTCACATCGCTATTTTGTTTGCTCACCAAGATGTAAAACCTTTTTAAATTCATCATATGTCGGTGTTTTTTCAAAGGTTTCTCTGTTTTTAAGATCGATTCCTTGCAAATAGTGTTGCAACAAGTCACCAGCAAGCCACATGCCAAAAATTGGCGGCAAATAGCTAATTGTGCCAAGCATGACTCTTTTATGTTGGCATGCACCAAACTCTTTTTGAATGGTTGGACAGATGCAAAGCCACTCTGTTCCAGGAACTGCCTGTTCTGGCTCTATGGCTTCTTCTGTTGAATAAACTACTCTCACTCCTTCAGTTATGCCTATTTCGCGAAGCTTGATTCTGACTTGTTTTGCAAACCGATCAACTTTTGTCTCAGAAATGTCAGCACATTTTATTTGGGAAGGGTCTAAGCGGCTTGCAGACCCCATAGAACTCCAAACTGGAATATTAAGATTTTTGCAGCGAGCGATGAGATCAACCTTTGGAATAAGAGTATCAATACAATCAATCACTGCATCCACTTTTTTATTTGCAAGTCTTTCAGCCTCTTCAAAAATAAAGTTTTGCTTATCTGGATGATGGTGTTCGGCAATTGCATGATACTGGCCGTGGGGATTGATTTTTTTTAATCTCTCTACCATAAGAGCAACTTTTTTTTGCCCGACTGTGTCTGTAAATGCATGAATTTGTCTGTTTACATTGGTAACACATACTTCATCGTGGTCAACCAATGTTACATGACCAACAGCAGCCCGTGCAATTGCCTCGGCAGCAAACCCTCCAACTCCCCCAGCTCCGACAATAAGAACATGTAAATTTTTAAAACGGTTTAATCCTTCTCTGCCCACTAAAAGCTCGAGCCTACTAAAACGATGATTACGAAAAGCCATTATTTATCCTTGTCACTTAAGCAAACAAAAAACATAGTTCCAGACATCATTTCATAGATATTTTTTTTGATTTAATCTAGTAAAAATTGAATAACTTAGATTTTTTGCAATAACTTTAATATAGTAAATTAAGAGAGTTATCCAAGAAGGTTTTGCATCGATTTTTGAGCGTTATGTTTTTTTACACCTTTGAAAGTTCTGAACACTATAATGGAAGCGCCAACTAAAAAGGACATAATTGAAAAAGGCCACCCTATAAATGGAATAAAGCCAAATATCCAAGATAATACGAAAAAAATTGATGAGAACCAAAAAGTCTGTATTTGCCAACGCAAATGGGAGTCGATCCATTTTGAAGGAGAGCGCATTCTTGCAAAGTAAGACATAAATAAAGGGATTAAAGAAAACAATCCACCCGAAAAAATAAATACGACTTGCAGAATATACACTAAAAGGACAAAATTTTTAAGTGTATTTTCTGATTGCGTGCTAGGTTGTGTGTGGTTGTAAGATTCACGATGAAACATATTCTTCCTCGGATAATGCAGAAGTTGCCCCTAAATGTCTGTTATTATACTTAGATTCATGGGGTTTGGAAAGTATTTCTGACAGTTTTTCCATTTCTTCTGATAAGAATTTAAACGCTCCAAGCAAGCTCCATTTTTCGGATTGTTCAAGTTCATTTAAGTTTAAGTTTTCTAATTGATATTTTATTTTTTCAAAATTATCAGTAATGCTTTTTATATTTTTTTTGTTGCTATGTTGTTGAGGTGCTTTTGTATCTTTTAGTACAGTTCCAGTAATAATGTTTCTTAATGATTTTACACTAACATTACTTGGGAGTTGCTCTATAATTTTAATTCTTTCTTGAGTTGGTACCGATAGCAATGCTTTAAAGTGTTCAAAACCAAAATCTGTTCTACGATAGGTTGTCACATCAAATTCTTCTGAAACGCGAATATATTGATTTGCAGTTGTGTAGTACATGTTTAGATGTTCTTCACAAAATAGCTTCCAGCCATTTTTATTGCTTGCATAAAATCTGTCTTTAATTTCTGCAATCATTTTTCCTTTTAGAAAAAAAGCTTCTGTTTGCGCATTATCGATTCGATTAAGAAATGAAATGTATTCATTTTTGTTCCATGTATTTCTTTCTACTTTTTGGGCATCAAATTGATACTGAATTTTTGTTACTGTATACGCAAGATCTTTTTTTTCTACGTGATGTTCATTTTTTATAACTTCGAGTGAATTGATTGGCGCGCTAGAAACAGTAGGCTCTAATATTTCTGTATTTGCACTGGTCATTGCTGTCGTATCAATTTTAGAATCAGCGTTTTTAATTTCAGAAGGCTCTGGTTCGGTACGTGTGAACAAACCTCTTAGTGCTTTTTTAGGTTTATGCTGTTCCATATAGCGAGATCCTTTCTATAAAAGGTTTTATTAATAAGAAAACTCTAAAAATATGATGTGACGTCACATCATATCTCTAACATTTTATCATCTGAAGCTACAATTTTAACGTGCTCATTATGAAAGGGAGTTGTATTTTGCAAACAAATTTCTTTGCTGAGTGCCAAGTAGTCTTCTGCTCCGGTACATGATGGGTCGTATGCCAAAACAGACTTACGAGCTTTAACCGCTTCTGCGAGTTTTACATTTTGACGAATACTTGTTTTAAACACACAATTTTTGAGAGTTTCAATTGCTGCAACTTTATCAATGATTTCTCGCGAAAGCTTGGTGCGAGAGTCAAACATTGTGACGACGAGTCCTGTTATTTTGAGTTTTGGATTTAACTCTTCTTGTATGAGACTAATAGTTTCTAATAATAAATTTAAACCATCAAATGCAAAAGGATGTGCTTGAAGAGAAATTAATACTTCGGTTGCAGCATTTAGAGCATTGACGCTCAATAAGCCAAGACTTGGAGGTGTATCTAAAATTATGAAATCATACAACTCATGGAGCGCTGAAAGTGCTTTTTTTAATCTGTTTTCTCTACCAATTTCGCCAGCCATTCTACTTTCAAATTCTGATAAATGAATAGAAGCAGGAGCGATATGAAGATTTTCGTATTGTGTTTCTAAAATCACATCTTCAATGTTGGTTTTTTTAGGTTCTACTAAAAGTTCAAACACACTTTTTTCAACTTGATTGATATCAATACCCAAACCTGTTGTGGCATTAGATTGTGAATCGAGATCAACAACCAAAACTCTTTGTCCAAGTTTTGCAAGTCCTGCTGCCACGTTAATCACAGTGGTTGTTTTTCCGCAACCACCCTTTTGATTACAAACAGATATTATACGAACTTTTTTAGGTTTTAGATAAGTTGTTGTTAATGAACTTGAAATATTAGCTTTTGTTGCACCAATACGTTTTGCTTTTTTATCAGACATAAATACTCCCTAGCGAAAGGAATGATAAGGTGGCTAATTGAGTTGTTTGCAGCAGCAATTTTAAATTATGCTCAGCAATACTGTTAAGGATTTCTATTCATGACTCCATTGTAGTTTCCTTAGTATATTACTTTTAATTGCAATACTTTTAACTGCTTAGACCTTTAAGTAATTCTTTAAAGTATTGTCAAATTTTTGACTGGGCAAGAATAACTCATTATTTAGGAACACACATGTTAATCCCCAAAATATTTTCGTTACTTGGATTTTTAGGCGTTGCTTTCGGTGCTTTTGGAGCTCATTTGATTAAATATAGAGTTTCAAGTGAACATTTAGAAAACTGGAAAACAGCGACATTTTATTTGTTTGTGCATGCTATTGTTGGTTTTATTGCGTTTAATTGTACTAAAAAACATAGGTCACAATATTGTTTTATTAGTGGAATTTTAATTTTTTGTGGTTCGTTGTATTTGTTGGTTTTATTAAATAAACCCATTTTAGGTGCTGTCACTCCAATTGGAGGGGGGTTATTTTTACTTGGATGGTTATTTCTTTTGCTAGACTTTTCAAAAGAACCAAATAGCATTATAAGAAAGTAAATAAACAAGAGGGAATATGTCAAACAAACAAAAAAAAGATGATTCAGAACCTAATTTGAGTCATCGAATTGTAACAAAACTATCTTATTTTTTAACCAAGACATTTTACTTTAAAGGAACGGCTCCTTCTCATACCCAAGAAAAAACACATCACTGGTTTAGAGTGTTGTGTTTAACGGGAGTGGATTATTTTTCTACATTGGCTTATCAGCCAGGAATTGCGTTGTTAGCTGTGGGAGCGCTGGCTCCGTTTGCGTCTTTGTTACTTGTGTTAGTCACTTTATTTGGCGCTGTTCCCACTTATAGAGAAGTGGCAAAGAGATCGTATACAGGACAAGGCTCTATCGCAATGTTAGAAAACTTGCTTAGTGGATGGAGTGGTAAATTTGCTGTTTTAGGTTTAATAGCCTTTGCTGTTACAGACTTTTTTATAACTATCACATTATCAGCATCCGATGCCGCAGCCCACATTGTAGAAAATCCTTTTTTAAATCATCTTGTTGGGCATTCTGCTCTTGGTGTTTCTATCGTTTTAGTAATTTTTTTAGGAATTGTTTTTTATATTGGTTTTAGAGAAGCAATTATTGTTGCTATTTTAGCAACTATTCCTTTTTTATTTTTAACACTTTTTGTTATTGGCAAGTGCATTTACGTAATCATTAACCAACCAAGCGTATTTTATCAGTGGAGCGCAGAACCAATTTTTAAAATGGACTGGTTTGCTTTATTTGTAATTACGGCATTGGCTTTTCCAAAATTGGCACTAGGTTTGAGCGGTTTTGAAACTGGGGTATCTGTTATGCCTTTAGTTCAAAATAGTCCCAAAAATAAACCAGAAAAGCCTACAATTTATGTACCATTAAAAAGAATTAATGGTACTAAAAAGCTTTTGCTTTGGTCTGCATTGATTATGTCTGTTTATTTAATTACCTCTAGTTTTGTCACATCTGTCTTGGTAAATCAAAAACAAGTTGCTGATGGAGGCGAAGCATCTGGTAGAGCTTTATCTTATTTAGCACATAAATATATTGGCGAAATTTATGGAACTATTTATGATGCTTCTACGATAATTATTTTGTGGTTTGCTGGTGCTTCTGCGCTTGCTGGATTGTTAAATATCATTCCACGGTATTTACCTCGATTTGGTATGGCACCGCAGTGGGTTTCTTTAAGACGACCTTTAGTCATAATAATTACATGTATTAGCGTTTTTATTTTGATTATATTTAACGCTAATATTAATGCTCAGGCGGGTGCATATGCAACTGGAGTTCTTGCTTTAATATTGTCTGCATCTATTGCCGTTACTCTCTCGTTAATGAGAGAAAATAAGGCGTTAAAATCTAAAAAAATTAAATTTAAAACTTTTTACTTTACTTTAGTTTCTCTAGTATTTGCTTACACTTTGATTGATAATGTAAAAGCAAGGCCAGATGGATTAATTATTGCAGGAATTTTCTTTTTATTAATTCTATTAGCTAGCGCTATAAGCCGTTGGCGGAGAGCTTTTGAGCTAAGAGTTGAATCACATAATATTGTCGGCCCAGGTTCAGAACTTTTATGGAATCAAATTAGAAATAAAAAAGTCAATTTAGTTCCTATTTCTTCTGGAGATAAAAAATGGTTTAAAAGAAAAGAAGAAAAAATTAAAAAATTTTACAAATGCACTGACCCTTTGGCGTTTTTAGCTGTTTCGTTAAGAGATGATAGAAGTGAGTTTCAAACACCACTAGTTATTAAAGTTTCCCGAATGTTTAATAATCCAGAAAATTATTTAATAGAAGTATCAGGTGCCGTAGCAATTCCAAATACAGTTGCTTATATTAGCGAACAAATTGATCCCATTGCTATTTACTTAGGTCTTGCAAGAAAAAATGCAATGGAGCAAGCAATCTTTTATGTGTTATTTGGTGAGGGCGAAATTGGAATACTAACGTATAAAGTTTTGGTTCAGTATTGGGAGTCTACCGAAGAAGATGATGTTAGACCTGTGTTGTTTTTAATGTCAGAATAATAGGTTATAGTATGTCTAAGTTTTTTATAATTTTAGGTGTTATATTTATATTAATTGGAGCATTTTGGCCTTTACTCAAAAAAATAAATTTTGGGCAACTTCCATGAGATATCATTATTAAAGGCGAAAATACAACTTTTTACTTTCCTGTTGTTACTTCAATTATAATTAGTATAATATTAAGCTTAATTCTTTGGTTTTTTAATAAAAAATAAAATATTTATCTATAATAATTTATAAAATAATATCTTTAAAATTTCTTAATATTAATTTTAAAACTAAATCATTCTTTATTTATAAATTGATTTAATTAAAATTATAATTTATTATTTTTGTAATAACTTGTATTTTTAAACTTAAATAAATTTTAATATTATGGGTGCTTTTATGAATTTAGGCTATCGAGTATTAAAATTCTCGATTTTAGCATTAGGTTTTTTAGTCAATACATTATTAGCGGCTCAGCAAAAAATAGGTTTTTTAGAGTTTATAAATTTATATGAAACAAATAGTTTAGGTGTGAAGTCGATTAAAGCTAATTTGCAGAGCTTAGACTTAGAACATGCTCAAGCAGAATTGTTAACACAGCCTCAAGGTTTTGTAGAATTTTCAAAAAATAACGACAAATCACCAAGCTTAACTCCAGATTTTTCTGGACTGTCGCGTTATGGAGCTCAATTTAGAGTTGGTGTGCAGTCGCAACAATCGTTTGGCTTAAAACATAAACTTTATTTTATTACTGAAAATCAGGGTTTTGAGCGGGCAGTTTCTCTCTCTGAGCAGAATAAAAATATGACAAGACTTGGAGTTGCTGTTGAACTTGAATTGCCAATTTGGAAAAATGGGTTTGGTGAAAATTTAAAGTATCAAAAAGAGTCGTTATTGAAGCTTGCTAAATCACAAGAATTAAAAAATCAGTTTGAGCTATTAGCAAAAAAAATAGATGCAGAAAAAATATACATTGAATATGCTTATTTGCAATCGAGTATGGAAATTCAAAAATTATTGGTTGATCAAGGTGAACGGCTTTTAGCATGGGTAAAAAGGCAATACAAAGATCGTTTGTTAGAAGAGGTGCATGTAGCGCAAGCTGAGGCTGCATTAGAATCTAGAAAATTAGGAATGTTATCTAAAGAATTAAAACAAAAAAACATTTTATTAAAATTAAAAAGCCTTTTGCCAGAGTATATTGAGAAAAATTTTATTGCAGAAAATATTGATGAGATAGAAAAATATTTATTTTTAAAAAATATTACAGAAGAAAGAAAAGATATTCTTGCTCTTCAAGAATCAATTTTTGCAGAAACGGCTAATATCAATTTACAAAAAGAATCTCTTAAACCAGAGTTAAACTTTAATTTTCAGTTTATAAGTTACAAAAAAATTCATAACACAGATAATTTAACCAATTGCCAAGGTTTAACGAATTGTAGCTTGATAGGTGCTACATTAAGTTTTGTAGTACCATTAGATTTTTCTACTGTTCAACTAGCTCAAAATGCTGCTCAAGATAGAATTCATTCGTTAAAACTCAATCTTTCCCAAGAAATTTTAAATTCTAAATCTGAATTTGAAATTCTTAGGCAACAAAATGATTCATTAGATAAGCAAATTTTGTCTTTAAAAGATTTAATTAAAATTCATGAAAATAGACTCGAATTTGAGCGTGCTCGTCAACGACGAGGTCGTGCGACAACATTTGATTTGATCAATTCAGAACAAGATTTATCAGAAAGCAAGGATCGATTAGTTGAAGCAAAGTCAGCAAGACTTGCGGTTTTAAGTCAGTATAAACTTTATGAGGTTTTGCCATGAGCTTGCCAGCACTTGCCGTAAAAAGACCCGTTTTTATTAGCAGTATAATTTTACTTATGCTTTTTGGTGGTTTGTTAAGTATTAAAAATTTACCTGTTAGTTTATTTCCAGAAACAAATATTCCTTATATTGCAATTTCAACTTTATATCCCGGTGCTGGCCCTAAAGAAGTTGAGCTATCTGTTTCAAATTATCTCGAAGAAGAGCTTTCTACTGTCGAAGGTGTAAAAAAAATCAATGCCGTAAGCCGTGATTCCCTTTCTGTCGTTTGGGTAGAATTTAAAACGAGTATCAATATTGATTCTGCAGAACAACGGGTTCGCGATAAAGTGGCTCTTGCTCGAAGTAAAATGCCAAACGAAATAGAACCTTCAATTATTGAACGCTTTAATCCTTCAAACCAGCCCGTCATTACAGCATTTGTGCAGTCTCATTCAATGAGTCGAACACAGCTCACAACTTGGACCGATCAAAACTTAAAACCTTTGTTAGCCCGTATTCCAAAAGTTGGACGTATTGAGATTTTAGGTGGGCAAAAAAGACAAATTGATATTAAAATTGATCCACGAAAAATTGAAAATTACAGAATACCCTTATTGCAAATTGTTGAAAATTTAAAAGGTGGTGGCACCAATATTCCTGCAGGGAGTGTAAATAATGGCAACGATGAAGTTGGGATTCGAGTTCTAGGTCAATATACAACGTTACAAGATGTTAGTGAAAAAATTATAACATTTAGCAATAGCGAAACCCCAGTTAGAGTTAAAGATTTTGGAGAAGTCATTGAAGGGGCAGAAAAACTACGTTCAAAAGCTTATTATAACGGTGTGTCTGGTGTGGTTGTTCAGGTTTATCGTCAATCGGGGACCAATATTGTTTCGGTCGCAGATTCTATAAAAAAAGTTATTGTAAATTTTACCCAAACCAACAGAGACAATAACATACCACAAATCAATATAGTTCGTGATAGTTCAAAAATGATTAGAGATAATATTTTTGATGTATTTGAATCAATTTTAATTGGTATTTTATTGACAATTATTGTTGTTTTTTGTTTTCTAGGATCATTTCGTTCAACAATAATTACAGCCGTGGCAATTCCTAATTCATTGCTCGGTGCTTTTATATTTATGAATTTTTCAGGTTTTTCAATTAATATTCTTACATTATTGGCGTTGTCTTTGTGCGTTGGATTGTTGGTTGATGATGCAATTGTTGTTCGAGAAAATATTTTTAAAAAAATTGAAGAAGGACATTATCCTAAAGATGCTGCTGTGATTGGAGCCAATGAAGTGGCTATGGCAGTAGTCGCTGTAACGTTAGCTGTGGTTTCGATGTTTGGACCTGTGGCTTTTTTACAGGGAGTAACAGGTCAATTTTTTAGAGAGTTTGGGCTCGTTGTCTGTTTTGCTGTATTGATTTCGCTTTATGATGCCATGGCTGTGGCACCAATGCTGTCGGCTTATATGGGGAAGGCAAAAGAGCAATTGCACAATTCGCAAAAAAATATTCTTGCAAAATTTTTTAAGATTATTGAAGGGGCGCAAGCGAAATTGGAGCAATTTTATGAGATTTTTTTATTAAAATCTTTAAAAAGGCCAATTCTAACTATTTTTTGCGTTGTTATTCTTGCTGTTTCTATAAGTTTTACGGCATCTAGGCTGCCTTCGGGATTTTTGCCAACGGATGAGTCGCAAGAATTTTTAGTGAGAATCGAAATGCCTTCGGGAACTAATCTAGAAACCACAGAAAAAACGGCTCTTCAAGTAGACAATCTTTTAAAAAACAAATCATTTATTGAATATACCGTGTTAACCATTGGCAATGCGCAGCAAGAAATCAATAAAGCAGATATTTTTGTGATGCTCAAATCCTCAAAAGAGCGTTCTCGCATTAAGCCAAGTTTACTTCGCGAGCAGTTGCGTACAGAGTTTGCAAAATATGAACACTTGCCCAAAGGAGCAGAAATTAGAGTGATGCAAAATGACATTTCTGGCGCAGGTCAAAGACCCTTTAACTTACTCATTCAAACCAAATCGAGCGCAGATTTGGAAAAGGTTGCAAGACCAGTATTCGCAAAGCTTAAAAGCAATTCAGCATTAATTTCTCCTGATTTAGAACTAAAAGGCGGTTCTCAAGAAATTCAAATAAAGTTACAAGAAAAAGAGTCGCAGCATTTAGGAATTACACCCGGTAATGCAGGAATGGAGCTACGTGCGCGTATTGAAGGTCTTGAAATTGGGAAATTGAGTGAAAAAGGATTTGAATATCCCATTAAAGTCATTGCTTTTGATTCTGCAGACCTTTGGCTGAAACAAAATCAACCAATACTTGTGCCTAATTTAAATATGACTCCAGTTGATTTAAGAAAAGCCGCTGCTTTTACAGTGTCGCAGTCATCCGCCAAAATTGAAAGAGTGAATAGAGCGTATTCTGCAAGAATTACAGCTGATTTAGCAGGTAATGCAAACTTAGGTGAAATTATGGAATTCATTGATGCAGCTGTGAAAGAAAGTAGCCAGGGACTAAAAGATGTGAATGTACTCTATGAAGGGGATGCGGAAAGTTATGAAGAGATGGCTGACAGTATGTCTTTGGCATTTTTATCAGGTATTGTTTTATTATTTTTAGTTTTATCGAGCCTGTATGAATCGTTTTTATTGAGTTTCTTAAATATTATCACTCTGCCGTTTGCGATTTCTGGAGCATTTTTATCGTTATGGATTTTTGGTGAAGGGGTTAATATTTTTTCAGTCATCGGTATTTTATTATTATTGGGAGTTGCAACTAAAAATTCAATACTATTAATTGATACTGCACAAGAAAGGCTAAAATTAAATAATAAAGAAACAGAAAATGATGATGGACAAAAAATTGTAGCTGCTGCAGTTAGAAGACTAAGACCTATTTTAATGACAAGTTTAGCCTTAATTGCAGGCGCTATTCCTATTGCCATTGGTTTAAATGAAGCTTCTGCGCAAAGAACTGGAATGGGAGTTGCCATAGTGGGCGGAACAGTGACTTCAACCTTATTTACTTTGGTTCTTATCCCTTCTATTATCATGTTGGTCGAAAAAATTCAAAAAAAATTATTTAATTTTAGAAACTCAAATAACTAAATTTTATTAATTTTTTTTATTTAATAAAAAATTAAAATTAAATGCGATCTTTTATTTATAATTTAATGAAAAATACATTATTTCTGTAAAAAACACTTTCATTATTTAAATTATATGTTAAAAGTACAATGCTTTGAGTATGGGTTTGGTTTTGTATTATTAGGCAATTTAAACTATGAAAATTCAATATATTTTAAATGTATTAAATGAAAAATAAATTATAAATTCAATTAATCACGAAGATAAAGATTTTATTGAGGATATTTTTATCTCTGGTGGAGCATCTGTTGCATTAAGTTCAGATTATAAAGTAGCTGTTATTTTCCAATTACAGAAGATATATATACCTATATTTATATTTGTAAAGTTAATAGGGCTTATAATTCTGCTGCAGAACATTATAAGCGTTTTGTATTAAATGCAAAAAATGTTTCTAATGAATATTTAATGGGAGTTCGCATAAATGAACTCAATACGGATTCAGTTGCTCCTAATAATGTTTATGCTGCCTTCAAAATAGAAAGATCCTTAATTTATCAATTTGGTAGCATAAATTATTATGGGCAAAGATTTCCTGTAAAAAGAAGTTTTAAAATCAAATCAGTAATTTTTAATAGTGAAAAATGGAACTTATTAGAAAACAAAGAATTTACTGAAGTAAAAAAAACATTTAAACAAAGTTTTTTTTGATTTGGTTAATAAAGAATTTGTATTTTCTATTGATGAGATAATTAAAAAATAGTACAGAATATCCATTTGTAAAAAATTTTTGTTATTATGATTCTCCACTTTCTATTTTTTTAACAGAAGTAAAGCGCATTAAAAACTCTGGCTTTTTAATTTTTCCGTCAAGAGACATGCTTGTTTCATAAAGACAGTTATTTTCGAGTGGATCTTCAAAAAATTTTCCGCTAAATTTTACAAGTTGACCTTTTTCCATTTGTGACACTTCTTCAAATAGGTCTGAATCAGGGCTAATTAAAGTATCTTTAAAAATGTCTGAAAAAGAATTATTCATTGTTCTTAAAAATACATCATGAGAAATTTTAATCTCAAGAACGCCTTTTCCTTCTGAATTTGCATCTATTTTACTAACTACCCCAACCCAGTTTTTTACAAATTTACCACCTTTTTGTCTTAAGAGACTGCATAATGATTTTTCTCTTTCTGCTTTAATACCTCCCTTAAGCATGTCATTTTTGGCATTTTTAATCTCTTCTTGAGCAATTTTAACAATTGAAATGAATTCTTCTTGCTCTTTTGGTAAAGATATTTTTATGGATGATTTTTGAGTTAAAGATTTATTATTTGATATTTGTGTGTTTTCTTGAGCTGGATCTTCTCCAAATATTCCAACTAAGATAATAAAAGAAAAAAAGATTGAAAAAGTAATAAACAACCATTTTTTATAAAATGGTTTATTTGTATTGCTCATAAAATATTCCTCTAAAAAATATTAATTGATGCTTGCTGAAATTTTAATATAATAAAGGAATTAGATATAATCAAATGTTTTTTATTTTATTAAAATTTTAAGTATATTTTAAATTTTAGTAAATTTAATGTTACTGAAATTAAATATAAATAATTTTTATAAAGAGACTAAAAATCATTTTTCTATTAAAGTAAATTTTAGATTATTTGAGGAAAGATCAATGTCTAATAGGTTGCTCACCAAATCGCGTTTTAAGGTTGGTTGCGAATGCGCAACAAAACTTTTTTATTTGGATAACACTGATTATGGCAGCACTAAAAATAATAATTCATTTTTAAAGGCACTGGCTGAGGGCGGTTTTCAGGTTGGTGAACTTGCGAAAATCTATCATCCAAACGGTATTGAAGTTAAAACCAAAGATAAAGCAAAGGCTTTGCAACAAACTGATCAACTTTTAAAACGCGATAAAGTTGTTATTTTTGAACCAGCATTTCAGTTTGAAAATTTATTTATTCGCGTAGATATATTAATTAAAAATGGCAACTATCTTGAGCTCATTGAAGTTAAAGCAAAAAGTATGAATCCTGCGGTGTCAAATCATTTTTATACCAAATCAAGCGTAAAAAAAGGCAAACCAAAAATATCTTCGGAGTGGGAAGCGTATTTATTGGATGTTGCTTTTCAAAAGCTCGTGCTCACCCAAGCAATGCCAGCGTTTAAAGTTACAAGTTTTTTAATGCTTGCTGATAAATCGCAATCCGCAAGCATTGATGGTTTAAATCAAAAATTTTTTCTTTGTAAAGATAGTTGTGACAATAGTATTTCAGTTAAAGTTGCTCCTGATACCTCGCAGGAAACAGTAGGTACGCCTCTATTAAAAAAAATTCAAGTTGATGATGAAGTAAAATTATTATGGAACATGAAATACCCAGAAAATAGAACCTTTTTAGAGCATGTTATATTTCTTTCTCGTGTATGCAGCACCAATGAGTTTGTTCAACCAGTTCTTTCTGTCACATGCAAAAAGTGTGAATTTAAAATTGGAAAGAAAGAAAAATTACAAAATCTTAAAAGTGGTTTTGAAAACTGTTGGATTAAAGCTGGAGCAATTACATCAAGCGAAATCGCAAAACCCCTTGTGCTTGATATTTGGAATTTTAGAGGCGTGACTGATTTAATTAAAGATCAGAAATATTTTATGGAAAATCTTACTCAAAAAGATTTTGCGGTGCGTTCAAACTCTTCAACAGCAGAAGGCCTTTCAAGTGCCGAGCGACAGTGGCTGCAAGTTAAAAAAGTACAAACTCAAGATCAAACTCCTTTTGTTAATTTACAAGGCCTCGCTCAGCAATTTGTAAGCTGGACTTTTCCGCTGCATTTTATTGATTTTGAAACCACCATGGTTGCCATTCCCTTTAACAAAGGACGCCAGCCCTATGAACAAGTTGCGTTTCAATTTTCTCATCATATTGTGTATCAAAACGGCCACATAGAGCATAAAGATCAATATCTCAATCAAGATCGCGGCGTTTTTCCTAATTTTAATTTTTTAAGGGAGTTAAAAAAAGCGTTAGAAACTGATCAAGGCACAGTGTTTCGTTATGCTGCTCACGAAAATACTGTTCTTTGTCAAATTCGCGAGCAGTTATTAAGAACTCCAGAAAACATTGCAGACCGTACTGAACTCATTGCTTTTATAGAATCACTCACAATTTCAACCAATGATTCAGTGCAAAATTGGCAAGGGAAGCGCTCTATGGTTGATCTGTGCGAACTTGTAAAGCGTTATTATTATCATCCTCTTACAAACGGCTGCAACTCAATTAAACATGTTTTGCCCGCAATTTTAAATGACTCTCTGTTTCTTCAACAACGTTACGCGGCACCTCATTATGGCTCTAGCCAGTTTCCAAGTAAAAATTTTTGCAATTGGTCGTGGATTAAAAAAGATCAACATGGCAAAGTGTTAGACCCCTATAAATGTTTACCGCCCCTATTTAGCGATTTTAGCGAATGCGATTTTGATAATTTCAATACACTTTTTACAGAAGGTAGCATTAACGATGGAGGAGCTGCCATGACAGCATATGCTCGCATGCAATTTACTCAAATGACAAACTCAGAAGTTATCAACGTAACACAAGCACTGCTTAAATATTGCGAACTTGATACCCTTGCCATGGTGATGATTTACGAATATTGGGCAAATTTATTAGAGCAAGCAGGATTGTTAAAGGATGTTGTGTGAGGGCGAGTAGTTCACACTATTAGAAATGATCCCTCAGCAACCTGTAATAAACGAAAATGATGCTTTGACATTAATTAAATTTTTCTTAATAATAAAAAATACGTTTTTCGTTATTAAGGAAGACCTTTATGAATGCTTTTGTTGCGACACCCGATCGTTCAGGAAAATATATAAGACAAATTAATGGTTACAATGCTTTTAGACCAAATCCGTTGCCACCCCATCCTCCAATTGTATTAGATGAAGAAAGCATTGTTTTACTTGCTGAAGCGCATCAGTCTTTGGGAAGGTTGGATGGTTTGGCTGGTATTATTCCCGATCCAGACATTTTTATATACGCCTTTGTTAGAAAAGAAGCTTTGCTAAGCTCTCAAATAGAAGGCACACAGTGTTCGCTTGAGGATGTTTTGTCTGATGAGCCTCCCGAGAAAGACAGAGTTGATGATGTGGAAGAAGTCTCAAATTATGTTGCCTCTATGAAATTAGGGCTAGAACGTTTGGTAGAAATTCCAATATCCTCAAGGCTTATTAAAGAGATTCACGCACGTCTGATGAATGGTGTTCGAGGAGCAAACAAAATACCTGGCGAATATCGCACAACACAAAATTGGCTTGGAAGACTGGGTGCAACCCTTGAAACTGCTGATTTTATACCGCCTCCTCCACATGAAGTAGAAAACTGTATGGGTGAGCTAGAAAAGTTTATTCATTATGAAAAAAACTTGCCTTTGCTTGTAAAGGCAGCGCTAATTCATTCTCAGTTCGAAACAATTCACCCGTTTTTAGACGGTAATGGAAGAGTTGGGAGGTTGTTAATTACCCTACTTCTTTGCGATTGGAATTTACTAAAAAAACCTCTTTTATATTTAAGTTATTTTTTAAAAGCTAACCGTACAGAATATTACAATAGATTAAATCGTATTCGTACTCATGGCGATTACGAAAATTGGATTAAATTTTTTCTGCGAGGAATTATTGAAACGTCGGAGTCCGCGGTGATAACAGCTCAAAATATTGTAAAATTACATAGTTCTGATCGTATGAAAATAAATGACTCCAAGCCATCTCCTATTATGAATCAAATATTTGATAAAATATGCCGTATGCCAATTCAAAGTGTGCCCTCACTTTCTAAAAGTCTTAATACCACTATTCCAACAATTCAGCGCTCAATTAATAAAATGGTTAAATTAGGGATAATAAAAGAGATTACAGGACAAGCACGTTACCGTAGATTTGCATATGTAAAATATTTAAAATTACTAGTTGAGGGAACTTCTCAAAAACCGGGGTAAGTACTGCGAGATTCGATATCATATATCTGAAAACCAAAGTTTCTCTAAGTTTCCATTTTTGCGCAGTCTCTATTTAAAATCATTTATATTTTTGGATATCTATTTTAATAAAGAATTTTTTGAAATGTTTATGTTTTTTAATGAAAAAATTATCAGGTAGTTTTATTGCGAAATTTTTTATAATCCTGATAATTTTTTTGGATCGGCATTTTTTTTAGCTGTTTTGTAGGTTTTGAATTTCAGTGAGCGATAGTCCAGATGCTTTTTGAATAATTTCTAAAGAAACTCCAGCTAAAAGAAGCTTTTTAGCCATTTTTTTAACCCCTCGCACTTTACCCTCTTCGCCGTATCCAGCCCCGTGACATAATCGTGTTTAAACTTGCGTTTGGCGTCGTAACGGGCACGAACACCCGA
>QOVW01000012.1 GCA_003339605.1 Spirobacillus cienkowskii | reverse complement strand
TTTACATCAACATCATTTACATCAACATCATTTACATCATCATTTAGATCATCATCACAGTTTCTACCTTGTATATTTTTAAACAAAAATGAATACACAAAGCTAATTTCAGAAGGAATATAGGAAGGAATATCAACACTAAAATATTGCCCATCTCTAAAAACCACAACACAATAACCCATTGGAACTTTTGATTCAAAAAAACTTTCTAATGCTCTACTTTTTTTTGCTGCTTTATTGGCGCCAAGGTTATTGTCTAAAATACTCGCAATTCTCCACTGCGGAGTTTCATTATTAACACTTACAATAACATCACCCACTTTAAACTGCTTCAATACCGTATTTAAATCATACTTATTTGTAAAATTAATATCAGATATTAAAAATAATTCTTTTTTATCATCAGTAACACTAGAAATTTGTAAATTACTCGAAAGAAATCCATATTTTGTAGGCTTATTTTCATCAAAATAAAGTGTATGATAATCCTTCTGCGCATCAAACAATCTTCTTAAATTATCGTGCAATTCATCACTATTACCCGAACTATTTACAGATCTAAGAAGCCTTGCTGTATTTACATTTTTTTTATGCGGAAAAATATCCTGAAAAATTGTTGTCACTAATTTTTTTACTTCATTTTCAAAATTTATATTATCTGAATACAAATTTGCTTTATCAGTCTGATTGGTATCATTGTAATATTTTTTTTTGTAATCTTTATGATTTGTTTGTTTTGAACACGAAAAGAGAGAAAGAGAAACAACCAAAAATACCAAAAACTTTTTAAGCATAGAAATTCCTTTAAAATCAATTACAAAACTATGCTGAGTAATGCCAGTTAATAGTTGAGAAAATTATTGTGAGACTTGAATAAATAGCTCCTATTTGTTAAATAATTTTTGCAAAAACAAATTAACAAAGAAGCTACCAATGGACTGGCAGAGCCAACTCATCACTGTATACCATTACTATCTGCGATTTCTTTTCTCAACTGCCTTTAACATCTTTTTTAAAAATTAGTTCAAACTCAAATTCTTCGTTCACAGAACAATAAGTCGTTACTATTTACATCTTTGGAGTTTTAAGGAAACAAAAAAATATAAAAGCTATTTTTAACTTCACTAAAGATTTTATTCCAAACTGGTTTCCTCACTTGCCTTCTTATAAAGGATTTTTATCAAGGCTTAATAGCTTAAGTAAACTTTTTCCTGAACTTGCAAACTTTATTTTAAAAAATAATAAATTTAAAATCCCTAAAACAAAGTCTCAACCTTTTATTCTTATTGACTCTTTACCTATTATGCTCACAACCGGTTTTCGGGCGCACAAGTGCAATACCGCAAAAGATATCTCTGCTATTGGCTATTGCTCTTCAAAAGATAAGTTTTACTACGGATTAAAACTTCATCTCTCTGCTTTGTTTTGAAATAAAAAATTTGCTACCCCAATTTCCCTTAAAGTCACTCGTGCTGCAACTCACGACTTAACTGCTATTAAGAACGATCTTTTAAACTTTAAACATTCGCAACTCTTTGCCGATCGCGCCTACTGTGACAAATCAACCAAAAAAAATTTGAATCAAATAAACTCAAAATTACACAAACCAATTAAACTCTCTCAAAGCAAAAAAATCTTTCCAGTGATGAAAAAGTTTATTCTTCGGCAGTCTATAGAAATCCTTTTTTAACTGGTTAATTGAATCTAGTTGAATTTAAATCGCATCACAAGTTCGTTCTAATAAAAGATTCATTGTCCATGTTTTCGGGCGATTTTCTGCCTCTCTGTTTAACTATTTGTTCAAACTCTAGTTGATGTTTTTAGCTATTAACTGGCATTATAAACAAGAAATGAGTTGTTTTTATACTTGGATTTGATGATATAAATGTTTCTGAAAATCAATGAAAATTGAGCGAATATTTTGAACATCACCCAATTCAATTTTAGCATCTTCAAATGAGCCGTATTTCAGAGTCAAAAGAGCTGGCAACTTATCTTGATCAAGTTCATCAACGCCTGATTCTATATATTTAAATAAAACAAATTCCAAAAATTCTTTTTGCTTAATATTTAAGAGAGCAAAAATATTGGACTGAGCTCTAGCAACTCTTTCTTTTCTTGTAATGGGCTTCATTGCAAAAGAAACATACTCCAGAACATCAAATAAATCGCTATTTTCTGCATTGACTAATTTTTGTAAAGTAGTGAGTTCATCTTTTCCGTAACCAGCATCAGCGAGTTTTACAAGCAGTGTGTTTCGAGTCATTGGATTTGACCAAATTTCACGTAACTCATCTTCATTTTTAAAAAATTCTGGCAATGCACCATAAAGATTTTGTAAAAATTCTTCTGATGAAATTGGTTTACCATCTGGACCCCAAAATAAAGTTACAATCATGAACTGAATTTCACGATCTTTTCCATCACGTAACTTTATTTTCACTTTTTTCTTTGATTCAGTCGCAAGCTCAGAAGATTCTTTTTTTAAATTTTGTTTCTTTTCAGCAGAAACAAAATCTGATTTTTCTTCAACTGATATAACAGGCTCTAAAGGTTCTCCGTCCCATTCTGGGTCTAAAAAATTTTTACTTGCATCTACAAAATCGTAGATTGTAAAAAAGTCTTTCCCATCAAAAAGACGCGTCCCGCGCCCCACAATTTGTTTAAACTCAATCATAGAATTCACTGGGCGCAACAGAATAATATTACGAACATTTCTTGCATCTACGCCAGTAGAAAGCTTCTGTGATGTGGTTAACATAGTAGGTATTGTTTTTTCATTATCCTGAAACTCTTTTAAATATTGCTCACCTAATTTGCCATCATTTGCAGTAACGCGGGCGCAATAGTTTGGATCTTTACTTTTTTTAAACTGATTAATTAAATCACGAATAGCAAGCGCGTGCGTTTGATTTGCGCAAAACAATATTGTTTTTTCGGTTTGATCGACATCATCAAGCATTATTTTAACGCGCTTGGCTTCACGTTCCTTAATCTCAATAATTTTATTAAAATCTTCTTCAACATAGAGTTTTCCTGTTTCAACATCCCCTTCAATTATTTTATCATCAGAGGTGTAAACATAATCATCTAAAGTTGTCTTAATTCGTTTCACTTTAAATGGGGTAAGAAAACCATCGTTGATACCTTCTTTAAGTGAATAAACATAAACAGGTTCTCCAAAATATTTATAGGTATCTGCATTATCTTTACGTTTTGAGGTTGCTGTTAATCCAAGTTGAACCGCTGGCGAAAAATATTCCAGAATTCCCCGCCAATTACCTTCATCATTTGCACCGCCACGATGGCACTCATCGATAATAATAAAGTCAAAAAAATCTGGGGGGTATTTTCCAAAATAAGGCTTATTATCTTTACCGCTCATAAATGTTTGAAAGATTGTAAAAAAAATAGTTCCGTTTGTGGGAACACAACCTCTTTTTCCAATCTCTTCGGGATTAATGCGTACAAGGGCGTCCTCTGGAAATGCAGAAAAAGCGTTAAAGGCTTGGTCTGCTAAAATATTTCTATCGGCTAAAAATAAAATACGCGGCCTACACAAACCATCCTGCTTTAAATTCCAACGCGTCTGAAACAATTTCCAGGCAATTTGAAAGGCAATAAATGTTTTTCCTGTACCAGTTGCCAAGGTGAGTAAAACACGTTCTTTTTTATCACTAATTGCCGCCATAACGTTGTTGACGGCAATTTCTTGATAATAACGGGCTCCTTTAGATCCCCCAACATCTTCAAATGGAACTTGATTAAACTTTTCGCGCCATAAATTTTCAATTGCAAAAGTCATGTTCCAAAGTTCGTCTGGAGTTGGAAATTTAGACACCAAACCTTCGACACCTGTTTTCATGCAAATTTGATAAATATCAAGTCCATTAGTTGAATATGTAGTATCAAGTTGCAGTTTTTTCGCGTAATTTTTCGCTTGCGCAATGCCTTCACCAACTTCAAAATCACTGCTTTTAGCTTCGATAATAGCCAATTTTCGACCTTGATAAACCAAAACATAGTCTGCAATAAGAGGTCTCGATCGCCCTCCGCCAGTTTGAATTTTACCCGCAGTTATTTTGAATTCACGAAGAACTTTTGATCCTTCAACAACACCCCAATCACTAGAGGTTAATTTGGGATCGATAAGTTCTGCTCTGGTTTCAGCTTCGTTCATAGCAATGCCTCTTTTAATTCCTCGCTAAAGGATTTTTGAAAAGTCTTTTTTTTTAATTCTCCGCTAAATGCTTTTTCTAAGATTGATTTTTTTAGTTCATCTAGTGCGGTGATTTTTTGTTGGTAGATGGATTCGAGTCGTTTTGTTTTTAAAAATGCTTCGTCTAGAATGGAAACAATATTTTTTTGTTCTGGGAGTCCAGTGAGTAATATTGGAATCTTTTTTAATAAACTTGCTTTTATCCCCTGAACTGTCGCACCAGTTCCTTTTGATAAAATTTTCTGTCTTAATGAATCAGAAAGTAGAAGATATTTCAAAAATGTTTGATCTATTTTCTTTTCATCTGGCTGTAATATTATAACTCTTTGAGCAAATGCAACTTTCTCATCAGTATCTAACTGTGCAACATTTCCAAGTGGCGCTTCTGTTGTAAATAAAACGTCACCTTTTTTTGGTATACCGCGAGTCATCCATGAATCATAAGCGTCAAAAGCTATAAATTCCTCCGGTGTTCTTTTTAAAAAACCGTTCTTTATATTTTTTGCTGTAATCAATCGTACACCTGTTTCCGTTTTTTCAGGTGTTTTTCCTCTATAATCGATAAATTTAATATAATCGCCTAGGTTACAAGTTATCCACCCTTCTCCAGGATTTGCAAAAACACTTTCCAAATAAGAATCAAAAAGTTCACGCGCATTTTTCAGATTCTTTTCTGCATTTTCTTTTGCTGAAGCAATGGCGGCAAATGCTTCGTCTAGAATGGAAACGATATTTTTTTGTTCTATAAGTGATGTTGGATAAGGAATTTTTAAGTTTTCAACAAATTCTTTTGGAACACGTTTATGACCCACGGCACCAGTCATTACATTAGCGCCTTCTGCCCGAAACTCATCTCGAACAAGATAATAATATAAATAATCGGAAATTAAAGTTCCATTGGATCGAAAAACAATATATTCACTTGAACCAAAACCCACACCATTTTTTAGATCTCGAGCAATACCAATTTTTCCATTTTCAAAACACGGGGTAATTTTCGCGAGCAAAACATCATCATTTGCAAAATATGTGTAGCTACCCAAAACTTCTTTCAGAAGCCTTTCCTTCGTAACAGTGAAACTCTTGGTTAATATTCCCAAATCTTCCATAGGAACAAAAGAAACGAGA
This sequence comes from Spirobacillus cienkowskii, assembly GCA_003339605.1. Classification (GTDB taxonomy): domain Bacteria; phylum Bdellovibrionota_B; class Oligoflexia; order Silvanigrellales; family Silvanigrellaceae; genus Silvanigrella; species Silvanigrella cienkowskii. The sequence goes on along the minus strand of QOVW01000012.1, from coordinate 22,333 downwards.
TCATTATCACTTAATCTTGCTCTTGCTTCATTCTTGGTGGGTTTAATCTTACAAACCTCCCCCAACTTCTTAACTTCCCAGCCCTCAGGCAACTTCTTATTCATAAAAGCCCCCGAACGGCTTTAAGTACTTGCATACTTTGTGCATCAAGCATCACGATTTCATCCAATATTTCTTCGGGGCTTCTTAAGGCTTTTTCGTTTTTTTTATGTGGATTTTTAACTGACAAATCAAATGTAGACTTATCCACATCGGAAATATTTAAGCTCCAAGAATCTTCACTCTCCGCTTTTGTTTTTTGTAGCGCTACAAATTCAGCTAAATCATTTTCATTTAGTGGGTTTGTTTTCCCAAGATTTCGATCAAGATTAAGCTGATAAAACCAGATTTTTTTTGTTGAAGAACCTTTGTCAAAAAATAAAACTACAGTTTTAACACCAGCGCCTGTAAAAGTTCCGCCTGGAAGCTCAAGCACGGTGTGCAGATTACAACTTTCCAATATTAATTTACGCAAACTCACAGAAGCATTGTCGGTGTTAGATAAAAAAGTGTTTTTTATAACCACCCCCGCTCTTCCTCCAGCTTTTAGAATTTTAATAAAATGCTGAAGAAATAAAAATGCAGTTTCACCTGTTTTAATTGGAAAATTTTGTTGGACTTCTGCGCGTTCTTTGCCACCAAAAGGAGGGTTTGCCAAAACAACATCGTAGCGATCTTTTTCTTGAATATCAGATAAGTTTTCAGCAAGGGTATTGGCGTGAACAATATTTGGCGCTTCAACTCCATGTAAAATCATATTCATAGCGCCGATAATGTAAGCGAGAGATTTTTTTTCTTTTCCGTAAAAAGTTTTCTTTTGAAGTATTTCAATATCTTTAGTGGTCAGTTGTTTGCTTTCTTTCAAATACTCAAATGCTTCACATAAGAAGCCTGCAGAGCCCACTGCGCCATCATAAATTTTATTTCCAATAGTAGGAGCAACTACTTTTACAATAGTCTTAATAAGCGGGCGGGGTGTATAATATTCTCCGCCATTTCTACCAGCATTGCCCATGTTCTGAATTTTATCTTCGTACAAGTGAGACATTTCATGTTTTTCAGCATGAGAACGAAAACGCAACTCATCAATTCGGTTAATGACTTCTCGCAAATTATAACCACTTTGTACTCGATTTTTTAGCTCACTAAATATTTCACCAATTTTATATTCAATGGTGTCGGGCGCTTCGGCATCAGTTCTAAATTTTTTTAAATAAGGAAAAAGCTTGAGGTCTACAAAATCTTTTAAATCATCTCCTGTAAGAGCTCTGTGATGGTCTAATTTTCCATCTTTTCCTTTGGGTGCGGCCCAAACACCCCAACTAAATTTCTTGTCAATAATCGCATTATGTTGCTTACCGGAAAGTTCGGCAGCAGTTTTTTTATCTTTTTCAAAATCATCTAAATATTTAAGAAATAGAATCCATGAAGTTTGTTCAACGTAATCAAGTTCACTACCGCAACCGGCGTCTTTGTGTAGGATGTCGTCTATATTTTTAAAAGTCTGTTCAAACAAGGCTTATATCTCCTAATGTACATATTTTCTTAATTTTAATACACCGTTGCTGACCTCAGCGATAGGGCATCATAGATAAAATTGGGTTTTTATCGCACCGAGCGTAAAACCTCGTTCTTCAGAGCGAGGATATAAGCAAGCTGAAAATACCGCAGCACCAAAAGGTGCAAGGTTGCATTGAAAGCCTGACGAGGCAAGCAAAATGGCGATAGGAATTTTGCTTGTCGTAAGTTGGCTTTACTTGTAACTTTGATGTATAATTCTTTTTTAAGTTAAAGGATTTTGTAATATTTGATAACAACATATCACTACAGAATTAAAGATTCAGGGAAAGCAAATAGAGTGCTATCTCAAATGTCTCGCTCTGTAAATATAGTGTGGAATTATTGCAAACAAACTCAAAAAGAAGCTCTTAAAAATGATCCCGTTAAATTAATTGCTGATAAAAAATCAGCTGAAACAGCTTCTATCCCTTAATTTTTAACCAAATTTGAAATAAATAATCTTGTAAGTGGAAGCTCAAAAGAATTAGAATTACATTCTCAAACATTACAATTTGTTTCTGAAGAATACATCACAAGAAGAAAACAATTTAAAACACTATTGAGTTGGCGTGGGAAAAAATTTTTGGGATGGGTGCCATTTAAATCATCAGCAATTAAAATTCATAATGGAAAAATATCTTATAATAAAAATGAATTTTCTTTTTGGAATTCAAGAGAACTACCAGAAGATGCAAAAATAAAAACAGGTTCTTTTTGTCAAGATAAACTTGGGCGTTGGTTCCTTAATGTCACTTTTAAAAGTGAGCAAATATCAATTCATAGAACAGACGATAAAAAAATAGGAATTGATATTGGAATTAAATATCATTCTCTTCCAAAAGCAAAACAAGAACGAAAACTACATGCAAAAGTTGCTAATATCAGGCAAGACTATTTGCATAAAGAGCCTACAAAACTTGTTAAAAAATGTTCTCTCATTGTTGTTGGTGATGTTCCTTGTAAGTTCATGAATCGCAATAAAAAACTAGCAGGAATATCCCTCGATTCGGGAATAGGAATATTTAAAAATATGTTGCGTTACAAAGCCTTTAGAGCTGCTTCAATATACAAAGAAATTTCAGAAAGAGATTCAATTCGGACGTGCTCAAAGTGTAGTGAAATACTACCACGGATCGAGCTTGGAGTCAGTACATGGACTTGTGAAAAGTGCAAAACGATCTTCGATCGTGATGTCAATGCGAGTATAAACATACTCAACGCATACAAGAACATGTTACCTATCGGGCATGATAGGCCGACTCGTACAAAGAAAAATTCTAGCTAGTTTTTCTTTTTTATCTAAGGAATCCCCTCTATGAATAAAGGGGAGAATGTCAACTAGTGAAAAGACCCAAAATCAGTAAAACCACCAGCAACTATACCACCACCATTAAACCATGCCACTTTTTCTCCAGTAATTTGATCCCAAAAATCAATGTGCACATAGAAATATCCACCACCCTTAGCAGTTATTGGACGCCCAACTAAATCTTTTGGACTGACCGCAAAAGACATTGTGCCCCCAACAATAAAATAACCAAAACCATAATTACTTGTTGACATATAACTAACCCCTGCACCCGCAGAAGGACAATACAACGCTCCAGCTCCTACTTGACCTCCATAACATGCGGCAGTGTAATTACCAGGTCCTACTGAGTAACTATTTGAGTAACTATTTCCTTCTTGAGCTTGACCTTTTATAGAAAATAAACACAAGGTAAAAAATATGAAAAAAAACTTAGCGTTAAATACTCTCATAATAAAACCTCCTACAAAATTGCGACTCAGTCAAAATTAAACAAACCAAAACTGGTAGATATCTTATCGACAAAGTGGACAAGAAATTAAAAACTATTAACATTTTTTTTAATTTCTTGTCTCAATTTCGTGGTTTATGCAATATAACTTACTGATAAAATCAGCTGTTACATTGGCCTGAAAAAATTAAATTTCAAGTAAAATCGTAAGCGCCTCAGTCACACCATGAAGAAAGATAAAAAATTAATAGAATTACAGGATACCATTGGAATAAAACAAATTATTGATGCCAGTTAATAGTTAAAAGAGATCAACTAGAATTTAAACAAGTAGTTAAACAGGCAGGCAGAAAACCGTCCGAAAACATGGACGATAAGGCCTTTAGTCGATCGAACTTTTGATGCGATTTGAATACCGCTGGATTCAATTAACCAGTTAAAAAGGATTTTTATGGACTGCCGAATAGAACTGACATATTTTGAATAAACTTTTTCATCACTAGAAAGAGTTCTTTTACTTCGAGAGAGTTTAATTGGGGTGTGTAATTTTGAGTTTATTTTAATCAAATTTTTTTTAGTTAATTTGTCGCAGTAAGCGCGATCGGCAAAGATTTGAGAATGTTTAAAGTTTAAAAAACCGTTCTTAACAGCAGTTAAGTCGTGAGTTGCAGCGGGAGTGATTTTAAAATCAATGGGTGAGGCAACCAGTTAGGCAATATTGTAGTTGGAATTTCAGTAACACTTCCTTTTTTTATTTCAATTTTAATTTCACTATGATCTAAAATTTTATTATTAATTGACTTATCTTTTGTTTCATCTTCATGTTGTACTGTGTTAAGCACAATCATGCCTTATTGCCACAGGAATAAAATTAAAATTACTTTTTTCTTTATTTATTTTTATCAACCTATAAAAAAATTTTCTGAAATTTTATACTGGCGCTTACTTTATAACTACAAATAATTTCGAGAAGAAGGCTGACAGCTTTCAAAATTTAATTTTTCAATTAATTTTACGGGCAATTTATTTTCTCCCAAATACTTCCAACAAGCAATATGAGAAAAATCTTGATCATTGCGTAGTGGATCTCCAAAATCGTTTTGATGCTCTTCTCGAAAATGGCTGCCACAAGATTCTTCTCGCTCAAGCGCATCGCGACACATAAGTTCTGCAAGTTCAATATAATCAGCAATTCTTCCAGCTTTTTCTAATTCTTGATTTATGGTCTTTGTATCTTGCGGAATTTTTACATCATTCCAAAACTCATCTCTAATTCTTGTAATTTCTTGTAATGCATCCGTTAACTTTTCTCGACTTCTCGACATTGCACAAGCATTCCACATCACTCTGCCAAGTTTTTCATGAATCTCATCAGCAAGTTGGTTACCTTGAATACGAATCAAGCGTTGTACAAATAACTTTGTAGTTTCAATCTTTTCTTTAAAAGAATCATGTTGCAAAGAGACTGTATCAAAATTTGTATTTGCCAGATAATTCCCCAAGGTTACAGGAATAATAAAATAACCATCAACCAATCCCTGTAGCAAAGCATTCGCACCAAGTCGGTTTGCCCCATGCTCACTAAAATTGGCTTCTCCAAGCACAAACAAACCAGGCAATGATGACATTAAGTTGTAATCAATCCAAAGCCCTCCCATTGTATAATGCACCGCAGGATAAATACGCATTGGGGTCTGACGCGGATCATCTCCTACAATTTTTTCATACATTTCAAAAAGATTACCATATTTTTGAATTAATTTTTCTTGTCCATACAATAAAATATTATCTTTAAAATCTAAATAAACAGATAATCCCGACTCACCTACCCCAAAACCATCATCACACATTCTCTTTACTGCACGAGCAGCAATATCTCTTGGCACTAAGTTTCCAAAATTTGGATAATTGCGCTCTAAGAAATAATCTCTTTCTGTTTCAAAAATTTCTTTTGCATGACGTTTATCATCTCTAATCTTTGGCACCCATATTCTACCATCATTTCTTAAAGATTCTGACATTAAAGTTAATTTTGATTGCTTACTACCAGAAATTGGAATGCATGTTGGATGAATTTGAGTAAAACAAGGATTGGCAAAATAAGCACCATTTTTATAAGCACGCCAAATAGCTGTAACATTAGATGGCTTAGCATTGGTCGATAAATAATATAAATTTGCATAACCACCAGTAGCCAAAATCACCGCATCTGCGCAGTGAGCTTCTATGTTGCCAGTAATTAAATCACGCACAACAATCCCGCGTGCTTTTCCACTAATACAAACAACATCAAGCATTTCTTTATAAGGAAACAACTGTATTTTATTTTCGGCAACACCTCTCATCATGCCCTGGTATGCACCAAGCAACAACTGTTGCCCTGTTTGCCCTCGCGCATAAAAGGTTCGTTCTACTTGTGTGCCACCAAATGAACGGTTATCAAGATAGCCTCCATACTCCCTTGCAAATGGAACACCGACCGCAACACAGTGGTCAATCACTTGTGTTGATAGTTCTGCCAGTCGATAGACACCTGCTTCACGAGCACGAAAGTCGCCACCTTTTAATGTGTCATAAAAAAAACGATAAATAGAATCTCCATCGTTTTTATAATTTTTTGCCGCGTTAATTCCACCTTGAGCAGCAATAGAATGTGCTCTGCGCGGCGAATCTTGGAGACAAAATGATTTAACATTGTAACCCGCTTCAGACAAAGAAGACGCAGCAGAAGCTCCGGCCAAACCGGTGCCCACAATAATTACAGAATACTTTCTTCGATTTGCCGGACTCACCAACTTGCAGTCAAATACATGCTGTTGCCATTTATCTTCAATATTTCCAACAGGAACAAGATTTTTTAACATGTTTTATTCCTTAAAAATATAATATTTTATAAATATAACTGCAAATCGTTTATACTCGTAGTTGTATTATTCTCTTCTTGAATGTGTTCTAAATCAAGCTTCTCTGAAGTTTCAATCAACTCTTTTAAAATTATCTTTTTAATTATACCATCAATCCTATCAATTTCTTTTTCAGAATTTTTTAGCCAGTCAAGACAATAAATTTTTTCAATATACCAACCGACTTTTTTCAGTAAATTTGATCTAATATTAATATAATCCATTACATTTAAGCTCGAATGAAGTATTCCATTATCGCATTCAATACCAAGTATATACTTCTCAGGGTACAATGGATGCCTGATCGCAAGATCCATATAAATGTTATTCAACCCAACCATTTCAGATACCTTATAACCCAAGTCTTCTAACTTATGTTTTACAAACAAAGCAAATTCATTCTGTTTATTTAAACTAATATTTTTATCTCTTTTAAAAGACTTAAGAATATTGATTGATTCTTCTACTTGTCCTAGCGATAAAAATTTAAAATATTTTAAAAATCGTCCACAAATACATTGATCCGAATTTAATAAAAACGCTTTCTCGCTTGTATCGATTGCATCAATATTTACAGAAGTAAATAAAATCATTCTTTTCTTTACACTAGCAATAATTTTATGAATATATTTAGCCGAATTATTTGTATTAAATATTTTTAAATCATCAAATCTAGTTGATTTACATGTATTATCATTATTTCCTAACGATAATAATATAACATCAAATTTTTCTAAATATAAATCATCAATACTTTTAACTATAATACATTTATTTTTATAATTATCATTTTTACAATTAATTCTTTCCAATATCCAAGAAAAGCTAGGATTTGATGCAATAATATTTTTTATAAGTTTTATAAATAAAAATGTTCTTTCTGCGCAACTTGTAATTACAGCGTATGACTGATTTGGATAATGAATAATCATATTAAAAAAATATTTAGCAAGTTCATCCAATTCATTTCGATCGGAAGTTATTTCTATTAAATGTAAATCGTTCTCAATAAAATACAAAGAAGGCTTTGGTGGAACAAAAAGTTTAAAATCGTAAAAAGCATAATTTGCAAAAGTTATAAGTGATTCATTATAATCAGAATTTACCCATTTAAAAAATACTGAAGAAGAATTTTCAATAAAATTTTTTTCATACTCATTTGTTGCATTAAAGTTTTCAAATTCATGACACGTAAGTAAAACTTTTTTTGCTCTATAGATGCATGGAATAATTTTATTTAAACCTGATGGTTTTACTACATCTAAAATTACTAAGTCAAACATTCCCTCTATAAGTGGAACAACCTTACTCACATCATTTAAATTTACAAACCAACATGGTTTAATTTGCAGAAGTAACTCCATTTCTTCGGAGGTGATACTAGAAACTGAAGGTGAAAAGTCAAATGAAGAAAACATGTTTTCAAATTTATTGTTTAAACAGTTATCACTAATTTTTTGAGAGTATTCATTAAATTTATATTGATGATAATCTAGTATAAATTGATATAATTCTTCTTCATTATTTTTAATAACACAAGTAGAATTACTTATCAAATTTTTACCATAAATCTTGATATCAGGAAAATTCTCATATATTTCTTTTAACCAACCAATTGTTACGCTTGAAAAAACAATGTCTTTCCATTTGCCGTTATAATTGAGTAATAACTTAATCACATCTAAATCTAAATCAAATAGAAAACATTTATTATTTATACTAAAAATAATTTTATTATATTGATGTATAAAATCAATATCATCATACTTTTCAATCAAAATCTTGATAAAGTTAATTTTTTCATCTGTATTGCTAGCACTAATTTGTTTTTCATCTATAAATAAAGATATTTTTTCCCATTCACAATTAATCAATTGATTCATTTTTTCTATTTTGCATTTTATATCATAAATTTCTTTAATAGTTGATGTAACATTCTTATAGCCATAATATGAACTTGTAATTTCTAGATAATGCTTGTCACTCAAAACTATTGCAAGATTTTGAAAAATCTCGTATATATTTTTTAAATTTTTTAATACATTATTACAATATTGTGTAAATGCATTTATATCATTGCTATCAAAATAAAAACTAAAATTTAATTTATTAAAAATATCAATAATATTTTCTTTTTTAAACTCATAAACTTTATAAGTATTTAAAAAAGTTTCAAAACTTTCGCAATTACTACAGATTTTTTTTAATATATTCTTATTTTTCCAATGCTTTATAGAAAAAAACTTTAATATATTTTTTTCTTGAGAAAAAATATCTTCTAAATTATCTATATTATTATAACAAACTTCATCTTTTATTTGATTAAAAATATTGCTCCACTCTTTTGCGCTATTAATAAAATCTTCTAATTTTTCTATAATAAATTGTAAATATTTAAAAATATTTGTATCATCTTCCCATAATTTTTTATATTCATATGAAATATCAAAAAATCTAGTTCCATTAATAACGAGATCATAATAATTTTCAATAATATCTTTAGATTTTTCATCTTTTATTAAATTATTAAGTTCTTCATTTAAATTAAATATAATATTTTTTGTGTTAATTATAGTATTATAAATACATACCAGACTATCATAAACTTCGGCCTTTTTTGAAATATCAAATTGCTTGAATAACCATGGACTATCTAAGTTATTATCAAGCTTGTTATAAAAATACTGAATATCATCAATATCAAGCAACAGACCTGAAAGCACACTCCATTTTATATTTCCTAATTTTTTGTATATATTTTGATCATACAATTCATTTTGCGCATAAAATGCTTTATTAATAACTTCAATATTTTTTAAACCACTTTTTTCATGATTTTTATTTAATATCCTAAAATATTTCTTATAATGAAATATTTCTTTATCTATTTCGTAAGTTTTATTATACAAATAATCTTCATTAAAATTAAGATTATCTTCTACTATATACTTTTTTTCAAACTGCTTCATAATATCAGAAAAACATTGAATATTATCTGATGATACTAAAATATTATTATTTAACTTCATTTCAGAGATTTTTGAATAAATATTTTTTATAAATTTATTATTATTTGAAATAAAAAGAATTTTTTTATAGTTACTTAAATACTTAATAATTAAATTTGTAATAATACTAATTTTTTCACTGCCCGCGGGGAATTTAGCAATAATAGAATCTTCTTTTGTTAATTTTTTAATCAAACTACTAAGATCTGAGTCAAAATATAAAGGAAATAACTGACTACTTTTTCTTATATTGTCATAGTTAAATTCGCCATCTTCTTTTTTTATAATTTTTTTTGCAACAGCATTATATATTAAATTATTATCACAACTATCTCCAATAATTTTTTTATAGTCAGAATATAATTGATAATTATCAGCATCCAAAACACTTATATTCATAAAATCATAAATTAAAAACTGATTAAAATTGGAATTATAATCTTTAGTTTCATATTTATATCTTAAATACTGGCAATCAATATTATTTTTTCTAAGCAGTTCGCATAAATAATGTAACGCATATTTTGGAGATAAAAATTCTTTTTCAATTTCAATATTAATATTAAAAAAATTTCTTAAATGAAATAATAAAGTTTCATTAAACCTTAGAAGTCTTTTTGTAAAAATTAATTTAAAATTTTGACCATCATCTTTAATTAATGATACTGGAATTTTAAAAATCGGGATACTAGATTCACCAAAATTTCCATGCCATGTTAAAAATGGTCCTAATAAATATAAACAATTAGTATCAAATTCACGCTCATAATTATCACTAATATAATTTAATTTTTCTAACATCTTAAATGTATGACAGTTAAGGAAGTCATTATTTTTATTAAACAATAAAAATTGATTGAGATTCATTGATTTTGAATAAAATATTTTTTCAAACTCTTTTGAACTCCAAACAAAAGAAGAAGTAGATAAGTTATTATTATCAAAAAATCCTGACTCAAGTGTATCTCTAATAGATAAAAATAAAGAATTTTCATTCTCAATAATATTTAAATTATCAAAAATTAATTTATTTTTTAACGCATAACCTTCTAATGAATTTCTATACTTCAAAAGGTATCTTTTTACTTGAGTTTTGTTCATTTTATTTATTTATAAAACCCCTCATGATAATTTTTACAATACTAAATATAATAAATTAATTTAAATTAAATATTTTAGTGTAACATTAAAAAGTTAACTACTAAAATATTTAGAAGTTAACTATAATATAATAATTTATTCTTTATTTTTACAAGAAAAATTTCTAAAAATTAATTAGGTTGAAATCAAATTAATAAGAAAAATCCAGTCACAGTTTAAAAACTGATGCCTGTACTTCAGATATATGTAATTTATCTAATAATAACATTACCAATCGGGATTGACCTATTCCTCCACCAATTGCGCTCGGCAAACGTTCACTTAACAATTCAGTATGAAAATATAGCACACTGCGAATTTGTTGACGTGTTAATTGTAACTGCTTCTGCAGTGCTTCTGCATTAACACGAATCCCCATTGACGACAATTCAAATGCACATTCTAATTTTGAATTCCACAATAAAATATCTCCATTTAAACCTTTAAAATCAAATTCAGAAGGCGTTGACCAATCATCATAATCTGGAGCTCTTGTTCCATGGGGTTTTCCATTAGACAGTGGCGCTCCAATTCCAATTAAAAAAACAGCTCCATGAATCTTACAAATTTCTCTTTCTCTTTCTATTGGGCTTAAATTTGGATACATCCCTAACAATTCTTCAGAATGAATAAAAGTAATTTTTTCAGGAAGCTTTGCCTTAATTTCTGAAAACTTGTTACAAAGTTTTAACTCTGTTAACTTAATAGAATCATAAATATCATTAACAATTTTTTTAAGATAATCGATATTTCTATGCTCCTCATCAATACAAATTTCCCAGTCCCATTGGTCTACATATGCTGAATGCGTTGCATCAATTTTATCGCAGGGTCTGATTGCCCTCATATCGGTATACAAACCCTCTCCAATTTTAAAATCGTATCTTTTTAACATCAGCCTCTTCCATTTAGCTAAAGACTGAACAATTTCCACTGTTTTTTTTGTTGATAAAGCTGGGATTTGAAACTTTACAGGTGGCTCAATTCCAGTTAAATCATCATTAATCCCAATACCTGATTCTACAAATAAGGGAGAAGATATTTTCATTAAGTTTAACTTTTTTTCTAAGCATTCTGAAAAGTAATTTTTTATAAATTCTGCCTGTTTTTCCGTTTTTTTGAGATCCACACTTAAATCAGCGCTTATTTCTGACTGAAAACAACATAAATAAGACATTAAAGTTATCCTTTTAATTAAATTTTTAATATTAAAAATTAATAAATTAAAATTTATTAATAAAAAATATTTATTTTTTACGGAAAAATTAATTATAGTTGAGATTAAAATTATTTAATTTAGAAGATATAAAGAGCTTTAATTGTATACTACAACCGATATTTATCAAAACAAAAAAAACCTTAGATATCATAACATTACACCTTTACTTAGAGCTTGCCTCTAGCAGTTTCTCAGAAAACCTTAATCTACAACCAAATTTAAGTCAATCAAGCTTAAAAAAAATTACTTAAATATCAAATTATTATGTGATTTTTAAAAAATTATTAAAATTTTTAGAAATATTCCGATATTAATTAGTATTAAAATTTTATTAATTTTAAGAATACTTAGAGGTATTATGCCTTCAGTTCTAATTGTTGACGATGAACCTATGATATGTAAGCTTCTATCTTTAAGATATGAAAGAGAAGGCTACAAAACTCTTACAGCACATAATGGGCAAGACGCACTTGCAATCTGCAAAAAAAATGCTCCCGATGTAATTATTACAGACATTAACTTACCAGTTGTAAATGGCATTAAATTTATAGAAGAGCTAAAAGATATAGAAAATTATAAACCTGTTATTTTTAGCATATCTGGGTCTATTGAAACTCTTGATAATCTTGATGTCAATGAGCAATTCAGCAAACCAGTTAAAATTAATGATATTTTAGATGCAACCAAAAAATACCTCTTTGAAAAAGATAATAATATAAAAAATCTTAATATCCCTGAAAATTTTGAACTATCTAAAGAACAATTAGAACTGATATCAGAATTAACTCCAGGAATTATTCATAATATAAATAATCATATTTCATTTATTTCTTCTTCATCATATTTAATGAAGAAAAATATAGAAAATGAAATATCAAACCAACCAAATAATGAAAAATTATTAAATGATCATAAAATATTCGAAAAAATATATACTCATAGTCTTATGATTGCTAAAATAATTAAAAGCATTAAAATGCTTGCATACCCAGTAAACAAGCAAGCTGATATGGAAAAAAAAATAATTAGTATTATAAACAGCTCTCTTGACTTGATGCAGGATATTATTAAAATTAATGAAATTAAAGTATATACAACTTGTAACGAAAATGTTGAACTTCGTTGTTACCCAGAACAAATAATTCAAATATTTATTAATTTAATTAAAAACGCTTGTGATGCAGTTGCTAAAAATGATGCAAAACACAAATGGCTAAAAATTGATGTAAAAAAATCTGATAATTTAATTAGAATTAGCTTTACTGATGCTGGAAAAGGTATTTCTAAAGAAATAATTCCTCATTTAATGAAGCCCTTTTATACAAATAAAAAAAGAAATAATGGACTAGGATTAGGTCTTAGTATTTGTAAAAAATTTATGGAAATTCATAATGGAGAGATTGAATATGATGATGAATCAGATAATACTAAATTTATTTTAAAATTTAATGCTATAAAAAATTAGTCATCATCTTTACCTGATAATTTTTCTATTACAGAATAATCCTCTAAAGTTGTTACATCGCCTTTAATAGAACCAGTTGTGGCGAGCTCTCTTAATAATCTTCTCATAATTTTACCACTTCTTGTTTTAGGCAATATTTCTGCAAATTTTATTTCATCTGGCCTTGCAATACTTCCAATTTCTTTTGCAATAAAATTTGAAATATCATTTTTAAGTAATTTACTTGGCTCAATTGATTTTTTTAAAGTAACAAAAGCAACAATTGCTTGCCCTTTTAAATCATCAGGTCTGCCAACTACAGCACACTCAGCGATTAAAGGATGCTGAACAGCAGCGCTTTCAATTTCCATAGTTCCTAATCGATGCCCGCTGACATTGATAACATCATCAACGCGCCCCATTATCCAAAAATACCCATCTTTATCTTGATGGGCGCCATCTCCAGTAAAATAATATCCTTCAATCTGTTTCCAATATGTTTGCTTATATCGCTCATGATCTCCATAAATAGTCCGTGCCATATAGGGCCACGGATTTTTAATGCATAATAACCCGCCTTCTGCTTTTTTTACTGGCTTTCCATCTTTGCTAAGAATAATTGGTTCAATACCAAAAAAAGGAAATGTCGCACTACCTGGTTTTGTTACTGTAACTCCAGGAAAAGGAGCAATCATTGCTGCACCTGTTTCTGTTTGCCACCATGTATCAACAATTGGACATTGTTTTTTGCCAATAACCTCGTGATACCACATCCAGGCTTCAGGATTAATGGGCTCGCCTACAGAACCTAATAACCGAAGATTTGATAAATCATGTTTACTTGGTCCGTCATTTCCCAATCTAATAAATGAGCGAATTGCGGTAGGAGCGGTATAGAGAACTGAAATTTTATTATTTGCAATAATCTTCCAAACACGATCATTATCAGGATATGAAAGAGAACCTTCATAAATAAAAACAGTGGCGCCATTACTTAATGGACCATATACAACATAAGTATGTCCAGTAATCCAACCGATATCTGCTGTGCACCAGTAAACATCAGAGTCATTTAAATCAAATAAATATTTTGTAGTAACAGTCGCACCTAATAAATAACCAGCCGTTGTATGCAAAACTCCTTTAGGCTTTCCTGTTGTACCACTTGTATATAAAATAAATAATGGATGTTCTGCATCAAGCCGTTCTGGCGGGCATTCTGTTGATTGAAGCGCAACGGATTGATGCCACCACAGATCTCTACCAGACTTCATATTTACTTTTTCATTTGTTCTATTTAATACAATTATATTTTTAATTGTGGGTGTTTCTAAACAAGCATCATCAGCAATATCTTTCATCTTCACTATAGAGCCTTTGCGAAAAACTCCATCTGCAGTAAATAAAACTTTACACCCAGAATCTTGAATTCGGTCTCTAAGAGAATTACTACTAAACCCTCCAAATATGACAGTATGCGTAATTCCTAAACGGCTGCATGCCAACATTGCAACAATTGCTTCGGGAAGCAGCGGCATATAAATAGCGGCTTTATCTCCTGGTTTTAAGCCTAAATTTTTAAGCATATTTGCGCATTGACAAACTAAATTATACAATTGCTGATAAGTTATGGTTCTCGTATCACCAGGCTCTCCTTCCCAAATTAAAGCTGCTTTATTTTTTTTTGAAGAAGATAAATGCCTATCTAAACAATTATAAGAAACATTTAAAGCAGAACCAGAAAACCATTCTGCTCGATAATCTTTCCATTTAAAAACCGTTCGCCATTTTTTAAAAAATTCTAAATTTTTTAAAGCCATTTTTTTCCAAAATGATTTTGGATTTTTAATTGATTGATTGTAAATTTTTTTGTATTCAGAAATGCTTTTTATAATGTAACTTTTAGAAAAGTCTTTAGATGGTTTGAATTTTCTATTCTCATGCAATAGAGAATCAATATTTTCTTTAGAATTTTTTTTTTACCATTAAGCCTCCTTTATTATACTATTCCAAAATAATTTAAGTTTCTCTAATGCGCTTTCAAATTCGTGATCACTAACAGACAAAACAAACCTACAAAAACCAGGCAATCTTGTCCATTGAGGACCGTTTATAAGTAATCCAAACTGTTTGTACAAAATATCACAAATATTACTTTCCGTAATATAAACTAAATGATTTTCTTTTTCACTTAAAATATTTAATGCTTTTCCTAAAATATAGGTTGGTTTTGCAATTAAAAACAACCCTCCATAAGACTTGAGTACCTCCCATCCAGTTTCAGAAAGTACCAATTTTAATTTTTTTGATCTTTCTTGTAAAAACTGACTCTGACGTTGATAATGATGACTCACTTCAAAATCATTATTATTCAAAATAGCAAAAATCTTTCTCGCCGCAAAACGTATTGTTACTGGTAATTGATGAGAATAATTTTTTCTTAACGCCATCAAAATTTCTGAGCTAGCAGAATAACCAAATCCAATTCTTAATCCTCCACTTGAAAGCTCTTTTGATAAGCCTCCCATTAAAAGAAATTTTAAATTTGGAAACTTATTGCTTACTAAGCTTTGTACATTATAACAAGACTCTTCTTTTTGATACTCTAACTCAGAAAAAATAGTATCAATTATTACATACGATTTAAATTTTTCGGCAACTTGAAAAATTTGTTCACATTCTTCTAATGAATACTTAGCTCCAGTTGGATTAACTATTGGAGCATTTAAAAAAATCCAGACTGGCTTGGTTTCTTTTGCAAGAGTTTTTTCTAAATTTACTGCTGAAATTTTAAAATCATCTTTTATATAAGTTTTAAAAGAAATTAACTCACAGCCATAAAACATTGCAGTCGCTTCAAAAAAACCATAACTCCCATCAGGCAATAACAGAGAATAGTTTTTTTCTGCACAAAACTCACAGACACTAGCAAATAAAGATGAAATACCATTTCCTAAAACAATTTTATTTGCGTCTATAGAATTAATTCCAAAACGATTATACAATAATTTTAGTATCTCATTTTCAAGCAATAACTCTGAGTTAGAAATATTTTGTCTTACAAATCCTTCAAAAACAGAAGCTTTTACAAATTCTGGTACAGGATAACAGTTTTCACCATAATCAAGTCTAACTGTCTTTGAATCAACGTTATGATGACTATCTTTAATAGAAATATGAGCAAATGAATTTTTACACTTTAAAGAAAAACCTGGAAATTTATCTTGAAATGGTAAGTTTTCTAATACAGGCGACCTTAAATCACTTGCAAGACCTCTTTTACTATTTCTTACATGAAAACTTAATAAATCAAACAATATATTATTATAATATTCTTGTAAAACAACTGATGTTCTACTATAAGTTAGTTCTGATGAATTACTTAAAGCAGAAACAAACGATTCATTTTCTGAATATAAAAATGCAACTTCTAAATCAGAATAAATTTTATTATAAATAAAACCACAAATTAAAGTAACATGACTTGGCAATACATTTTCTGATAAAAAATCAAAAATTCCATTTCCTTTTGGAAAACTTGTTAACTCTAGACCATTACTAAAATCCACAACCAATCTACAATTATATTTTTCTGTTGTTTCTATTAAACGAATAAAAGCATCTTGATTTCTAACCTCTAAATCACTAAGTCCTGTAATAACTAAATCAGGAAGTAACGTTGCAATCAGTTTGCAAACAAGTTCGCATTGTTTTGGAGATTCAATTACATTTACATTTTGATTTTCATTAATGTTATCATTTGTAAGCCATTCTTCTGGTAATTCTTTAAAGAGATCTTTTTCAACAATTGCCTTTTTTATATCATAGATCGAAAAAATATTTTTTATTATTGAACTTCTAGAAGGAGCAATAGAAATACATTTTGCTGTAATTGGTACTCTCCAATATGTTCTAAAATATTCTGCAATATGTCTTCTAAAAGAAGAATCTCCTTTTACATTTTCATAATTTAAAGCACCATCATTTTTTAGCTTATCTGCAAGCTTAGCAAGAAAAGACATTTTTTCGTCTACTAATGATCGATCTCCGTAAGTTAAATCTAAACCACTTCTAGCAGCAAAATATTTATCTTTTTTTAGTAAGGTTAAAATTT
The DNA here is from genome assembly GCA_003339605.1 of Spirobacillus cienkowskii. Classification (GTDB taxonomy): domain Bacteria; phylum Bdellovibrionota_B; class Oligoflexia; order Silvanigrellales; family Silvanigrellaceae; genus Silvanigrella; species Silvanigrella cienkowskii. The sequence goes on along the minus strand of QOVW01000012.1, from coordinate 5,146 downwards.
TTTTCATTTTATGGAAATCACGCATTTCTGCTTCGAGTACATGTAATGAATGAAAAATTTTTCCAAAATTTTGTGTATAAAAATAAGCTGTTCTTGCACTTATTGACTCTTGCGAATTGGAGCCCATAAAAAACTCAAATCGATAAGAAGAATTTTTTTCTATTTCAACCAACGGTAATATTTCTGTATCTCCAGCTTGTTGAATTTTGGTTTGCCAAATTATATTTGTTTTAAAACCCCGACGTGTAAATAGTCGTTCAAGTACAGCTTTACCTGGTCTTCCGCCTAAATTTAAAATAATTTTACCAGACGACTTCATGAGTTCAATTGATTCTTCAACAGCTCTAGCAATTAATCCTAAACCAAACTGATCTTCTATATATCCTTGTTTTGCACAATAATTACTTAAAGCATAAAGCGATTCATCCGTAAGATCTTGCGGCACAATATTTGGAATTACACTAGAATCTGGTGCAAGAACTTGAGGAATACAACCAATAACCTTATCAAGTTTCACTTTGTGTGTTAAACAGTATTCTAATAAATCTGAATAGTGAAACTGCACTCTATCTAAAATTGATTTACCTTCAGAATCAATTAACGTATTTCCTTTATTATCTAACGCATTTAAAAATAAATTTATTTTTGCACAAATAATTGCTTTAGGATTGATGTCTAATCCATATATTTGATGCGGAGCGGTTTTTTTTGCTAAGGCTATACTTATCCAACCGTTTCCGCAACCAAGTTCAGCGATTGTTCGATGATGGAATTCTGATTCAGAGCACCTAACTAACCCTTCGTAAAAAGTAAAAGACCAATCTTCTGGAAAAAAAATACTTGGGAGCTGCAAAATATACAATGAATTTGGACTCAATTCATTACCATCTATAATCAATTTATCTATTGTAAAGTTATAAATTTTAATAATATCTTCTTTTGTATCTAATGATAAAAAATATTGATATATTTCTGTAAATGCACAACGAGCCTTAACTCGAGTAATTGGATCTTCTAAATATTTTAAAATTTTTTTTAAATTCTCAAAAGTTTGTTGACTAGATATTTTACAACTATCCAAAAAACTCCTCAAATCAAAATTCCACAAATATTTTTCAGATTCATGATTCAATTTCATATTTTATTTCCATTACGTTTTGATTCAATTAACTTAAAAAATCTAGATAAAATTAATATTGCTGGAACAATTAAAATGAGCATAGGAAGAATAGCGCCACCAAAAATAAAATACAAAATTCTTCTAGACATCATTGTTTCAATTGTATGATAATAATTTTTATTTAATAAAAATTTATCTATTTTCATTAATAAATACTGAGATAAAATACCTGATAATATCCAATATAAAATTAAAAAGTTAATCATATCAATATTAGCCAAATTCAAGTGCATTAAATTATCTAATGAAAAAAGCATAAATTTCTTATTCCCCCTGCTCTATTAATTACGAAGAAGTAAGACGTATTTGAGTTATAAACCAAATATCTGTATAACACCTGGAAATGAGCAGTTGCTCATTAAAAATTTTAAACAAAATATTTAAAACTACAACATGAGGATATTATGAATCTTAAAATCACCTTAAGTAGCCTTTCTGTTTTTCTATCAACCGTTCACTTTTCTTTGTACCCAAGCGAAAATGAAAATTCTTTCTTTAAGAATAATAGCAATTTTTCTGAATCACTCAGCCCCTTTATCCATTCAGAAGCACGTTCACTTGCAGCACAAAAACTCTTGCCTTCAAGCTATCCAGAAGAAGCAGAAATCTTATGTAGCGCAGATCAATGTGTATTTGGGCTGACTCGAGGTATTGTTGTTGGATCAGATATCTTTAGTATGATTTATGCTCCCTTCCGCAAAACGTTTGATTCTAAAGCTTTGGGCGGCTCTTTATATATTATTGATGCCTTTGGCGGTTTTCAAGTTCTGAGAGACGTTGAAAATAAAATTTATATGAATGCTCAAATTGGCTACCGTCAATTAAATTATAGTTACAATTCATTAGATATTTCTAACCAAGGCATCACAACTAAAATTAATTATTCACAGCTTATTACACCAATTTACTTACAAGGACTTTCTTTTGAAGCATATTTTGTAGGAAAGTCTAAAACAAATAATAGCCAATCATTAAGTTTAAACTCTGCAGACCATAATACATTTTCAGATACAGCAAGTTACTTTTATAGAATTTCTCAAAAATATCCGATTTATCAAATATCATTACCAGCTCATCTTGAAGTTGCAAACTGGAATAGTTCACAAACTGGCTTTGCACAACCACTTAGACTTTATGCTTTGCTCGAGCCTTTTTATACACAAAATCAACTATTATTTAATTATGATAATTTATCATTACAAAAAATAGAACAGAATTTTGGAATCAAAATGGCAGCATCAATGTCTTATGAGTCTTCACAACAAATGGTATCAGGACGTTTTGCTCTTCTTGGAAGCTTAGGAATAGATATTTCAACAAGTTATATTAACACAATTCAATCTGGAAATTCTGACGCCAATATTCCTGCAAAACACTGGCTGTCACCTTACATAAATTTTGCTGGTACTTGGCAATTTTAATTTAATTTTTTGCTTCTTACTTGAAAGAACAATGGCAATATGCCAACCTAATTACTTGCTAATTTGCTTTAATTCATTGTGGCTCTATTTTTAATTAAAAAAATATTCTCTAGACCAAATATTGGTCAGCAAAAATGTGCAAGAAAGGATGGCGTTTATGTCTTTGTCTAATTTCTCTGTAAACTCGATATTGCAAGATAAAACAATTTTAGTAGTTGGAGGCAGTGGTTTCATTAGTAAAGTATGGTTATCAATGATTTTGCAATTTGTCCCTTCAGTAAAAAAAATTTTTGTACTTGTAAGACCAAATAAGCAAATAGATGGCGTTGCAAGATTTGAAAAAATTTATTTAACCTCTCCTGTATTTGATAATATTCGTAATATCTATGGTACAAATTTATTTAACTCAAAAAAACTTGAAGTTATTTCTGGTGATGCATGCCATAATCAATTTTGTATGGATAATGAAAAATACACAACACTTCTCAACGAAGTTGATATTGTATTAAATTTTGCAGCAGACTTGAGATTTATAGCTCCACTTGATCAAATGCTAAAAAGCAATGTATTAAGTGTGGACAATATTTGTGACTTTATTTTAAAATCTGCATCTGCAAAGCTTTTACACATTTCGACCTGTTACGTAGCAGGAGTGGCAGACGGTATTGTTTCAGAAAAACCGCTTTCGCAAAAATCTCCTAATGGTACCTTATTTTCTGCTCAAGAAGAGTTTAACTTTGGAATGCAAGAATGCCTTGGAGCAAGGAACAGAAATGCAACTAATCAAGAATTAACTAGCCTCGGAATTCTTCGCGCAGAACGCCTAGGATGGCCAAATACCTATACTTATACTAAAGCACTAGGAGAAATAATTTTATCTGAAAAATTAAATGATTCTCGTTTTTGCATTTTTAGACCAAGCATCGTTGAATCTGCAGAAAAATACCCATTTCCTGGCTGGAATGAAGACTTTAATGGCACTGCTCCTTTTATCCAAATGTTAAGTTCACCATATCGTTTACTTGTAGCAAAACCAAATCATAATCTTGATATTATTCCAGTAGATTATGTTGCAAAAGGATTAACAATAGCTGCCAGTGCGTTACTAACAGAAAATCATTCTAAAATTTATCAATGTTCTACATCATCAATAAATCCATTATCCGTAAAACACGCAACAGATTTTATTTTTAATTATTTTAAGAATAAAAATTCAAACGGACTTGTTCATTATATATTACCAAATCCTAAACCTATGTTTATTACTCCTAAACATTTTCTATCGAGTTCTAATATTAAAAATTTTGAAAGAAGAGTCACTTTAATTTACAATAAAATAAAAACAGAAAAAAAGTCTACAAAATTTTTTGCACAAACTGGCATTGATGGTTTATTAGATTCATTTAGAAGAAAAACCAAAAAAATTGATCTAATCATGAATGCCTATAAGCCATTTATTTACGATTATAATTATACCTTTACATCTGAAAATTTATTAAAACATAGAATTATTGAAGAAGAATTTCTATACTCACCAAAAAATATAGAATGGGATCATTATTGGAAAATCGTACATATACCAGGTCTTAAACAATGGTGTTTACCAAGACTTAATACATTAAATAAATTTTAATTTAAATCTAATTTTTTTTAATATTTTTCCATTGAGACCATGTTATATCTGAATGAGAGATATAATTTTTAGAAAATAAATAAAATTCTTTGATAAATTGCTCTCTTTCACGGTATAATTCTTTATATTTTCCTGCATTCTTTTTATGATAAATATATATTGGAAAAATTTTAGTTTGCCTTTTTAATATATCATCATATGAAACACTTTTAGCATTTTTAAGTATATCAAACATTAACAAAAAAGTTGTAGTACGACCTTTACCGCCCCTACAATGAAAATGAATCCATGTATTTGAATCTAAGTTTTTTACCAATTTTAAAAATTCGTCGACATCTGAGTCAGATGGTCTATTATGATCAGAAACAGTGATTCTAAAATACTTAGCTTTCAATTCATTAACTATTTGATCTTCACGTTCTGCAGAAACAATATCAAATCGAACAAGACCATTTTTATTAATTGTACCATTTTTATAATCTTTAGCTCGTGGGATTTGAATATATTTTAAATCATAGAGTTCACGAAGCCTATGCGCCTCGTCAATTAAAATATTATTTTTTAATTGATCAATATTTATCCAATTATTATTATTTGTCCAAGTAACTGGATAATTATTTATAAATCCATGTGGCTCTTGTCTTAAATCAACTACAAGAATATTTTTTTTAGTATTATTAATAATCCAACGCAATTCTTCCTTAGAAAACTGAGCACTACCAGAGATATGCAAATTATCTACACCAATTTTATTTAGGTCTTGATGCATTAAAATTTGTTCAGATGATCGAAAATTCTTAGGTGAACGATGAATATTAGGGGCTGTCCAACATAGAATTTAGAAGAAGTTGACAGAATATAAAAGAAGGTGTTCAATTATTTTCGCAAAAAATACAAAGGAACACCAGATGA
>QOVW01000011.1 GCA_003339605.1 Spirobacillus cienkowskii | reverse complement strand
ATCTTACATTTGTGAAACTAGCCGCAATTTGCTTAAATTTCTGGAAATTCAATATTGGTATGAAAATTGTTGCTTGAAATTATGTTGGACAGCCCCTAGCTATTACATATTTATTAGATACAAATTTTAACTCATTAAAAAATTCTTGAGTATTTACAACTGGCACATACCAAATACCATAACTATGTTTATTAAAATCATGAGAAACTTTAGAATAATCAATAATATCTTGAGAAGTATGATATTGAATAAAAGAAAAATATGCAATGGATTTTATAATATTTTTTTGCGGTCTAAATATTTTACAAGAATCTTTTTGTAAATAAAAAGAATACAAATTTTCTAGTAATGAAAAATTATGAATACCAGGCTTATTGTATAAATCAGTTTGAGACTCAAGCGCTAAGCAAAACACAAAAGAATTTGATGATTGCACAAACAAACGACTCATTTCATAAGGCAAAGAGTTTACTAACTGTGAATTTTTTTCTGCTAATGACTTTGCTAGCAATAATCCTCTTGCTGATTGCAACGCAAATGAAGAATAAATTTTATTCAAACCGTTTTTTGTGTCTGTATTTATATAATTTATTTCATCGCCAATTTTAGATTTATGCAATGAGTAAGTTTTCCAATAAGGCTGGCTAAATGCAAAATAAGAACCAATTTCAAAACTTTCTGCGTAGGCATTCTCAAAGGTAATTAAAGAAGAAATAATATTAAAATTATTAACAGAAATTTCATTTAATATATTAGCAATTTTTGATGATTTTAAAATTAATTCTTCTCTATTTTTTTGTATATTCACTTGATTTCTCATATAAGTTTCAGAAATGAATAAAAAATATAATACACAAATTAAGGTTAATAATAAAAAAATAATACCACTCACCAATGTTTGACCCAATTGATTATTTTCTTTGCTCATTTTGCACCTGATTCATAAAATCGTCTATATTTACTTTGTTTAATAATTTACTCAAATCATAACGGTATTGCTTATAAATACCGATGACATCATTGTTCATAGAAAAACCATTTTCATAAATAGACGATGACGCTGGCCATGGAAAATATGCGGCAGACCTAACTCTAAACCAAAACAAAGGTTCATAAAAAGAATTATAAGAAAAATATCCCAAACAATTGTGGCTAGAATCATTCTCTAATGTAGTATTTATTTTTTTACCTATTTTGCTTTTACTTTTATAATATAAATCAATATTTCTAAATAAACTTGAAAATAACACAGGCAAACAAACATTTATTTTTAAGTAAACGCCATTTGGATTTTTTAAATAATTACTATTTTCTATTAATTTTAAGTCTACAAAAACATACTGTTCTTTAATTACCAATAAATTATTATTAGTATTAATATTATTATCAAAAGATAGCAATGATGTGGGAAATTTTTTAATTTCTGATTTTATATATTTATTTAAATTCGATTCAAAAATTTCTTTTTTATTATTTAAAGTATACTTTTCTTGTGAATTTATAAGGCCTTGTTTTTTTAAACTCAAATGAGAATAAGAAATACTTTGCACACATTCAACTATAATTGTATTGATATAGTTTTTAAAAGATAAAAGTCTCGCAATTTCAATAACAGAAAAAACACAAAAAAGTAAAATAATAATAGAAAAAAAACTTTCTACAATAGCCTGTCCAGATTGATTATTATTATCAATTTTTTTATAATTCATTTTTAGTTTTCATTCTCAAAAAATAAAGCTCATCTGCATCGATAAATTTTTTAATTATCTTATAATTGCTATTTTTATTTAACTTTTTTTCAAGATTTTTATTTAAATATTTATTATTATTAATAATCTCAAATTCTTTGATATTATTATTTTTAACAAAAAATTCAAAACCTTGGTATAATTTTTTTTGTGATATATTATACGCTTCTGCTTGAATAACATCTTCCTTAATAACACTATCTTTAAATAATAAAAGCAATAACAAAAAAATTAAAATAAAAAAGTTTTTTAAATACTTAACTATAATGAAAAAAGCATGCTTAACCAAAATTAAAAAATTTTTGTTTATAAAGAATGCTCTTAAGCCAACGAGACCAAAATTAACAAGAAAAAAATTTTGCTTGTACTTAAAATCATAATGAATTAATAATATTTGACTCATATTTTTGTGTATAAAATACAAATCATCATAATAATCAAATACTTCCTCGATGGACAAAAAACTATTAGAATCGTTGTTTTTTATAATAAATTCATCAAAATTTACTAAAAATATGCTCAAATCATCTTTATTTATTAAAAAATTTTCAAGATACGTACTTGTTCTATCTTTAAAAGAATAAACAAAATATTTATTATTGCTTAGACTCATTTAATTTAACACCAAATATTTACAAATATGACTTAAGTTTTTATTTTTTAAAAATCCTGTAATATGGTCTTCTAAAACCAAAGAATATTTACTAATATTTTTTAACTCAAAATTTTGATGATTATTAAAAATTAATATCTTTTTTTCTGCAGATAATTTATATATAAAATATTCTTTCTCTCCAATTTTGCATAACTCATTCGGACGAACAATAAATGAATTGTTATTTTTATCAATAAATACAATGTTATTATAATATACAGCGATATATATATTTTTTGCAGTATTTTCTTCACTATATTTTACAAGTAATACTTGATAATCATTAATTCCATTAATGATTGCTAGTTTTCCATTAATAAAACCTTGAGAATTATGCAAAGTTACAGACGCAAATTTATCAATAAAACTAATCCATTCTCTAACTAAAAAACCATTATTTTTAGAACTATAATTATTTTTAAAATAACTTCCTCCAATTAAAGAATAAAACGTAAATAAAGAAATAAAAATTAATAAAGTATTAAATATTACTTTAAAAATCTTATTATTAATTATTTTTTTTATAGTATAAATAATAATTTTTATTTTATTTAATAATATAATTATTGTTTTATAAAGATTTAATTCAAATTTATTTTTTATATTATACCTAAAATCTTTAATTTTTTTGTCATCTTTAAAAACAAATGGAACTTCTAAAAAAAAGATATCTTTGCTAAATTGAGGATTATCAATAGCAAAGTAAACACCACGCAACAGGCTGCATTCGTTTTTATTACAATAACTAAATTGAATAATGGATTTTTTATAATCTAAGACTATTAACACACAACACCTTAATCTAATAAACTACCAGTTAACAAATTTTGGTAATGAAAAGCTTTCTTTTCAATAAACTTTTTAATATCTATATCGTCATTTTGTTGATCGGAACGCATTGCAGATACAGCAATCCACAATTCAGAATCATCATCTTTAAAGCGTCTACTTTTAAAAATTTCTCCAATAATAGGGATATTGCTTAAAATTGGGGACCTATCAACATTTTTAGAATTTTTAGATTGCACCAAACCACTAAGAAGTGCATAATTATTATCTTTTAAAATAATATTTGTATTAATTTTTCGCGAAACAAATCCGGGAACATTTTGAAAAGATAAGTATTCTGAAACATCACTAACCTCTAATTCTAATTTAAGCCAAATCGATCCATCATTTTGTAATAACGGTGTTACATTAAATAAAATACCAAAAGGCTTATATGTAACTGTCGTATTTTGATTTGTATTTGTAGTCGTAGAAGCCGCTGCGACAATTGGCACCTCGCCTCCTGCTAAAAATGTTGCTTTTTCTCCAGATCGGGTAATCACAACGGGCTGAGCGATATTTCTAGAAAAACTTCTTTGCTGTATTGCTTTTAACAACATCTCCATTGGCGCGATCTGAAACGTAGAGTGCACCGATGATGCAAGTGTTGAAGGCGAAAAATTTAAAGTCCCTTTAACTGGGTTACGCATTCCTGGCTGCTGCAACCCTGCTTCAATGCGGTTGAGTTTACCCACCTCTAAAAAATGCAAATTTATTTGCACACTCTCGCTCGCACCAGTTGTATCTTGTATTGCATTCACAACATTCGGTAACAATGCGCTGACATATTGCCACGATCGATTTTTACTAGTCATTGAATTAGAAATACCTGTAAAACAATACAATCCTCCTCGATTTATTATCTTAATATGTTTATCTCCAAGTAACTTTATATCATTTTCAATTGATTTTAGTATAAGTGGTTCAATGTCTTGAGAAATTGTATACAACGGAAAAAACAATTGCGGCCTTGGAGCAACAATGTTTACAAGTTTACGAAAATCAGAAAATAATTTAATACGACCTAAAATAATTATTTTACCGCCTTTAATTTGCGGAACAATTCCTGAAATTTTTTTAAGCGATGTATAAAAATGGTGTAAAGAATTTGCTGAAGGCTGTAGCGCGATATCAAAATTATCCAAATCATAATCATAAATTTCAAATTCTTTTGCGATAACAATATGCCATACACTTTGCACACCATCTGGATATAAAATTTGTACGTCTACTTTTCCTTCACGTTGAGGAATAAATTTTACAGAATTTGTTAAGCCAATTCTTTGTACTTGCAAATATTCGGGATCAGAAATTATGATTGATTGAGGAGCAGAGCCTAAATCAACAATTTTTTCTTTTCCTGTTATCAGCTTTAAATTTTCACTAGCAAAACTACTATTTGCAATTAAAACAAGCAAAATCATCGATAATAATGAAATTAAAAATCTCATTTTAAAAACAATACTTAATAATTTGCTTTTAATAATACTAAATGAAGCATTCTTTTTTAATTGTACATTTAAAAAAAATTCATTCTTACAATGTGATTCGTGAATTTCTGCAACATAACAAGAGCCTCTCGGTGCAATAAATATACTATTAGGTAAAATTAAACATGGTTTGCTCATCAACTTTTTTTTCTTATCAAAACTCACCACACAAATAGAAAAATTCATTCCAAATGTGTGAAAAATTTTTTTATTCTTGTATAAAATACCAGAATTGTAAGATAAATTTGTATGATTGAGCAAACCAACTTGAGCTGCAGCCATTCCACGAATCACCACCAAGTCAATTGCAGATTCATTTTCAAGTTGACTTATTTTTTTATATAAAAAATTAAAAAAACCTATTTTTGCTTTACTTTTATTAATATAAAGAACAGCCATTAATAACCTCAATAATTAAAAAACAACTTACTTATAAGTTAAAAATGCAAATTTAATAAATTTAAAACAGACTTCAAGCAAATTTATAATAAAATAGAATTATTGAAAATTTTTATTTATTTAACGAATAAAAGGACAAATTAGAAAAAAAGATAATAAAATTAGTACTATAATATTAAAAAAATGTCTGATTACAATATGCTTCCTGTTTTGTAGACAAGTTCTTTCTATGGAATATTGCTTCACAGGAGAAGTCACTTATGTATAAAAAAAGTAATAAAAACAAAGAACTTGGTCAAGGTCTTACCGAATACGCAATTATTTTGAGTTTAATTGCCATTGCAGCCATTGCGTCAACAGCTTTTTTTGGCGCAGCAATTAAATCTAAAATTGCATCTTTAGCTGGAGCTATTGCTGGTCAAGATGTAAGTAAAATTATGGATTCTGAAAAAAAAGCAGTATCAGCTGCACAAAAAGCACAAAAAAATGCTTCTAAAGTTTCTGGAAATATGTCCATAGAAAATAACTCTGATATATTTGATGAAGAAAATCTTTAAAAAAAATTTAAAAAATGAATAATAATAAAATCAAATGGAATGATATTCCAACAAATTCTTCGCTTCATAAAAATATAAAATTGGTAAATAAAAAAACTCAAATTTTATTTGCTATAATTTTTGCAATATTTCAGTATTTTTTATTTTCTGCTATATATACAATTAGCAATAACCATAATAGTTTAAATAAAACATATGTAATGGCGGCACAAAAGGATTTAGAACCAGGTTTTATTATTACTGAAAATGACGTTAAAGTGATACAAGTTGATTTAGGTGAAACTCACAATTATTTTATTAATCACGAAGAAAATAGTTTAATTTTAGGAAAAAAATTACTTACTAAAATTTACAAAAACTCTTTAATTCCAAAAAATTCGGTAGTTAGCATAAACCATAAAAACTCTTTACTTGAAAAAATTCCTCTTGGAAAAAGACTTTTTACTTTAAACCTTGAATTAGAAAATTATTTAAATATTTTAAAAATAGGTGATAAAATTGATTTAATTGCATATTTAGAAATTCCTGGTTTTGGCAAGGCCACAGAAACAATTTTAAGCGGTATAGAAATTATTGCAATCACAAACCAATTTCATGCTAAAGAAAGAAAAACTACAAGTAATTCAATTAGTTTTTATTTGTTTCCTGAAGAAGTTAAAGTTTTATCTTTTATGAAGCAATATGCAAAGTTTTCTATTTCATTAAGAAATCCTAATGACATCTCTTCGCATTCTGGAGAGGCAATGACATTAAATAAGTTTATTCAAAATGAAAAAATTCAGAAAATTATTAAAAATGATGGTTTTCAAATTATTCAGGGTAAAAAGCAATAAAATGAAATGGAAAATTATAGACACTATAAATGATCTTGAAGCAGATATAATGAGTAACATGAACTTTCTAATTGGAAGTTCAGAAAACTGTGACATAAAAATTAATGAAGAAAAATTTAAAAGTATTTCTTATCAAGTATTTTTAGACAACAATTTTGTATTTTTAAAAAATAATTATAATAATATTGTTAAATTTAAAGAATGCAATATCAAAATAAATAATAAACAAATTTTTTTAAAAACAGAAAAATATAGTTTTGTTTTAATTCCTAGTGAACAAGAAATTTCAAAAATTTTTAGATCACAAGAATTTAAAATAACTTTATCCTATATGCAAAATTTATTATCTCAATGTAATTATAATAAATTTGAAAACAATGAAAATAATATAATCAATTTTATAAATTTATGTTGCGAACATTTAAATACTTTTTTTTGGAAAAATGAAGACATTCATAAAGAAACAAGCAGAAAGTACTTTCAAAAAATTATTTGGTGTCTTTGGGCTCAAGTGTTTGAACATGGTATTTTAACTTTTGTTTTACAAGATCCAACTATTTCAGAAATAATGGTTAATAGTGATTCAAAAATTTATTTAGAAAAATCAGGGGTTATTAGTTTATCTGAATTACAATACGAATCTTCGTTAGAACTTCTTTCAACAATAGAGAGAATTTGTAATAAAATAGGAAGAAGAATCGATCAACACACTCCATTTTGTGATGCAAGGTTACCTGATGGCTCTCGTGTGCATGCCATTATTCCACCTCTTGCCATAACTGGACCATGCTTAACTATAAGAAAATTTCCTAAAAAAATGATAAATTTTTTAGATCTCGTACAACTCAATACGATACCAAAAAATTGTAGTAAATATTTAGAAGATATTGTTAGATCTAAAAAAAATATTTTAATTTCTGGGGGTACGGGCACTGGTAAAACAACTCTCCTCAATTGTCTCTCTGCATTTATTAATAATCAAGAAAGAATTATTACAATTGAAGACTCTGCAGAGCTACAACTACAACAACCTCATGTTATTCGTTTAGAATGTAGAAATGCAAACATAGAAAATCAAGGTCAAATTACAATTCGAGATTTGTTAAAAAATACATTACGCATGCGTCCCGACCGTATCATTATTGGCGAATGCAGAGGCTTGGAAGCACTCGATATGCTGCAAGCAATGAACACAGGCCATGAAGGTAGCATGACGACAATTCATGCAAATTCTGCTTCTGATGCCTTACGACGCTTAGAAACTTTGGTGTTATTTGCTGCTGAAAAATTACCCTCACACGCCATACGAGAGCAAATTGCATCAGCAATTCACGTTGTCATTCAACTATCCAGAAATTCTCATGGTAGCAGGTTTATTAAAGGAATTTACGAAGTAAAAGAACACAATGAGAATACAAATAAAATAGTATTAACCAATATATACGAAGATTGAAATGACCTTAATTTTAATTTTAATTACAAATTTTTTATTTATTAAATATAATAAATTGTTTTTAATACTCATAAATAAAAAAATTGTTTACTTTAATCAAATTTTTAAAGCATATTTTTTTACCAAAAAAAATCCAATGGAAGTTTACTTTATTATTGAAAGTTTTAAATCATATTTGACTTCGGGGTTACAACCTTCTCAGGCTCTTGAGTTGTTATTAAACAAGAAAATATCAACTAAAAATTATTGTTATTTATATAAAATTAACCAACTATACAAAAGCGGAAAAAGTTTTAAAGAAGCTCTCGAAAAAACAACCAATGAAATTGACAACAATTATAGCAACCAACATATTATAATATTTTTAACCTCAATTCTTATTGGTTTAAAAAGCTCAGGAAATTTAATATTTATTTTAGAAAAATCACAAATTAAAATTAAAGAAAAAATTTTAGTTACGCAAAAAATTAAAGCATATACATCACAAATTCGACTACAAGCAATTGTTATAAGTTTATCACCATTATTTTTAAGTTTATTTATATGGATAATTTCACCACTAAAAATCACATACTTTTTTACAGATAGTTTTGGAAATATTTTATTAATATTTATGATATTTCTTAATATTATAGGATTTTATTTTTTAAATTTAATTTCAAGGCAAAATTAATATGATTTTTATTATTTTAAATTTTTTATTTAATTTACTATTTCTTTATTTTTATCCAATTAAATTAAATTTTAAGTATAAAAAAGTATCTGTTAAAAAAAACAGCGTTCGAGATTTGTATGCCTGTGCCGATTTTCTTGACAACATGCTTTTATACTTAGAAGCAGGGTTTGACGCCTTTCATGCTTTTGAACATGCAGCAACGTTTACCAATTGCCCAAGTATCAAAAAATTTGCATTTGACACGTTACAAATTTACAACACTGGCTGCTCTTTCAACAATGCTTTAAATTTCTGTATTAATAATAATAAAAACTTTTATTTTAACGAAATCATTGAGCATATCCAATTAAGTTTAAAACTTGGGACCTCTCTTAAACTTACACTAACAGAACTCAGTCATTTTATGAAATTTCGCTGTAATCTCAAAACAGAAGAAATTATCGCTCAATTTCCTGTAAAAATGATTTTTCCTCTGGTGTTCTTTATTTTTCCAGTTATATTTATAATTCTTGGCAGTAGCTCAATTCAGGACTTACTTCGTTCATTACGTTTTTAAATTGTTAACCAGGAGATAATCATGGATGACCTTGAAATACCAACTACTGAGGATGTTGCAAAAATTCCAAAGTTTAAAACTGATAATTTAAATATTGATGCAATTCTTGAATTTTATTTTATTGATACAACGACTTTATGGAGAAATAAACTTGATGAAATGGCAAAAGAGTTTGATCTGACTCGGCTAGAAAGACGTATTTTAGCTTACATTGGAAGAAATCCAGGAATTCGCCAAGCAGATTTGGCATTAATCATGGATGTAGAGCCACAAAGTCTGACCCGTTCATTAGAAAATATGGATCAAAAAAAGTGGCTGCAAAAACAAGATGACAATAAAGACAAAAGAGCAAAATGCTTGCATCTCACAGAACTTGGCAATAGCAAACTGACAGATGCATTTAAAATTAGCGAACATATTAGACCAAAAGTTCTCAACGGCATCTCAGAAGAAAATAAAGTTTTGCTTACCCAAGTTTTAAAACAATTACGCAAAAATCTAGAAATTAACTATTAAAAATGTAAATTATTTTGATCAAGAACAACAAGTGCAGCACCTATCGCACCTGCGGAATCTCCAATTTTATGTTTATAAATTGGAATGGGTTGTTCTGGCAAATAGGTATTTTCTCCAACCTTCTTTTCGAGCCCATCATAAATAATATCTTGGAGACTCAAACCGCCTCCAAACACAAAATAATGGGGATCAAGACAACACGTTAACGAACCCAAAAATAATGCGAGGTCTGATTTGTATCGTTTGACAACTGCTAAAGCAATCGGATCTTGAGCTTTATACAATTCAAATATTTGTGCAGCACTGGGTCGTTTTTCTATTTGTGAATAAATACGATTATTTAAAGCAGACTCTAATGCTGGACCACATAAATACTGTTCTGCACACCCTGCCCGTCCGCAGTAGCAAGGGTAGCCTCCTGGGTACAACGTCATATGGCCAACTTCTCCAGCACCCCCTCTACGACCTGTCACCACTTTACCGTTAACAATAATGCCACCACCAAAACCAGAGCCTAATATTAAGCCAATTGCAACTTGCTTGTTAACAGGAATCCCTGTTTTCTTAAAATACTCTAATCCCGCACCACAAAGCGACTCGGCTAAAGCAAAACAATTTGCATCATTTTCTGAAATAATTGGACAAGAAAGACCTAGTTTTTTTGATAAATCGTTGTGTAAATTATGGCCAACTAAAACCATGGTATTACTAGAAGTCACCAACTCCGTTTTTGGATCTACAGGACCTGGAACACTTAAACCTATTCCTGAAAGTTTTTCTAATGCCACGTTTTTTTCAGCACAGATTTCATTTGTTAAAATCGCCATTTTATCAATTAATTGCTCATAACCATGATGACGTTCTGTAGCGACTCGCTTTTTATATAACACAAAACCTGGAACAATGTCTCCAGTTGACTTTTGAAATTCAAAAGATGAAATTACTGATATATTTGATTTTAAATTACCAATATAAATTAGCATTGCTTCTACTTTTGTTCCACCAATGTCAAATCCAATAAGATACATAATCTTGTCTCCAACAGAATCTATAAAAAATAGAACTTGCAGCTTGCCATAATTGCCAAACAATTATCAACTCAATTGTCCCCTCCTTGTCTTTTAATATCTTAAAAGTGGGTTTCACACGAGTTAGTAACTTTTAATCATTTATAACAAAAAACATTTCAGCGCATATAAAATTCAATAATATTATCTATTTCAACATTCATTGATTTGACTTCTTCAAATAATCTTTCTAATAAAGAACGGTGTTTAGAGATATTTTGTATTGTAACCTGACTATCAGTATCCACTTGATGCGAATGAATAAAGTTTATTGCTTCTTTTTCAAGCTTTTCTATAAGGACATATTCTTGACTTCCTTGTGACAATTGCAAAGCTTTCTCTTTTGTTAATGGGAGACGTGCAACACAAACTCTAAAATAATTTTGAATTGAGACAAGTTGCTCAACAAGATAAAGAGTATGAGCAGAGTTATAATTTTTTTCAAATGTATGGATTCTTAATAAGTTATAAATTGTCAGCAAAGAAAAATGGATTCTTTCTTGTGATAAAATAAATGCCTCATATTCTTTTAAAGGATAATTTCGATTACCTAATTCATAGTAAATTTCAATTATTTTATTACGAGCATTTTGATTGTTTGTTGCAGACAAAACCTTTTGGTTATAAACTTCATCATCTTTTATTTTATCTTCAACCCAATCTATAATATTTTGAAACAAATTTTCTGTTTCAGAAACGACATCAACCAGATTTTTTCTAAAAGTATTGCTTGCAAAGTCGGGCCAAAGCAAAAGAGAACCTAACGTTCCAAATAAGGCTCCTACAGCAACATCTTCTACTCGTAATAAAGCAAAATGCACTCCATCCGAAAAAATTAAAGAATATAAAGAAATTAAACCGAAAGTAAAAAAGAATACTGTATAAGTGTAAGAATACACGGTATGTACAGAGTTATAAATAGCAAAAATACAAGAAATCAAAACCAACGAAACAACAATCAAAATATTCCCTTGAAATAAAATAGTCACAACAAAGGCGGCAGCACATCCAAAAATAGTACCAAATAATCTTTCTTTAACTCTAATAATAGTAGCTCCAAAGTTTGCTTGTAAACAAGCTATTGCAGTAATTATAATCCATCCAGGAAACTCTGTTTTTAACCATTTTTCATTTACAAACAAACAAACGACACAAACAATACTTGTACGCCACGCCCGCTTGATTTCAAAAATTTCAAAGTTAATCAAATTTAAAATAAAATTTTTAAATTGATTTATATATTCCATAATCTACTCTTTTTGACATAAAAACTTAAACTCAGAGTTTAACAAACTAATATTGTCTTTTAGTTGATATACGCTCGAATAAATTTCTTCAAATGTTTTATCAAAAGCATATTTTTCTCCAAATTTTTCAATTTTTTTAAACTCGACTAGTGCATCCAGATAAATTTTTTCATATAAAAATGACAAATCTTGAACTGTAAATTGCTTTCTAGTTGTTAAAAATTTAATGAGATCATTATTAGTTTTGTGCATTAAATTAAAAATACTTCTAACAACAAACTCATACTCTAAAGGTACATTTAAAGTTCTAATTTTTAAAGAAATAGCTACTGTTGCCTCGATAAATCGCTCTGTTAACACAGCAGCTATATAGATTGAAAACAAATAATTTTTATGATATATTTTTTGTTTTTTTCTATAAAAATTAATTTCGTTAATCATTAGCCTTAGGCTTTGAATTCTGGAAAAAATTCTTTCTCTTCTTTTTGTTAATTGCTTAGTTGATTTATCATATTTATGGAAAGTGTATTTTTCTACAGCATCAATATAAAATGTTAATTCTCTTAAAATTGATTTAATTTCAAATAAACATTCTTTTTGCAAACGTGGTCTAAGAATTACAGTACATATTAATAAACAAATAGCAAAGGCTGCTATATTTAAAAAAACAAATTTTAACGCTTCATTAAAGTTTTTTAAAGAAAAAACTGTATACATTGGAATAATATAAATCCAAATTGAAAATAATGAATCAATTTTATAATATGAAAAAATATAAATTAAAAATGTAATTATAAAAATAAAAATACATATTAAAATAAAGTTTTTAGAATAAGGATAAGAAATTAAAATGGCAACTGTTGAAATAAAAAAAGCTAAAAATAAATTAAATTCAAACCGCCAATATTGTGAACGAACTGCAGACTGCGATAAACTGAGAACAGCAACTCCCATAAAAATTAAGTCATAATCCCGATAAAAATAAAAAATAAAAAAAACAATTAACAGCGCAAAACAGCTTCTGACACCTTGCATAAATGAGCGGTAGTCACGCTCCCAAACATACAAAAACATTTGTAACATAGAATTTTTATTCATCAAGTTGCGTTAACCATTCCATTATTATCTTCATTTCTCGGCTTGTGACATAATCTTTTGCATATGCAATATCTAAAATATCCGTCGTGTTAAAAAGACTTTTGAAAACAAGTTGTTTTGAAGAAAAATTATTGCGCGACGATTTTAAATTATGAGTTGTAATGCTTGTGGCAATAATTTTTTTTGTTGCATATCCTGTTAATGACTCTGCTGCTTTGCATAAACTCGCACCCGTTGTGACCATATCATCAACCAACACAATTAGCGCTTGAGTTGGCAAAGCTCCTTCAATCTGTTGATTGAGTCCATGCTGTTTTGCACTGCCTCTCACATACACAAATCCTGCATTACAGTATTGCGCCAATGCATAAGCGGGGGCGATGCCTGCTGTTGCTGTTCCTGCAAAAGTCAGGTGATGCATTGAGTTCATATCCAAAAATTCGTCTTTAAGAACCTCAACCCACTTTGCAATAACTCTATTTCTTAGGCCAACATGAGAAAAAATTTTTCGGTGGTCAAGATAAACTGGAGCTTCTTTCCCACTTGATAAGGTAAACATTGGATTGGTCGAAATTTGAATGACTTTCGCTTCAAAAAAACCACGGACAATATCATGGGTCACAGAATCAAGAATCATGAGCAGCAATCTCCACAATTTTTTGGTAAGGAACTTTAAGAGAATCAGCAACTTCTGAGGCTAAGCCTAAATTCCACATCATTCCTGTTGCAACCTGAACAACATCAGCTCCTGCTGCAATATAAGAATGAAATTCACGTGCTGAGGAAACGCCTCCAACTCCAATAATTCCAAGTTGTTCATTAAGAATTCCAAGTTTTGTTCTCGTTTCTGCTAGCAATGATACCATAGTTAATCCTTGCTCTAATATCAGCGAACCACACACACCGCCAGAAAGCACACCGCTTCCTAATGCAACATTTCCACTTGGCGTTTTAATATCTGCAGCCACTGTATTAATTGCACTAATTGCATGAAGCATCCCCGCAGTTTCAGAAATAAGTCGCTTAACATCTTCTGCGCTGAGAACACCAATTTTAATAATCAGTTTTATATTTGCTTGAGACTCTAAAATAACTTTATTGACTAATTTTATAATTTTAATTGTTTGTAAAACATCCTGAAAAAGAGGGGTCGCATTTTCGTTTGGACAACTCAAATTTATTTCTAATAACTGAAAACCGCTTAACCAAACAGAATGAGTTGCCATTTTAGTGATTTGGAAAATATCTTCTAAAAAATCATCATTGCTATTTTGTGAATGCCAATTCTGTTTGTGACTGCCTTGAAAACTTAATACCACATGCTTCCCACTGCATTTTGCAAACGGAGCCAATTCTTGAAAATCTTTTTGCCAAACCTCTGGTTTTTGACTCGGCACACCAAATGAATTTGAAATAGACAAAGGAGAATTAAAATACTCTCTATTTTTAAAATTTTTCCCTATTACATTAGGGTTATCATTTACAAAAAGAGATTTTTTATCTGATTGAATATGCAAAATATTTGGCAAATTATGCGCGGGCCAATATTGCGATCTCACTGTTTTATAAACTGGTAAACAAAAACCTGCTTCTAATGCAACTTTTACATATTCTGTATTTAATAAAGGTCCAGCAGGAACCCCAAATGGAATATGCAATGGAATACCTAAAAAAGAGTATTTTGGTTTTGTTAAATAATTTATCTTTGAAAAACAGCGCTCACTTAAAAACTCGGCTTTAGGACCTTGTTTATAATTATCTTCATAACTTGAAAATACATCATACATATTCAGTGATTCCTAATACTTTTTTGCCATTTGCAGTTGCAATTTTAACCAATTCATCAATTTCATAAAAATGATTTGCTTCTAATAAAACTCGTAATTCTGTAGCCATGTGTCCATCAGAAAATGGTTTATAAATATCAAAAATGTTGTCACTTCCTAATGCAACAGTTAAGCCAGCAGGTACCATTTCATCAATGGGAGTAACAGAATTGTGTGTTGGGGTTAAACTTTCATTGCGTTTGCTATCTAACCAAGCTGTTGGGCACGCAACAAAACTCAAACCCGCATCGTAACACAATTTGTATAATTCTTGCCTATATTTTACTGGATGAGCTGCAATAGAAATTCCATGAATTGCCGTTACTTTACCTTCAAGACCATGGGCAATTGTTCTCCTAGCTAACAATTCAGTTTCTTTTTCTTCTGCTGTATTCAGTTGATCAACATGTACATGAACTCTTTTTCCAGTTTGTTTTGCAGCCATTAATAATATGTCAATATGCTCTTGTTCAAAACCTCTATCGATAGCCGGCAGCCCGCCAATAATATCGACATACTCAAGAGAAAACTCAAACCACTTGCGCGCATTTTTTTGAATTACCCCTTTTAATGTTTGACAAGCTATTAAAAAATTTAATTTTAACTCTTCTTGCGCAAATACTTTTGCTTTTTTTGCTGCAAAAAGAGCTTTTTCTTGAACCACATCATCGCAATCAATAAATGATAAGCAGTGATTTATATTTTGTTGTTTTTGTAATTTTAAAACTTTTGTTATATTTTTATAAAAAGTTTCTTCTTTTGTTTCTTTTTTATATTTATCTAATAATTTCCATTTTTCTTGAAGATTTTTGTGAACATTACCTGAATCTTTGATGAAATCATCGATGATAACAGAAAAAGCTCGATCTAAATGCGCATGCGCATTTACAAAACCACCTTCACGTTTAATTTTTTCGTATAAATGTTGTAATGGATCCCACATTTAAGTTGCCTCCAATTTTTTAATACTTCAATTTGTAAGATACTTTCCATCATTTTTTTTGTAAAAATTGGAAAAAGATTAGATTAATAAATTTAATGCAAAATCAAATCTGATTTGTTTATATTTTCGTTATTTTTTTCGTTATTTAAAGATACAAAATTATACTGTTCTTTTTCTTGAGACATTCGCATTTGCATTGTATAAATTTCTATAAATCCTGCTGACGCATTTTGATTAAATGCGTCATTTTTCATAAATGTTGCTAATTTTTCATCAAAAATTCCTTTTTGGGTTTCTATTGCCAAAACGTCTAATTTACCTTTAAATAATTTTATTGTAACAACACCCGTTACTTTTTCATTAATTTTTTCAATAAATGCATTTAAATTTTTCATCAATGGCTCATGCCATAATGCACCATAACAAAGATAGCCCCATTTTTGATCGACAAGATGCTTAAATTCATTTTCTAATTTTGTACAAACAAATTTTTCGAGTGCTTCGTGTGCACAAATAATTGTATGTGCCGCAGGTGACTCATAAATGCCACGTACTTTCAATCCAACAATGCGATCTTCAAGATGATGCGAAACCACCACCCCATGCAATGCTGCAATGTGATTTAAGTTTTGAATTAAAGATGGCAAATCCATTTCTTTACCATTTAATTTTACTGGAAGTCCTGCTAAAAAACATAACTTTACAAAACAAGCTTGATTGGGTGTCTCTTCCACTGTGTTACAAACTTGCAAAATATTTTTTAAGTTTGGCACCAAAGAGGGGTTTTCAATTTCACCACCTTCTGCCGACACCCCCCACATGTTATCGTCATAACTGTAAGGAGAATCGTGTGTTTGTTTAACAGGAATATGATGAAGCTTTGCATACTCCAACTCTTCGTCACGCCCCATTCCCCACTCCCTGACAGGAGCGATGATTTTCATGTCCGGCGCAAGAGTTAACACAGCTCCTTCAATGCGCACTTGATCGTTTCCTTTTCCAGTACAACCATGTGCGATACAATCACAATTTTCTTGTCGTGCAATATCAACAGCAATTTTTGCTAACAAAGGACGACCAAGTGGAGTTGCCAAATGATACTCTCCTTGATAGCGGGCATTCGCTTTAATTCCTTTTGCAATGTATTCGTAAGCAAATTCTTTTTTAGCATCAACAACAAATGCTTTTTTAGCTCCAAGGTATAGCGCTTTCTGTCTTATTTCTTCTAAATTGTCTGACTGTTGTCCAATATCAATTGTTAATGCAATCACCTCAGCATGATATTGTTCTTGAATCCATTTGAGCATAACCGAAGTGTCTAGTCCTCCAGAATATAATAAGACAACCTTACGAATTTCTCCGACTCTGCCTTCATACGAAGCAACTTTTAGATACTTCTTCATATTTAACTCCAACAAAATTAATAAAGAGATAAAAAAAAAGCCCCGCAATGCGGAGCTAAAAATTAAAAAATAACAAGATCGACACAACAAACTATCTCATATTCGTCAAAGCACTTAAGATATTTCATTTTACTAAAAAACATGACGAACCTTTAAGAAACAAGGGATTAAAAATTATCCAAAGGGATGTAATACATTTGTAAAGGAATGTCAATTGTTAATTTTCTTCTGATAACGTTACAATCGCCAAACTTGAACCAAAAAATTCTCCATCATTCAATTCAAACGAAGCTGATTTAAGATATTCTTGATTTTTTCCGCCAACAAGCTCTAAACATTCTGAACCATCAAGCTTGCACCGAAATACAGCGCCGACACGATTATCATTATTATCTTTTCTTCCCTTTGCACCTATAAATATGTATTCACTTGTTAAAGCAATACTTGACCCAAAAAAATCATCTTGCGCTAATCCAAGGTCTCTAGCCGATGATTTATTTTGTCCACCTAAAAATTCGCTACAGTTGTTTCCATCACTATTACACTTAAAAACAGCGCCTATGTCATATTGTTCGGGATCTGAAGGAGGGTAACCGTTTCGTCCCATTGCACCAACAAACAAATTATTTGCATTCGAAGCAAGATCAGATCCAAAAGTATCATTGGTACTTAATTTTAAATTGCTAACATTTAATAATGAACATTGACTGCCATCTAAATTACATTTAAACACAGCGCCACTTCCCCCATTTTTATTTTTTGCACCAACAAATAATTTATTTTTATTGATATTTACACTATAACCAAAATGATCATAGGCTGAAAATAATTTATTTTTATCTGTCGCTTTATTTTTACCACCTATAAACTCAATACAACCACGACCATCGGCATTACAACGCACTAAAACACCGGTTTCGTCTTTTGAATTGCTATCTCTTCCATAGGCTCCAGCATAAAGTTTATCATTGTAAAAAAATAAACTCACACCAAAGTAATCTCCCGAAAACTGACGCATTCCTATTCCTTCTGCATCTTGCACAATAGGAAAACCAACATGACCGCCAATAAACTCTCTGCAATTGTCTCCATTTAATTTGCATTCAAAAATTGTACCCACATCATCTTTAAAATTTGCGCTTGAAATACTTCCAGCATCTGTTGCTTTTTTATTATTTCTACTAATTGCACCTATATATATTAAATTGTCATAGATAAAAAGACTTGAACCAAAACTATCTCCAATAAAAAGATTAGGTGTGGTATAAGTAGGATTTGAAGAGTCTTTAAATTTTTTATTGCCACCCAAAAACTCAATGCAGTTTTTTCCCTCTAAGGTACAGCGAAAAACGGCACCCTTACCGGATCGATCACTCGCTCCGATTAGCAAATAACTATTTAATTTATCTGATTTTTCTGCAGATATAGCAAAAAATTGCAAAAAAGATAAAAAGATCAATACAGAAAAATTTTTAATTGAAAAAAAGATAAAATTTTTCATTGTCTTACTCCAAAAATTTTAACTCACACTATTATACAATTTATAATAACATAAAAAGAAACTTTATATTAAATAAATTTGTGCCTATATTTTAAATTTGCAGATGCCAAAATTAAAACAGGTAAATTTTATACTCAGAGTTTGCTAAAAATAATGATAGCTTTGTATTTGATAAACCTTTTAGTAAAAATTAACTATTTATTAAAAGATTATAAAATTCAAAGGTTGACTACCAATGAGAACACTACTTGCTATAAATTTATTGCTTTCGATTGTTTTTATAGCCTGTAAAAGCACAGAAAGCACGAGCGATAAAACAAAAAATATAAAAAAAGAAAAATCTGCAAAGGGAAATCCTGATATTAATGCAGTCCACACTATCCCCTATATTATAAATGAAGATTATATTACTGATGAAGACTATCCGCATCGCATTGAAAACGAGGGAATTAGCTCAATTGTATTTCATTACACAGCACAATCATTTAAAAAATCACTTCGCTCGTTAACAACAGGAGGCAATAGCTCGCATTGGCTGATTCCTGCAAGCGGTGATACAATTTACCGCATTGTCAACGAAAACCGCCGCGCCCAACATGCCGGATCAAGCCTATGGAAAAATAGAAAAAATATGAATGTAATTTCTGTTGGTATCGAAATTGTTAACTTAGGTTTTAAATGCAAAAATAATAGAAAATCATGCTCAAAACAAACAATTGAGTGGCTTGAATTTCCTGAAAAGCAACAAAAGCTTATTGTTTCTTTAGCAAAAGATATTCAACAACGATATAATATTGATCCGCTATGCGTTATTGGACATGCTGATATTGCTGTTGATAGAAAAGTAGATCCAGGACCACTATTTCCCTGGAAAATGCTTGCTGAAAATGGAATAGGAGCATGGGCAACTGACGAAGAAATTAAAAAAGAAATAAAAAATATTCAAGATAATATTGGTAATAATATTTCCAGACTTCTTGTGCAACTTAAACTTTATGAATACGGTTATGATATTAGAAAAGATAATGTCTCTAATAAATCAATAGAAAATAAACTTAAAAAAATCAATTATAGTTTAAAACACACAGCTCTTGATGACTATACAACATTAAACCAAATTAATGAGTACGGTTTTAAAAAACCCAACAATAATATTTTTGATGACAAAAAAACCAACTTTGCCATTGAAGCGTTTATTATGCATTATCTTCCATCTCTCTACTTAGAACATGAAAAAGAAAGTGTCGATGAAATTATTGACAATCGTTCAAAGCACGATACAGAACACACTCCTGATAGCAAATCCGATATGGCAGCAGGCAATCAAGGAGAAACGGATGCGGATAATCTAAAAGTCTTAGCAACTATACAAGCGTTAATGGAAAAATATCCAGCAAAAGTCCGAATGGGATGTAATTACTAAAAAAAGATTATTCAATTCCAAAAATCATCTCTTCGTATTTAGACAGTGGCCACATATCTTTAGGTATAAAGCATTCAATATTATCCACAGCACACCGCAATTCTTCGAGTTTTGGCAACAGATCAGAGGCTATTGATGCACTGAGTTTACTTAAATTCTTATGTTCAAACGATTCGCCAAATGTTATTTTTTCTAATTGCGTTTTTAAATTATCCAATGCAACTGTCATTCTTGACATACAAGCAGCAAAGTTTTCTGAAATTTTTTTTGCTGGAGACACAATATTTAGTTCCATAGCAAGCTTAGTATGCCCCATGAGCTGTTTTAAATATCGAATTGCGGATGGTAAAATCATTGTTTGCACCATTTCAATTGCGCAATTGACTTCAATTAAGCATTGTTTGATATAACGTTCATGTTGAACAGTAAGACGACTTATCATATCGTCAGCACTAAAAATTTTTGCTTGCTCCAAAAATTTTGTTTTATCTTGATTAGCCAAAACAGCAAGAGCTTCTGGAGTATTTGTAAAATTGGACAATCCTCGATTTTGCGCTTCTAGCACCCATTCTTGGGAATAACCATTTCCTTCAAATCTAATTTTTTTTGTTTGAATAATAATTTCTCGTAAAATAAGTAACAAATCATGATCCATAATTTTTTCATGATTTAATTTTTTTTCTATTTTTTTATTTAGTTTACTTAAGCCATCATAAACTGCAGCATTTAGTATTGCTGAAGGATAATTGATCGAGGCGCTTGAACCTACAGCACGAAACTCAAATTTATTTCCGGTAAACGCAAAGGGAGAGGTTCTATTTCTATCTGTATTGTCTTTTGCAACATCTTGAATATGAGTGACTCCCAAATCAATCATGACTTTTTCTGGATTGACTTTGTTCAAATCTCCAGATTCAATGGCATTTAAAATTTTATCTAATGAATTTCCTAGAAATATAGAAATAATTGCTGGAGGTGCTTCATTAGCGCCAAGCCTGTGGTCATTTCCTGCAGAAGCAATTGAGGCTCTTAACACATCGCTGTTGTCATGAATTCCTAACAGAATTGCGCAAAGAAAAGTTAAAAATACAAGATTTTCATGGGGAGTAGCCCCCGGCTCAAGAAGATTGCGCCCAGATGAATCGGAAATAGACCAATTTAAGTGCTTACCACTGCCATTTAACCCTGCAAAAGGTTTTTCATGCAACAAAGACACAAAACCATGGCGCAATGAAATTGTTTTTATGCATTTCATCACAAGATGATTATGATCCGCAGCTAAATTTGAAGACTCATAAATAGGTGCTATTTCATATTGGCCTGGTGCCACTTCATTATGTCGCGTTTTAACAGGAACTCCTAGCTTATACAGCTCAACCTCAAGTTCACTAAAAAAAGCGTGAACACGACTTGGAATATGACCAAAATAATGATCGTCGAGCTCTTGTCCTTTTGGAGGCTTACGTCCAAAAATCGCCCGACCAGCCAATCGCAAATCCATTCTGTTGTTTAAGTGCTTTTTATCAACCAAAAAAAATTCTTGCTCAGGACCTATAGACGTCACAGCATAATCAATATGAGTTTCACCTAAATAATGAAGAGTTTTAACTGCTTCTCGAGAGATTGCCGCATTAGAACGAAACAATGGCGTTTTAAAATCCAAAGCTTCTCCATGGTAACTAATAAAAACTGAAGGAATATAAAGAGTCTTTCCATTTTCTGTTTCAATAATAAACATGGGACTCGACGGATCCCAACTTGTATAGCCTCTTGCCTCAAACGTTGAGCGAATACCCCCAGAAGGAAAGCTTGATGCATCAGGCTCACTTTGCAGTAATTCTGGACCTGTAAATCGCTCAATAGGATTTCCTTGTTTATCAAGCCATAAAAAAGCGTCGTGCTTTTCTGCCGTTTCTCCTGTTTGTGGCTGAAACCAGTGACAATAATGTGTTGCACCCTTTTCTATCGCCCACTCTTTAACCGCAGTCGCAACCCGTTCTGCTAATGCAATATCTATTTTTCCACCAACTTTGATAAGCTTTGCAATTATTTCTAAATCTCGACTTGATAATCTTTTTGCCATTGCACGCAAATCAAAAACATTCGTACCAAAATAATCAACAATACGAGATTGTTTTCCTTCAAAGGTAAGTGGACGAAAAATTTTACGTATTGCTGCTGCAGAAAATGAAGAATGCTCTGACATGAGATTTAACTCCATAATGATCAAAAAATTTTAGAACAAAAAATTTAAAAATCTTATCTAGATTTTTGTAGAATATCTCAACCAGAAAAATATAGGAACGCGAGAAGGAAAAATAATTATAAATATAAAAGATAAAATGCCGCCAAGTAACATTGCTTCAGAAAGTGCTGCAAATATTTTTGTTTTTTCACTAATTTTTGCTAAGCGATCTTTATGGTTTTGAATAGTGACTCCAAATATCCATCGACCTAATGTTGCACCTTCAAAACCTAAAATTGTATATTGAAAGACAAAGACCAATAGAGCCATTAAAAACCAAACTTGTAAAGAAAATAAAAATGTGTATGCAATATTTGTATCAAAATTTAAAAAAGTAAGATATTTTAAAAAAAATGGAGAAATTTCAAAAAAACCTTTTGGTAAAAAAAAGTAATTAAAACAGATTGAAATCACTAAAAAGCACAAGCCAAAAAACGCATCAACAGTCCAAGCCAAAAACGCAAAAAAAGGATGAACATAATATCTTGAACTAGGTATATTATTTTGTATTTGCTGGGTATTGTTTGTTTTATATTTATTTGTATCATGATTAGTTGCAGTTTCTACAACTGTGGTAGAAAAAGATGTTTTTTCAGTAAGTGGATGTAATAAACTATTATCAGGATATTCTTTTAGAGTGACTGTTTCAGATTCGCTTAACACATTTTCAGGATCCACTGCTTTTTTTAGTGATCTTTTTAAAATTTCATCTGCACCAAATCCAAAACCAAAATGAAGTGGTTTTATATCTATTTTGAGCATCGATGAGTTTTCCATAATAACTTATGACACCTCTGCAAGAAAAAGTTTTAAAACATTTGACTGAATTTTGCCCTCAGTGAGAGAGCCAAATTTTTTTTCCCATGCTTCAATTGGAAAAATTGCTTTGGCCATTGTGCGGTGTCCTCCGCCATTGCCAATTCCATTAATAATTCTTCTAACAACATCCCCTGCATTTTTGACATACCCTACGTTTCTCACGCTCATCACCAATGAATTTTCAAAAACCCCTGCGCAAACAACCCATTCAACACCTTCAAATTGTAACATAAAATCAGCTAATTGCGGAATGAGATCTTCACGAACAACATTACCTATATAACTTACCAAAATCTTATCTTGTAATGCCATATTTAATAAAGCATGCGCTAATATAGGGGCAAATGGTAAAGGAATTTCTGGTTTTTCCATTCTTCTTAGAAGATTGTAATTAATATCAGGGTACAAAGATACAAAGGCATATAAGTCAGCGTCAATCACTTCTCGGTTTAAATGCAAGGTATCTGCTTTAATTCCATATATCAATGCCGTTGCGAGACGTTGTCCAATTGTGACCGCAGCAGCTCTAAGATATTCGGTTAGTATTGTCGAGGTTGCTCCATATTTAGAACGGATATCACAATAAGGTACCGTATAATTTCCAACCATGGGATGGTGATCAATAATCACATCAACCCTTGGCAGTTGAACTGTAAAATGGCCAGGTTGTGTATCAAGGAGGGCTACTTTATCAAAATTCTCTAGATCTTGTAGCTTTATGGTAACAACCTCTAAATCCAAAAGGTTCATCATCGCAATATTTTCGGGTCTTGTGACCTTGCCGAAACTAACAATTGGAGTGGACACCTTATTTCGACCAAGCAGGGTTCTTAGAGCCAGGGCAGAGGCCAAACCATCAGGATCGGGATCGGGTTGTAATAAAAGAGCAATTTTATCTCCCTCTTTTAAGATATCCCGAATTTCTTTGACACGATGAGTGCTTTCTATATGTCTCAGTTCTGCACTAATTGGACGACTTAACAGTTCTGTCCACGACAAAACTAGCTCGCGATCATTATCAACCAGCTTTCG
This sequence comes from Spirobacillus cienkowskii, assembly GCA_003339605.1. Classification (GTDB taxonomy): domain Bacteria; phylum Bdellovibrionota_B; class Oligoflexia; order Silvanigrellales; family Silvanigrellaceae; genus Silvanigrella; species Silvanigrella cienkowskii. Next base: position 3,455 of record QOVW01000011.1, on the reverse strand, counting down.
CGGCTTTTCTGTAGGGTGCGCCATTTGAAACGATAAAATTCTTGATTCTGGCAATTCTTCTAAAATAATCTCCCTAACTTTTGAATATTTTTCGTTTTCTTTAAGAGACAAGACAACACAAATAGGATCATATTGACCCCATTGCGAAAAAAAAGACGGCTTGGTAATATCTCCTTTTACCAAAATGTCCTGCTTCCCAACAGGACTCTCACAAGCCTCAATCAACGACGATTGCAACTGATTTTGCTTATTTGGCAGCCAAACCTTAATGTCCATACTTTTTTGAATATGAACAAGCGTTGAAGTCAGTTCCGGATCATCACAAATCACCAAAAAAAGGCCACGTTTAGAATCCATGAGTTACACCTTAAAGCCTATTTCTTAAAAAAATAACGAAACATAAAAAATACCCTTGCAAGACAGACTATGCTACAATACTTTACCGAAATAGTGATGAAGAGGCAAAATCATCGTGTCTTTCTATTCACAACTCGATTCATTTCAAGCGCTTGCGTAAAAGATCCTGCTTGTTTGCAAATTCAAGCAGCTCTCATTGAGGATATAAAATGACAGAAATACTTGGTTTTAACAACCTTACCAAAGCTTTAAGCTTCAATCTTTATGACTTTGCTGTAGCTCTAAACGATGAGGAAAGAGCATCATACATCAGGTATATCGACGAAAAGTATTCTGCCCGACAAATTGAATCCCAACTTATCCGTATTGCAGAAATCATTGATGCAGAAGTGCTAAACGTTAACTCAAAAGATTTCGATCCTTACGGAGCAAGCGTTGTGCTTCTTATGAGTGATCTCAAAGGCGATCAAGCAACTCAAGCGGCAACTCAATTTTCTTCTTCAAAAGCATCCAACTTAATGGCACAATCTACTGTCTCTATTCATTTAGACAAAAGCCATATTTGTGCCCACACTTACCCTGACAGCCTTGATCCATCCGGAATTTGTAGCTTTCGGGTTGATATTGATATTGCAACGTGCGGGAGCATTTCTCCACTATACGCGCTTGATTTTATGTTCAAAGCATTTGAAACAGATGTGGTTTGTGTAGACTATGTTGTTCGGGGCTTTGCACGCAATAAACGCAACGAAAAAGTGTTTATGGATCACGAAATGACAAGTATTACAAAATACGTATCTCCTATGATATTGAGAGACTATGATACTTTTGATAAAAACTCTCCTGAGCATCATACATTTCAAACGATATTCTGCAGACGTGAGCTTGATGAAAGCAGTTATTTTAGAAATCCTCGCACAGTGCCACCTGATGTTGCAGCAGAAAAGATGATTTTAATTCGCAAAGAAATGGATTCTGTCGCGCGATTGATCAAATAAGTTTTTGTCTTAAAATCAAACCCTCCGCTCAGAAATTTGATAATTAGCCCCCCACGAAGCCTTCAGTATCTTCTTTTGGGGGCTAAATTGTTCGCCTCCATGACTAAATAATTATAGAATATCGTTCGATTCACGAATTCACTCTTTCCCTTCGTGTTTTCTTTAACCAGATAAAGGGATTATTCTTGAAAAAACACAATACACCTAAAAACAGAACATTATCACTGATTAGAACCTTAGGTAGTACTGCTCTAAAAGCAGGCAATGAAGTTTTAAAAAGAAAAATAAGTCAATCAATCGAAGACAGCACCTTTATCAGTGAAGCCGCAGTCCGTTTAGCAAAAGGTTTGGATGATTTAAAAGGAGCGGCAATGAAAGCAGGTCAACTATTAAGTATGGTTGACGAAAGCATTTTGCCACCTGGCTGGAAAGATGCATTAGCCAAATTGCAATCTCACGCAACCGCTAAGGATTGGAGTTTTATAGAACCTATTCTTTTACAAGAATTTGGATCGTTAGAAGATTTTGAATTTATCGAACACCAAGCCATTCATGCAGCAAGCATCGGACAAGTTCATAAAGGTCGCTTAAAAGATGGCACTTCTGTGGCAGTAAAAGTGCAATATCCCAATTTAGAAGCGAGCGTTAAATCTGATCTAAAGAGCATGAAAAAAGTCATTAAAATTGCAAATTTGATTCCTAATCTTGCTAATTATGATGCTGTTTTTGATGCTGTCGAGCATCTTTTTATGCAAGAGTTAGATTTTATTAGAGAGAAAAATTATTATAATTTATACCACGAACGTTTTAAGAGCCATCCAAATATCATTGTTCCAAAGACCATCGATCAATATTGTACAAAACATGTTTTGGTCACTGAGTGGGTTGAAGCAGAAAGTTTACAAGACTGGCTTACCAAAAACTCGCAAGAAATGCATAGCAGTCCTGATATAATGCAGCAAAGAGATAAGTTAGGTCAAATTTTACTCGATCTCGTTTTTACAGAAATTTTTGAATTGCACCATATTCAATCAGATCCCAATCCAGCAAATTTTCTTGTTACATCAAATGCTGATTTGGTGCTCCTTGATTTTGGTGCGACACAAAAATTAAGTGATGACACAATTGAAAATTACACAAAACTCACCCAAGCAGCATTTGAAAATAAACACTTTGAATTAACCCGATTTGCAAAAAAAATGGGGTTTTTAACTAGAGAAGATCCTCCAGAAACGCAAGATAGTTTTATTAAAATTATGGAAATCGTGATGGAACCTTTTCAAGCAGAAAGTTATTCTTGGAAAAATTGTCACCAGCTTAAAAGAATAAACTCAGAGTCATTAAGCTATATGAAACTGACAAAATTTAGGGCACCAACATCCGAAATTATTTTTATTAATAGAAGACTTGGCGGAAATTTAATAATTATGGAAAAATTAGGCGCTACAGTTTATACAAAAAACGTGATGTGTCGCATTCTTCAAAAAAATAAGGAATAGCTATGTTAATTTTAAAACGTTATTTTAGCTTTTGCACGAGTCACCGACTATACAACCCTAAATTTAGTGATGAGAAAAATTTTTTAATATACGGCAAATGCGCAGGGATACATGGACATGGCCACAATTACAAATTAGAAGTTGCCATCACCGGCAAAGTAGATCAAGAAACCTCAATGGTTTTTAATTTGGATCTTTTAAAAGAACTTGTTGATAAAAATATTATTGAAGATGTCGATCATAAACATTTAAATTTTGATGTACCTTGGTTAGAAGGAAAAATCCCTACTGCAGAAGTCTTTGTCGATTCAATTTGGGAAAGACTAAACACCGCTGTTGAAAGGTGTAATGTAAATGATATTAAACTCTATGCAATTACACTCTGGGAAACAGAATTCGATGCGGTCACAAAAACAAGAGATTAATTAGGTAATGTTTTTAATCTCACAAAAATCATGAATCGATTTAAACAGGAAAATTTAATTTTAAAGTTCATTTTTTTAAATAAATTAAATTTTTATTATTTTTTAAAATTAAACCTAAAATATAAAGTCATTAATAATTATTATTGACTTTATTATTGACTTTATTATTGACTTTA
>QOVW01000089.1 GCA_003339605.1 Spirobacillus cienkowskii | reverse complement strand
CAATTTACGCCTACACTTCCTAACGGAAAATTGGCTCTTTTAGCTCATTTTCCTCCTCTTCCTAACGGAAGAGGTCTCCAATTCGAGGTGTAGGATGAAAAAAAATGAATCTCGTTTTATTTTTGGTAACTTAAAAAACTCTGAAAACCAGTTAAATTTAAAAAAAAATGATAGAGGATTAATTAAAAATTATAAAAACTTTGCGTGTGAAATTAAAGATAACTGGTTAGAAGTTTTAAAAAGCAAAACCCTATTACAAGATTCTATGGCTGCACTAACAGTTGTTTCTGTGGCAATTCCACTAAATATCGCACTTGCAGTGTCTTGTGGTCTATCTGCAAGCGCTGGATTACTTGCAGGAGCAATAGGTGGTGGGCTTGCTGCTATTTTTGGGGGTTCTGCTCTTCAAGTTACAGGTCCTGCAGCAGCGTTAAATGTTATGGTACTTGCTATTACAGCTAAGTTTGGTACCAGTGGTGTTTTAATCGCTTGTTTGATAATTGGACTGATTCAATTCATCTTAAGCTCTTTTTCTGCCGGTAGATTTATTAAATATGTTCCTGAAGCTGTTCTTGCAGGATTTACAACTGGTGTAGGCATTACATTACTCAATATTCAAATTCCAAAACTCCTAGGCTTTGAATACAATTTAATGCATCTAATTGGTATGCTTAATTTCAAATGGCTTCTGGATGTGTCTTGGTTTGCAGTGATATGCGGATTATCAGTTGCTTTTATTGTAACTTCATGCAGGCAATTTAAAAGATTTCCAGCTTCTTTTGTTGGAATAATTATTGTCACAACACTTTCAATGCATTTAAATTGGAATATAGAAAGAGTAGGAAGCATTCCTTCTTTTATTTCTACCCCAAATTTTCCGCTTATTTCTTCTGATAAGTTGTTCTCTTTAATTATCGCATGTATTCCACTTGCTTTACTCGCTTCTATAGAATCATTACTTTCTGCTCAAGCTGTAGATAAAATATCTAATGCACCAAAACCTCATAATCCAAATCTAGAATTATTTGGGCAAAGCTTAGGAAATATTGGTTCTGGACTCTTTGGCGGCATGCCTGTATCAGGAGTGATAGTCCGTTCAACTGTTAATGTGCAATCTGGCGCAAAAACAAGATTATCTGCACTCTTACACGCTATTTTAATAGTTGTATTTATTTTATATTTTAGCGAAATTATGGCCGCAATTCCAATTGCGGCCTTAGCAGGCTTGTTGTGCGTAGTAGGAGTAAGGCTTGTTGAAGGAAAAGCCTTTATTCATTTATTAAAAACAAATAAATTTCATTCTCTTGCATTTTTATTTAGTATGCTTGGAACAATTAGTGATCATTTATTTGTTGGATTAACAATAGGATTTTTAATGTTTTTCCTGGAGAAAGGGGTTAATAATAATCAAAAAAATACTGACAATAAAAAATTAGACACCAATAATAACCAACGCCGTGCAGTTTTTCCTGCAAAAAATAAAATTAAAACATTACAAAAGCCCAAACACCATTATCTTGATACCAAAAATACAAATTGGTTAACGCAAATTCGAGAGAAAGCATACATTGCTGCATCATCTTATGTGCATCAAAGAGCATCACTTATAGGTAAAGTAATTCTTGGAGAACATGTTCATATTGCGGCTGAAACCTCAATTCGTGCCGATGAAGGAACTCCTTTTTATATTGGTTCAAATTCAAACATTCAAGACGGTGTCGTAATTCACGCCTTAAAAGAAAAATGGGTTTACATTGGTGGAGAAGACTGGGCGGTATATATTGGAGAAAATGTTTCTGTTGCACACCAAGCACTTGTCCATGGACCTTGTTACATTGGTGATAAATCATTTATCGGATTTCAAGCAATCGTCCATGATTCTATAATTGGCTCTCATTGCTATATTGGAATTGGAGCTATTGTTATAGGAGTTGAAATACCTGATGGCCGCTACGTACCTCATGGAATGGTTGTTGATACTCTTGACAAAGTCGAATTATTACCTAAAGTTACAGATGCACACTTAAATTTTAACGAAGATGTTGTAGATGTAAACAAAGGACTAGTTTACGCCTATAAAAAACATAATAATCAAAATATTCAAACAGACGAATTTGATAAAAAATTATCTCAAGTATTAAATTGGAGAATCGCTTCAGATAAATTTTAAATTAAAAGGAGCATAATTAAATGTTCGATACTATTATTTTAAGCTTTACTATTGGTATTTTTCTCTTTTTAATTTATTCATTAAAAAAATGTTTTTTTCAAGTTAATGAAGGAAATATTGCAATTCTTAAAAATTTTGGCAAGGCAATTTCTATAAATAACTCACCAAATGATTTAAAAATTTATAAACCAGGTTTACATTTTAAAAAACCTTGGCAAAAAACAGTAAAAATTTCTGTAATGGAACAAATTGTTGAGCTTTCAGGCACAGATGGCGACACTATGGCTATGGCATCAGATGGCACTTTATTAAGAATCGATGCAAAATTACGGTTTATTCCAAGTTTAAAAGATTTATATGCATTAATTTTTTCTATGGAAAATCCTCTTGAACATACTAAAGGATTATTTACCTGTATTCTTCATCAAGAAATAAGCTGCTTTGAAAACAAAAAATCAAATAATAATGATCATACGCATGAATTAACAAATGTTGGATCTTATGCTGCAATTCGCAGAGATAGAGGATTATTAAACAAACATATTCAAGAATTTTGTAGTTCAAAATTGGGAAATACGTATGGTATTCAGTTTGAAAATGTTGATGTTACCGATATTTTACCCCCAGATGAACTTGCTCAATCTCTAAACGCAGTCATTAACGCACAAAGTGAAGCACAACGACTCTATGCCCTAACAGAAGGAGTCTGTGAACAAAGAATTATGGCAGCCAAAAAAGGGATTGATATTGCCAAATCCAAAGCCAAAGCAACTGAAGTAGATATTGAAACTATGGCAAAAATTTTAGAACAATTGCAAAATGCTGGAACATTGAATTGTTATATTGAAAGACGTCAAGCAGAAGTCTTTGCTGAATCTAGAATTTCTTATGTAAAGAGGCCATTATGAATGAATATATTTTTGATTATATCATTGGATTAATTGCAGGGATTGTTTTTATTCCAACTGTTTATTTAATTATTAAATCTTTTACTATTCAAGTTGAAAATGAAACAAACGTGTTAATATGTAAGTTTGGTAAACTCTCTAAAGTTATTACCCAACCAGGACTTCATTTATGGATTCAAAAAGTTTTACCATGGAATAAAATTTACCATGTTTCTTTAAAAAAAGATTTTCGCTGCTTTGAGGGTATTCATGTAAACGATAGTCTTGGTACTACGATAATAATTGATCTTTGGGTCGAATTTAAGATTTATTCACCAGAAAAGGCTTTGTTTCAAGTTGAAAATTTAGAAAAATTTTTACAAAGTGTTCTTGCAAATTCTGCCACTGCTACACTAGGGACTTACGAATTTAAAAAAATTCTGAGTAGTAGAAATCAAGTGTGCGCCGTATTAAAAGAAAATATTAAAAACGAAGCAGAACGCTGGGGACTCTCAATTGATTTTATTTTTATTAGTAAACTCAGCTTACTCCAAGATGTATCGCAACAGCTCATGGACACAATTGCTGCACAACTTGAAAAAACAAAAGCAGACGTAGAAGAAGCAGGACGCCTAGATGCTCAAATTTTAGAGGCAGAAACTGCTTCAAAAGTTGCGAGCCTTGTTGCCGAAGCACGAGGACAATATAGCTTAAGTGTCAGTAGAGCCTATAAAAAATTATCTAATAATTATAAACTATTAGAAGCTTACAAAAGACTCTATGAATTGTCGTTACTGAAGCCTCATCGCACTGTTGCGTTTCACGGTTTCTCAGAACATGAAGTCAAATCTATGGAAGCTGCTATGACACTACCTCCCCCATTTGACGATGGGTCAAACTCGGAAGGAGCACAAAAATCTTTGACTCTTAATTCGACGTATGCAAAAGATTTCAATTCATCAAGAAAAATATAGATGGTTATAAGCTATGTTAAAATATCTTAAAATAAATTTAATTATTATGATTCTGGGACCTCAAGTTTTATTATCTTCTACCTATTCAACTAAGTGGAAAATAAAAAACTTTTCAAAAGCAATTATCAGAATATCATGCAGCAATGAGGAACAAACTCAAATTAAAATAGCAATGACTTCTGCTGCTATTTACCCTGGTAAATATCAAAACTTTGATTGGGGAGATAAATATTATAATGATGGTTTATGGCTAAATCCTGGAAAATGGAAATGTAATTTTAAAAATCTTCCTGCTGAAAATGCTGATTTTGAAGTTTTTACTACAGATTGGGGAGAAGATATAACACTTATAGTTACTCAAACAAATAATACATTTAAATTAACAAAAATAAGTTCTTCAAATAAAGTAAAAAACAAACTTGATTAAAATAAATTATACTTTAATGAAATCGAGATCCAAAAAATAAATTACTAATTTTTAGTTTTTTATTTTGTTGCTGATATTTCTCTCTAATTTTCTCTAAGTAAACACTAAATGCATAATAATATCTAGTTGAAATAGGAGATCTTTTTAGTCGTTCGGAAAGAAACCGATTGTTTTCATAAGCATAATTTATCATTTCATATTGTTCAGGAAGAAAGAATCGACACGTTTTATCTGTTATACAAACATAATGTATCATAACAAAATTACTAACATCACCATTATTTAAAATTTTTATTTCAACTTTTGAAGCACCATTCAAATTATTAATTTCATCAGTAAAAAATGCATCTCCCACCTCAATATTATTAAATAAAACTTTAGAAGTACAAGCAATTTCTGAACACATGATTGGTGACAAATCAAAGTTTTCAATTTCTGATAAAAAACTATCAAAAGCAGCAGCTGCAGACATATTTTTTTCGTTAACTATGATGGTGTTTGCAAAAACTGCTAATTTTATAGAAATTAAACTCAGAAAAATTAAAAATTTCACGGCTTACTGCACTCCTAAAAAGAGGTTTAAAAATATTCATAATCCTTTTTATAAAGGTAAAGATATTTTACGTATTTTTTCTATTTTGTCAATTAAATTAATTTGCTTTTTTTGGTAATCTAAATAAATGACTTAATTTTTGTTTTGTTTTTTTTCTAAATGATATTTTTCACATTTCATTATTAAACTAGCACGGCTTATTCCTAATTTTAATGCTGTTTTGCTTTTGTTCCAATTTTCAATTTCTAAATTTAATAAAATCATTTCTTTTTCGAGTTGTTCTACAGCTTCTTTGAGACTACCTTCTTTATTTATTCCATTAAATGATTCATTATTGTCACGTATACCATAAATTCTTTCTGATAAAAGTTCTTCTTGTATTTCTATCTCATCACCGGATAAAACACAAAGTCTTTGAATTTCATTTTCTAGCTCTCTCACATTCCCTGGCCAAGTATATTTTTCCATTCTCTGCATACAGCCGGCAGAAATTTTTTTAATTTTTGTATTATTTTGTGTGCTATAATTTTCAAGAAATTTTTTTGTTAAAAGAAGAATATCTTCTACCCTATCTCGGAGCGGAGGAAGTTTAACATTAATAACATTTAAACGATAATATAGATCTTCGCGAAAAGAACCATTTTTAACCATCTCTTCTAGATTTTTATTTGTTGCAGCTAAAATACGAACATCTACTTTTTTTTGCTCCAATCCACCTACAGGAATAAAAGTACCATCTTGCAAAAGTCTGAGTAATTTAACCTGCATTGAAGAAGAAGTATCACCAATTTCATCTAAAAATAATGTTCCTTTATCAGCTAATTCAAATAATCCTTTTTTATCTTTAATTGCATTGGTAAATGAGCCTTTTACATGTCCAAATAATTCTGATTCCAATAAATTATCATTTATTGCTCCGCAATTTTGGACTATAAAATTTTTATCTTTTCTTTTTGAATTTACGTGAATAGCTTTAGCAATTCCTTCTTTTCCTGTACCATTTTCACCTGTAATTAAAATTGTCGCATCACTATCGCTTATTTTAGATAAAAGCTTAAAAACCTCTTGCATTGCTGTACTTTTGCCTACAATATTTTCAAAATTCCAATCTTTTTTTAAGCTTGATGATATTGCCTGAAAATCATCATTATTATCATTAATTGATTTTCTTAAAGTTAGAATTTCATCAATAAATACCTGCAATAGTTCTTCAAGATATCTTACCTCTTTCATTGATAAAATTGGAAGCTGATGAATATATTTCTCAATATCATCATATTCTTGACTAAAATGTTTTTTTAAATAATATCGTAATTTTTCTTTTTGTTCTTCAAGTGTTTCTTCAATTATAAAACCATCGGCGAATACGCATCCTAAATATTTATTTCCTAATTTTAAAGGAACAGAAATTGTGCTAAATCCAGCATGACATGTTGATATTAATTGCTCACCAGCTTCTTCGGATTCGATTGTTGTTTGCCTTGCGACAGCAACACATTGTCTAAATGTTTCGTTATTTTCAGTAATGAGTTTACAGATTGGATTTTTAGGATTAAAGAATTTTCCTTGTGGAACCCCCCTCAAATACCCCTTTTGATCGGTAAAATTTAGCTGAATATTCCACCAACTGCCTATAATTATCCGTAATTTCTTTATAATATTTAAATTTTCAAAATGCTCGTAATTGAAATGCTGTTCATCTGTCACTTATACCCCCTCAAAGCGGATATTTTTTTACATGCATCTTTTTTCGACACATTTTGACAAAACTTTATGCAGTATGAAAAAAAATTCAACAATTTCAATTTATAATATATTAAAATTGCAAAAAATTAAAATACTCTTGACGATTATAAATAATATTTGCATAATTATTGTAGCCTCGTGTAGTTTTTGTAAATAATGTGGCAGAACCTACAAATAACGTTATAGGAAGCTAACGGTTTTTTGGTGAGCATGCCCTCCGGCTTGTACGATTGAGGGAAGCCTAAAAAAAAATCACAAGGCATCCACTTTTTTGAAAGTGGGTTTCTCCTAAAATAAAAACTTACGAGGTCCTTTTTCATTATACTATTATAATTAAATTTCTTATTTTAATTTTCTCCTATAAAGTTTAAATATTTTTAAAAAAATTAGGCACATTCTTGCTTCTTCATGCGCGTCTTCACGCATTAGAGAGGGCTTGCTTGGGCTACAAAAATAATCTCTCCATAATTTTTTCTTAATCTGTTTCCGAAACTCTTTTTGAAAAAATAAGAAGATTTTAATTTTAATTTGATCACCACTAATGCAACAAAATATTTAGGTAGGATACTTACAAGAATATGTTTATGATCGTCTTTGCTGTTTAACTGAATAAGTTTGCAATCAAGCAATTGACTCCAAAATTCACGAATGTTACAAATATGATAGTGGAGGATTTATGACAATATGTGGTGTAAAATTCAGAACGTTTCCAAGCATTGAGCAAGCTAAAAAACTTTCTCAATGGATTGATTGTGCGAGAGTTATATACATTTGCAAAGTGTCAAATAATAATCAAAATTATAATGGATTTAAAAATACAGGAGAAAATTTTTCTTTAAATCAAGATTTTTCTCCCTTTAAAAAAAAAGAAAAAGAGTGGTTAAATCAATTTCCTTCGCAAATTTTACGCTATGCATCTTTAACTTGGTACACTGCAAAAAAGCGTTTTTTTAAAGGATTAGCAAACAATCTCTGTAAAAATATAATTAATAATTTGTCTTTTTCTTTTTGTTACGATTTAGAAAATATTGTAAAATCTGAGGAAGATTTGTTAGATGAATATTCTTGTTTTGAAAAAGATTCACTCAACGTTCTTACTGTTGACTTTGATCGTGGTGTTGTGATTCCATTTCAAACTAGTCGTCAAATAAGTTATGATTTTAGAGCAATCTATTTCGCTAATACTCGTTACTTTGTTAGCTAGCTTTTTTTGGGACAGAGGTTTACAAATTATTAAATGCCTAAGACAATAGCTAAATCTATATAATCTCTTTTTTTTGTATATGAGATTTATTATGAAAAATATATTTAATGGTATTGCAAATATTAATGGAAAGTTATGCAATCTCAATGAGGCAAGTGTTCCTCTTAGTGACAGAGGATTGTTGTTTGGTCATGCAATTTTTGAAACACTTTTGGTTTATAAAGGTAAAATTATTGACTGGCAGACTCATTATGAGAGAATGAAATTAAGTTGTGAAAAATCTTTTATCCAAATACCAAACGAGCACGATCTTAAAAATGAGGCTCTAAAAGCAGTAGACGAGAATATTAAAAAATCAGAACAACTTTATGATAAAGCACAGTTAAGAATTATTATTTCGGGAGGAAATTCATTTGATTTTGCTATTAAAAGAGAAAATAATTCTCTTCCGTCCTGTAATATTTACATTATTTGCAGAAATGTTTCTGGGCCAACAAAAGAAAATTACATGAATGGCATAAAGTTAAAATTAGTAGCTGATTTGCGTTCTCCTGGACTTGTAAATATAAAAAGTAGCTCTTATCTCTATAGCATAATAGCACTCGAGAACTCTCGATTAGATGGGTTTGAAGATGCCCTTTATTATAATTCCAATGAAATAATAACAGAATCAACTACTGCAAATTTTATATGGTTTGATAAGAATCTCAATGTTTATTCTGCCCCCTTTGAAGGAGCATGTTTAGCAGGTACAACACTCTCTCGCTTAATTTCAGGCTTAAAAAAGTTTAAAATTTCATTTGACTGGAAAGAATTAAATCGTGCAAAGATAGTAGAGTTCGCAGGATGCGCCATAATTTCTTCAATTCGAGGAATTGTGCCAGTAAAACAAATAGAAAATCATCACTTTGATATTCAAGAATTTAGAGCGTTTTTTAACACTCTAAATAAAGCACTTCAAAGTGAATAAATAAGATAAAGGTGTAAAAATAGATGCGTGTTATCAGTGGCATTTACAAACGAAGACAGCTTGCCACACTTCCTGGTAATTTAATTACCAGACCAACTGCCGACAGAATTAAAGAAAGTTTGTTTAATATTATTGCATCAGAAATTCATAACTCTAATGTACTTGATTTATTTTCTGGTAGCGGCTCTCTTGGTATTGAAGCGCTTAGTAGAGGTGCTCATAAAGTTATTTTTGTTGAACAACATCCAGATGCTGTAAAAGTAATTCAAGAAAATTTAAAAAAATTACAAATACCAGATGATAAATTCATAATTATCAAAAATGATGTTTCAAATTTTTTAAAATCATTCAATTTTGACATTAAAATTGACATCGTTTTTGCAGATCCTCCCTATAGTACAGAATGGTATAAAAATGCACTTAATGAAATTGAACATTCAAAAATATTAAACAATAATTGCACCGTCATTTTTGAAATGCCAGCAAACTATGATTTTCATTTACAATTCTACTCAAGAGACTGGCGCATGACAGACAAACGCAATTATGGAAAAACAAAATTAGAAATCTGGCAGAAAGGAACTCACGAGTGAACATTATAAATAGACATAAACTCAGTGTTTCGCTAATCACTTTAATTATTGCTTTTAGCCAGGGTTGTACTAGCACATCATCAAAAACCCCCAACAGTTTAAGTTACATACTGTCAGGAAATAAGTTTGCAGAAAAAGGCGAATTTGCAAGATCTGCAGAACAGTACAAAAATGCTCTGAAAGAAGAACCTAATTCTTCTACAGCCAAACGCAACCTTGGTTTGGTTTATGTTAAAATGAACAAATTTAAAGAAGCTGCAAACCTTTTGTCAGAAGTATCTTCTGCTTATCCTAAAGATCCAGAACTATTTTATTTTTTAGGTGAAGCGTATCGCGGCCTTTCTTTAGAGCAAAAAGCAATTTTAAATTATAAACAATCACTTGGTTTAGCACCAAACGATTTGCGAACAATTAAGTCTTTAAGTTGGGTTTATTTAAAAACTGGCGAAATCAATGAGGCCGAACAGCTAATCAAAAAAAACTACGAAAAAAATCCACTCGATCTTCAGCTGTTATTAATTATGAGTAGCATTGATGTTAAAAAAGGACGTTATAGTAAAGCAATCAAAGAAATGAAAGAATTTGAAAAATCTGACTTTAAAATTATAAGTAGAGATAAAACTACAGCAGAAACAGAAAAAATTCTGCTTTTAAATGTTTTAGGCAATGCCTACCTGGGTATCAATGATTGTGTTAAGGCTCAAAAAATATTTGATTTAGTGCTACAATCAAGACCTTTCTTAGCATCTACTCTCACAGATTCTGCGAAGTGTGATCTAAAATCAAATAACTTGTCGCTAGCGATGGGCAAACTTGAAAAAGCATATTCCGCCGAACCAGATTACCCAGAATCATTGTTTTTATTAGGAAAAATTTATACTCAATATGACCCTAAAAAAGCAGTGTTTTATTACAAACGATTTTTAGAACTAAGTTCCGAAAACCAAAGTTTTATCAATGAATTCAAACAGGCACAGGCATCTATCAATTCTCTTGAATCTAAAAACTTACCGTCGTCACAGAAATCTGATTGACGCAAGAGATAGATTAGTTAACTATAACACTTGTATTCAACTCTTTAAGAGAGTTGAGCATGATTTAAGCATGTTAGAATTCATGGAAGGGTATAAGCGATGAAACTTTCATCAGAGCAATTAGAACGCCTTGCCGAGCGTGTTTTTAAAGTCTTAAAGTGCTCCGGTCACATTGAACTTGATTACTCAACCGAAGAACGTGTTGAAGAAAAAGTTATTGAACAAATTACAAACGTTTTAGAAGACGATTCCCGTACTGAAGATAGACTCTCCAGAGAAGCGGAACGCCTAGTGCAACAACAAAGTCAAATAGCCAAATCTTCTGGCAAAAGTTTCGAAAGCCTTGTTGATGAAGTTAAAATCCGTCTTGCAAAATCAAAACGTGTCATTTTAGGAGATTCTCCTGAACGAGCTGATTCTCTCGCAGAAAAAGTGTTAAAGGCGATTTGGAAAATTGATAGCATTGACTTTTTTAGCGAAGACATGAAAGTCCAAAACTGCATTGCTCGAGCAATCCATCGTTTTCGTTTAGAAGATGATCGCATTATTGAAGCTGTAGAAAAAATTGTTAATAAAAAAAGCGGTGAAGAGCCTTACTCTCACGCTTGGTGTCTTGCGTTTGACAAATACTATAACGAAGTTCGTCAACGTATAGCAAACCAAAAGGCTTCTGATGAACCCCACTCAATGGGGGGATAAACTCTCCTTTTTTATTTTAGAGAATATATCACGTGCAGCATCCCTCTGAGTTTGTCCATCTTCATATTCATTCTGAGTATTCCTTGCTCGATGGTTCTATCAAAGTAAAAAAGCTTGTAAAAGAACTCAGTAAACGTGGCGCCAAAGCTGCAGCGCTCACAGACCATGATGCAATGCATGGAGTCTTAGAGTTTTATCTTTCGTGCCAATCAGAAAAAATTAATGGTATTATTGGGTATGAATTAAATGCAGAACCTAAATATCTTGAAGAAAAAAAACAAACATGCCACCTAGTTTTACTTGCCGAAAATGATATTGGTTATTCAAATCTTATTAAACTTTGCACAATTGCAAATACATCTGGTAAAAATAATATATTTACAGATTCTTCAAATGTAAGCTGGCATGATCTCGAACAATACTCAAAAGGAATTATTTGTTTAACAAGTTGTCTAAAAGGTGAACTTGCAAAACATCTTTTAAATGATGATAAAAAAAATGCGCGTCTGTATCTTGAAAATTTAATAAACATATTTGGTAAAAAAAATACTTTTGTAGAATTGATTGACAATGGATTAGGAGAACAAAAACGTCTCATTCCAAAACTCGTGCAAATTGCTAGCGAGCTTGATGTTGGTATTGTTGCCTCCGCAGATGTGCATTATCTTTATAAAAAAGATAAAGAAACACACATGTCTCTCCTAGCAATAAAAAATAAATTGCAAAAATCTGACGTCAAAGGCGTTCCTTCAGAAATAGAGTTTCACTTAACAACAGCAGAAGAAATGTGTGAAAAATTTTCTCAATATCCTGAGGCAATTCTAAACACAACACGTATTGCAAATCGATGCTTGGTAAAAATTGATACAAAAAGTATTTTTATGCCTGATTATCGTCAACGTGAAAATGAATCGTCCGACGAATGCTTGGTAAGATTATCGAAAGAAGGACTAGAAGCAAGAAAAGATGCCATTGCGAACTGGATGGGCGACAAATTTAATAACAATATTTGGCAAGAATATCAAAAACGTCTCGATTATGAACTCTCTGTTATTTTAACAATGAAGTTTTCTGGTTACTTTTTAATCGTTCAAGATTTTATCAACTGGGCAAAAATGCAAAACATCCCTGTTGGACCGGGACGCGGTTCTGCAGCAGGAAGCATAGTGACCTATGCATTGCGTATTACAAATATTGACCCCATTCGTTTTAATTTATTATTTGAACGTTTTTTAAATCCTGAACGGATTTCGATGCCCGATATCGATACCGACTTTTGCCAAGATCGCAGAGGCGAAGTTTTAAATTACGTTTATCAAAAATACGGTAACAGAGCAGTTTCTCAAATTGTGACTTTTGGCCGAATGATGGCGAAAAATGCAATTAAAAATCTTGCACGAATTAATGGCTGGTCATTTCATGATAGCAATGAGTTTGCAAAACTCATTCCAGAATCACCTGGAATTACGCTAGAACAAGCCTTTCAAGAAGAGCCTAAAATTCGAGAACGCGTAGAAAATGATGAACGCACTCGCAATCTTTGGGAAGGAGCGCTTGAAGTTGAAGGGACACTAAGTTCTCTTGGAATTCATGCTGCAGGTGTTATTATTTCTGATAGAGCACTTGATGAACGTTGCCCATTGCTTGAGTCAGAAGGGCAACTTCTGACTCAATTTGAAAATAAATACGCAGAAAAAATTGGTTTAATTAAATTTGACTTTTTGGGTTTAAAAACTCTTACTGTTATTGACAATACAGTAAAACTAATTAAAAAACATAAAAATCCATCGCTAGATATTGATACTATCAATCTTGAAGATAAAAAAGTCTACGAAATGATCTCTACGGCTCATGTTACTGGCGTTTTTCAGCTTGAGTCCACGGGAATGCGAAAACTCATTGCAGATCTCAAACCCACATGTTTTACGGATATCATTGCTGTTCTCGCTCTATTTCGACCAGGACCACTAGGTTCAGGAATGGTAGAAGATTTTGTAAAAAGAAAACATGGAGAAACTGCCGTTGAATACCCATTTATTGAGCTAGAAAGCATTTTAAATGATACCTATGGCGTTATTGTTTACCAAGAACAAGTTCAAAAGATTGCAGCCGTACTTGCTAACTACAGCTTAGGCGAAGCCGATCTCTTACGCCGCGCAATGGGTAAAAAAGATAAAGTCGAAATGGAAAAACAAAAAAGCCGTTTCGTTAGTGGTGCCACACAAAATAATCATAACGCCCAAAAATCTGGTGAGTTATTTGATTTAATGGCTAAATTTGCTGAATATGGTTTTAATAAGAGTCATACTGCAGCTTATGGTTGGGTTACATACCAAACTGCTTGGCTTAAAACTTATTATCCAACCGAATTTATGACAGCCATCATGTCTTGTGACTTAGATAATACAGATAAGATTGTTGGCTACGTTCGTGACTGCAAAAGAATGAAAATTAAAGTTATTCCGCCATGCGTTAACCATTCGCGATTTGAGTTTAGTATTCCTGAAGAACGCGTTATTCAGTTTGGATTGGGTGCTGTTAAAGGTCTGGGTTCAGGAATTATCAATATGATCGTTCAGGAAAGAGAAAAGAATGGTTTATTTACAACAGTTCCCGAATTCATTGTCCGCATGGATGCTCGTAAACTCAATAAAAAAATTATGGAAAGTTTAATCAAATCTGGAGCATTTGATAGCCTTGCAACAAATAGGGCAGAACTCCTTACAAATTCTGATTCTTGGTTGCGCACTATTGCAAAAGAAGCAGACAGAGATGAAAAAACAGTTTTTGATCTTTTTGCAATGTGTGAATCACAAGTCGCTCATTCTGGCAATCAGCCATCTTCTGCAACAATTGCTCAAAATCTTAAAAACTTAGATCCCATCGTGACTGTGCAATTTTCTCCTTTTGCCTTACCAACAAAAATAAAGTTTGAAAATTGCCCCGTTAAAATTCAAAATCAACTTGTCGCAGTTCAGTTAAAACCTACAAAACCTTGGAACTATCAAGAACAACTTGCCCATGAATTTGCAACACTTGGCTTCTATATGACAGGACATCCTGCGGATATTTTACGTCCAGATTTTGATAAGCTTGCAGAAATTACTTTAGACCAAGCCGCTCTTTATCTTGAGCCCGATAATGTGCCCGATTATAAACGCAAAATAATAAAAGTCGCAGGCATTGTTACAATGCTATTAGAAAAGAAAAATAGAGAAGGACAACCGTTTTTAGTATTAAAAATCGAAGATGGATTTGGCGAGTTAGAAGTTACCTTATTTAATAAACAGTATGCAGCATTATCAGAATCCATTAAATTTGGTGAGGCATTTATTATTGAATGTAAAATAAGACGCGGGATAGAAGAGGGTAGTGTAAAAGGTGTTGCTCAACGTCTTGATAGAGTTTCTAATAAGCGTTTAGAGCTCATTAAAAGAATAGTTTTGTCTACTCATGAAAACTTCCTTAAAGAAAAAGATAATATCAAAAAGCTTATACAAATCTTTAATAAAAACACTGGTACTACTCCTTTATTTATGAACATTCTGATACCAGATGATAAAATTATGATAAAAGCAAAATTTGGAAATCACTTTGTAAAACCTACCGATTCTTTTATTATGGAAATTGAAAACTCTTGGCCTGGTATGATTAAGGTTGAGAGACTTTATCAAAATCCGATACAACTTGCTTAATTTATTTTAACTTGTTAATAATTTAATTACATTTTTTTATATAGTATAAACATACATTTCCTTCAGGAAAGGTAACGCTATGATGAGACAATGGGATATTTGGAAAATCGATTTCAATAGAATAGCGGATCTAGAAACATTCATTCAAATACCAAACGAAAAATCCAACTTTGATTTTTGTATTATTATCACAGGTCAAAACTTTCTTGATACTTACCATGCACCAACAATTATACCAATTGCAATTACAAGCAAGGGAGCTCATACATTTCTTCCAATTGAAGCAAATAAACAAACTGGTTTATTTTGTGAATCATACATTTTTTGCGATCAACTTTTAACGATCCATAAAAATATATTTAAACGCAAAGTTGGCATGGTTCCAGAAAATTTACGCCAAAAAATTAAAGAAAAAATAATTACTTATATTAACAGTTAAAATATGATTTAACACATCTTTTTCTTGCAATTGTCTCTATCAAACTAAAAATTTTAATAATGTTGTCAAAACTATTATAAAAGCTTAAACTCGAAAGCTAACTAAAAGTCCTATTTGTCTAAATTCTCTGTTACGTTTACTTGATGGAGTATAAAAATGGAAAATTCAAATCGTTTTTTAGTACGAAAAGTAGCAGTTTTGGGATCTGGAGTGATGGGCTCCCAAATCGCTGCTCATATGGCAAACGCGAATGTTGACGTGGTGTTATTTGATTTGCCTGCAAAAGAAGGCCACCCAAATGGAGTGGTGCAAAAATCTCTTGCATTCTTACAAAAATTAGAGCCCACTCCTTTTTCTGTAAAATCAAAAGCACATTATATTAAACCCGCAAATTATGAACACAGTTTAAATGAACTTGCAGAGTGCGACTTAATCATTGAGGCCATCAGCGAACGCATGGATTGGAAAAAAGATCTGTATAATAAAATAAGTTCTAAAATTGCCTCACACGCTATTTTTGCAACCAACACGTCTGGGCTTTCTATCAATTCTTTAGCAGAAGCCTTACCAGTAGGATTAAGAAAAAATTTTTGTGGGATTCATTTTTTTAATCCACCTCGCTACATGACCCTTGTCGAAATTATTCCCCATCAAAACACAAATCCAACCATTTTAAATCAACTCGAAACCTTTCTGACAACCACATTAGGTAAAGGTGTTATTCGAGCCAAAGACACGCCAAACTTTATCGCAAATCGAGTTGGTGTGTTTTCAATGTTAGCCACCATGTATCATACCGAAAAATACAATCTTGGCTTTGATACAGTAGATGCTCTCACTGGAGTTTCTATTGGTAGAGCAAAAAGTGCCACCTATCGCACTCTGGATGTTGTAGGGATTGATACTCTTGCGCACGTTATTAAAACTATGGGAGACACACTCCCAGAAGATCCTTGGCATGCAATTTTTAAAGTCCCAGAGTGGATACAAGCTCTAATTTCTAAAGGTGCTCTCGGACAAAAGTCAGGCGCTGGAGTTTTTAAAAAATCGGGAAAAGAAATCCACGTACTCGATCTCAAAATGCAAAATTACAGATTGAGCGAACAAAATATTGATCCTGATGTGACCAATATTTTAAAATTAAAAGACCCTTCAGAAAAATTTAAACAACTCATAAATAATCAACACCCACAAGCACAATTTTTATGGGCAATTTTTCGGGATCTTTTTCATTATTGCGCAGTACAACTAGAACATATTGCTGATAATGCACGTGACCTTGATTTGGCGATTCGTTGGGGATACGGATGGTCAATGGGGCCCTTTGAAACATGGCAAGCAGCCGGATGGAAAACAATTTGTGAAGCAATTCACAAAGACATCGAAGCCGGAAAAACAATTACAAAAACACCTTTACCAAACTGGGTCACAGAATCGAATCGTCAAGGTGTTCACTTTGCAGATGGTAGTTTTTCTCCTATTCAAAAATCAAACGAAGCAAGACGAACACTACCTGTTTACTTAAGACAAAAATACCCAGAAAAAGTACTTGGTGAAAAACACAGTTATGGTGACACAGTATTTGAAAATGAAGGTGTACGACTTTGGACAATCGATCCAGATATCGCAATTTTATCTTTTAAAAGTAAAATGCATGCGATTGGTTCAGACGTATTAGATGGCGTAATTGAATCTGTAAAACATGCAGAAAAAAACTTTAAAGGGATGGTTTTATGGCAAACAGAACCTCCATTTAGTGCCGGAGCAAATTTAGCGCAAGTCACTCAAGCCTTACAAAGTAACAATTTTAGCATTCTTGAATCTATGGTGAAGAGATTTCAAGATGCTTCGATGGCCTTAAAACATGCTCTTATTCCAACCGTCGCAGCTGTGCAGGGCCTTGCTCTTGGTGGTGGCTGCGAGTTTGTCATGCATTGCAGCAAAGCTGTTGCAGCCTTAGAAACCTACATGGGACTTGTAGAAGTGGGAGTTGGACTTCTTCCTGCCGGGGGGGGATGTAAAGAATTTACCTTGAGAGCGTGTCGAGAAGCTAAGGGAGGAAATATTTTCCAATTTTTACAACGTTACTTTGAAAACATTGCCATGGCTAAAGTCTCTCGTAGTGCCGAAGATGCAAAAGAACTGGGTTATCTAAGACCATCAGACACAATTATTTTTAATCCAAACGAGCTTCTGTATGTTTCAATGTCCGAAGCAAAAGCCTTATACGAAACAGGTTATCGTCCTCCACTCAAATCAAAAGATATTATTGTTACAGGAAAAGGCGGCACTGCTACCTTTCAAGCCGCTCTTGTTAATATGCTTGCTGGTCAATTTATTTCTCAACATGATTATGAAATAGGAAAAAAAATAGCTTCTATTTTAGGTGGCGGCAATATTGATCAAGGAAGCATGGTTAGTGACGAATGGCTACTGGAACTTGAATATCGTTACTTTATGGAACTTCTCCACACCGAAAAAACTCAACAACGCATTGATTACATGCTAAAAAATGGCAAGCCACTGAGAAATTAATTTAAGGAGTCGTTTGATGTCTAAACAAATTCAAGATGCTTATATTTGCGCTGCGGTGAGAACTCCTGTGGGAAAAGCTCCTCGTGGTTTTTTTAAACTAACTCGCCCCGATGATATGCTTGCGCATTGTCTAAAAGGTTTGTTAGCCCAAGCGCCCAATTTGGATCCCAAAGAAATAGGTGATGTGATTATTGGGTGCGCCATGCCCGAGGCAGAGCAAGGCATGAATGTTGGACGTATTGCGCTTTTGCTTGCCGATTACCCTAACATGGTACCTGGAATCACAATCAATCGTTTTTGTTCATCTGGAATTCAAGCTGTCGCAATGGCAGCCGATCGCATAAGACTTGGCGAAGCAGATGTGATGGTAGCAGGTGGGACAGAAAGCATGAGCCTAATTCCTATGATGGGACACAAGGTGGTGATGAACCCCACATTCTTTACAGACGAGCATATTGGAATTGCCTACGGCATGGGTATGACTGCAGAAAATGTGGCCGAAAAATGGAAAATTTCGAGAGAAGAACAAGATAAATTTGCATTTGAAAGCCATAAACGGGCAAGCGATGCTATTAAAAATAACGAATTTAAAGACGAAATTCTTCCCTATACAATTCTTGAGTCCATGCCAGGAAATATTGGTGAGATTATCAATAATAAAAAAGTTGTCTCACAAGATGAAGGTCCACGCCCCGACACCACTCCCGAAGCGCTCGCTAAACTAAAACCAGTGTTTGCTGCACGAGGTAGTGTCACTGCAGGAAATAGTTCACAAATGAGTGATGGCGCGGCAGCCGTTCTGTTAGCAAATGAAAAAGCAATAAAAAAATATAAGTTGGTACCACTTGCACGATTTGTTACTTTTGCTGTAGCGGGCGTACCACCAGAAATTATGGGTATTGGCCCAAAAGAAGCTATTCCTAAGGTTTTAAAACAAGCAGGAATAAAACAAAATCAAATTGATTGGTTTGAATTGAATGAGGCTTTTGCAGCGCAAAGTCTTGCTGTCATTAAAGATCTTGATTTAAACCCTGCTAAAGTAAATCCTCTAGGAGGAGCAATTGCATTAGGTCATCCACTTGGTGCAACTGGTGCAATACGAACTGCAACCATTGTGCATGGTATGAAACGTCATAAACAAAAATATGGTGTTGTGACAATGTGTATTGGAACAGGAATGGGGGCTGCTGGGCTTTTAGAAATAGTGTAAGACACACTTATTTTGCAGGAGCAACTGGTGCTTTTGGTGCCTGATCAGGCACTGTCTGAGGTAAAGGATCTGCAACAGATTGCTTTGGTAATGATTGAGCCAAAGGATCAACTGTGGATTGATCAGGAAACGATTGCGCTGGAGGAGTTGTTGTTGATACTGGAGCAGAAGGCGTTGCTAAACTTTTTTCAAGCTGGTTTTTAATATCGTACTTGTTGTGAGTTTTTAACCACGATGTTGACATGGCAAGGACAAAAAACAAAACACCACAGACCCAAGTTGCCTGAACAATAAGTTTTACACCACCTGTTGCACCAAAAAAGCCTGCAGAGTTTCCTCCTCCAAAAGCTCCTCCTAGGCCGCCTTCGTTACCTTGCTGCAAAGCGATAATCAAAAATATTAAAACTAAGGCATCTATGATTAAAAGAGTTGTCAGAAGAGTTAAAATCATCTTAGTATCCTCAAGATAGAAAAGGCTGTATGCCTACTCAAGTTAAACAGGTATGACACAGCAGTAAAGATTTCTCAAGTTCGTTTCACTAAGTGGGTTTATTAAATGACGCGTATCACCAGAAAAAAAGACGTTTCCGATTCAAAAACAGAAAAAGTAGCAAAAAGTCAGTCTCAAACTGGAACTAAAACCAAAAAGACTGTTGCTAAAAATGCTTCTACGCCAGCAAAAACTAAAAAAGTAGAAAGCACAAAAACTGCGAAAGTAGAAAAATCTGTTAAAAATCCTGCAATCAAACCTACAAAAGAAACTGCAAAAAAGGAAAAAGCACCAAAGCTATCGCCTGCAAAATCTGCAGTTCCAAGCAGTAAAAAAGAAATAAAAATTACAAAGCCCAAAAAAACGGCGACACTACAGCAAAATACATTATTTCCAGAAATTATTGAACACAATGTTACTGAAATAGAAACAACTACAAAAGAAAATAGGGTTGTTAAATCCCAAGTGATTCACGCAGAAATCACGGCACCGACACAGCATTTTGTTGCTGCAGCAAAAAAGCAAACAAAACCGCAAATTCTAGAGCGTGGCAACACCCCTGCTCCTGATTACTTCGTACCAGAAATCTCAGATATCCAAACAAAAACAATAAAGTTTGAAAACATTGTTGCAAATGACAATATTATTAAAGAACTTCTCAAATTAGGTTTTAAAACGCCCAGCGAAACAATGCAAAAAGCATTACCAGCTGCATTGCGTGGCTCTGATCTACTTGCAATTATCCCTAAACAACCAGAAGAGTTTTTAATTGGTGCAGTCACTGCGGCCGCAAAAATTCTTTCTGAATTATTGCCTAAAGGGACGAAAAAAAATCCTTCTGTGCTTTTTTTAGCTCCAAATCAAAAAAAGACGGAAGAAACTCTCGCTATCAGTTCAAAACTTTTTCACAATCTTGGGATTACTGCAGCGAGTTTAGCGGCAGTAAAAAATGAAGCAGAAATTGCAACACTTGAAAACATTGAGCTCGTTGATGTTTTGATTGCGACCCCACAAAGTTTAAATATTGCCATAGAACATAAACACATAGAAACTAAATCTGTTGGCTTATGTTTTGTTTTAGATACCCAAGCTTTTTATCATGAAGACGCTGTTTTAGAGCTTGAAAAATCTTTATCTATACTTCCACAAGATAGAACACAAAAAATTATTAGCGCGTCTGAAAACGTTCCTGTTGTGCGTGAGATGGCATTTCAATTTTTAGAAAATCCAGAATACATCACAGTTTTACCATCACAAATAAAAGAAAAACATCCTAAACAATTTGCCCATACTCTCCAAGCAACACAAAAATTCCAAGTTCTCCTTGGGCATTTAAAAACTCACAAACCACACTGTGCCGCTGTATTTGCCAACACGAAAGCCGTTGCAGAATGGATTGCGTTTAAATTACACGGAAATGACATAAAAGTAGAGCTCGTTACGTCTCATCTTCCGTTTGCAAAACGCACAACCTTAACCAAAGCAATAAAAAATGGTGAGATTAACGTTATTGTTGCAACAGATGCAATTTCTAACTCCTTAGGAATTAGAGAATTAAATTGTATTTACAATTTTGATCTGCCAGATGCCTCTACAAATTTTTTTAAACGCCTTGCACGAATTGAAGGCAGCAAAAACCCTCTCGCTGTATCGTTTATTTGTGAAGATTATGGATTTAATATCAAAGCGATAGAAGATTCTCTAGGATTTAAAATTCATCTTGCTCAGCCCGATAAAAATTATTTTAATTTAAAAGATATTTCTAAGTATCCTCTTGAACCAAACGGCAAAGTCAAACGCATTGGTGTTCATTATGAAGACGACACAACCACAATTGCTACAGAAAAAGTAGAAACTCAACCAAACCAATCAAGCGATACAATTGCGCAAAAAGCTCCCAAAAAATACGAGCTTGATTCAACGCAAACAACCAACACAAGTAAATTGTATCCAAGACCAGAAAAAGAACCGCTGTCAGCAAAGCAACCGTTGCAATTTACACCCAAGTCAGCAGAACCGCGTAAAAATGCTGTCAATGGCAGTTTTCAAACAAATCAACGCGCAACAACTGATAGCACTGTAGGTCGTCAACCGAACGAAAAATTTGTTCGTCGTGATGATAGAGCAAAAGAAGCGATTGATGCAGCTCGGATGGCAGCAAAAGCCACACAAGAAAAACGTGGTCATACCCAATACTCCAAACCTTCGAGCAAAATGCCAAAACGTCCAGGATTACTTGATATTATGGTATCACTTGTACAAGATGCCGTTCAATCTGCTGCAACAGCTGCAAAAGAATCAGTGGCCACAAATATTCAAACAAACCTGCCGACATTAGCAAATGTTCTTAATAAATTTAATATTCTTAAAAAACCTACTAAATCAGATGATGATCACTCACACCAATAAGTATTGAGCCAATAAGATTTAAAGCTTCTAAATATTTAATTTAGAAGCTTTAAATAAACATCATTATCTGACTTCGTTTTTATAATCCGCCACACTTAGGTTTCCATTTTGCTAAATATAAATTTAAAGAATCATAAACTTCATAATAAGAATGCATATTTGTCGCCACTATTAACGCGCACAAAGACTCTAACATTTGAATTGTTTGAGGACTTCTAAAATCAGAGTTCATAAAAACAAGAGACTTACAAGATAAATTAATCATACCAGACAAACCAGAAACTAAAGGAATATTTTTCCTAATATAACGACTATAATTAACATTAAATATTTTTTTACCATCTGCAGCTCTAGAAATAAATCTAGATGTCTTCATTTTTATATAATCCCTAGAACGAGCAAAAGGGAGAAAATTATTTTTAAAACCATCATCTACTTTAATAAAATTAACAGAGCCAAAATGAAATTGATCATAATTACTTATTGATTTTTTCATAAGACTATCATCAATAATAAACTCTTTTGTATTAACAATTTTATCATTATAAATTTTATTAAGCAATTCAAATTGCTGTAATAAATAATTATCGACTCCTAATTCACGTAAAATAACTGTTCTAAAATCAGAAAATAACAACCAAAAAACCGTCATTATCCGAATATGATTATTTTCTATATTAAAAAAATTTACCAACTCATAATGAGAACTAAATTTTTTATCAAAAACTGGGTAACTACCATTATAATATTCAATACGATAGTTTATAATTTCATAAAATTTGCAAGAAATTAGCCAAGAAGAAGACAGCAGTATTTTAGCAACACGTCTTGAAACATTAATTATATTTTCAATATACTTAGGATCATTTAAGATATTAAACGCAAACAAATCCTCTTCAATTCTTCTATCGTTTATATTTTTTGACCTATAATTAAACTTAAAAATATTTCTTTGAGAATCATAATTAGATTTTTTATAAATTGAATATTCCATATATAAATCGATAAGATAGCAAAATATGCTCTAAAATAGAGCAAAAATGCTGTTACAGATTAATGACAAGGAAATCAATAAATAATTGATTATTTGTAAAAATTAATTATATTTAATAAATGAGTTTATAAAATTTTTAAAAAAAATAAAAATATTAAATTTTTATAATAATCTATAAATTAACGTTAGACAAACAGTGATTCTTAGCCTAAACAATTTAAATCATTATAATTTTTATGATAGAAATTTATTAGAAAGAGTGTCAGAAGCTAAATCAACAAAATTATCAACATTCGTTTTTATTTAATTTTTGAATTACTCTTTTAATATAATTCTCATCATTAATTATTGGATCCTGAGTGCTAAAATCTTCAAAACTTTTTGGATATACACAATCGGCATATGTTCCTTCTCCTTCAATTAAGCGAAAACCATTTTCGGTTTTACTTTGCATTTGCATAAAAGAGGTTTGAAAATAAACTTTATTTTCTTTGTCTATGTCAAATGCCAAGACAGATGCTCCCCCACCGCCAGTTTGAGCGTCTTCACCAATTACTTTTGTCACTAAATTTTGATCTTTTAAAATTGCAACGAAAGCATCGCACGCAGAATAACACAATGAATTCATAAGAATATAAATTTCTTTACCCGAATATTTAATAAAAAATCCTGGTTCAATAGAATTGAGAAATTGTTGAGACACCATAGGAACACTCTCTGTATATTCTAAATTCTTTGACAGAGCATCAAATAATACAGATTTTTGTTGATTAATATTATATAATTCTTTAAAATTTAGCGACGATTCAAAATCTAATATCACTTCCAAATTTGTAGCTGAAGCTTTTAGCCGAAAATACATAGGAAAAAATTGCTTATTAATATTAGGATTGTAAAACAAATAAGCTAAAATATCTGATAGAATAAGATTTCCTCCTTCATTATTTCTAACATCAATAATAAGTTTATTTTTATTCTGACTAAGAATATTATCTTTTAACTTATTAGCAATAAATTTTAGATTTAAAATATTATCAATAGAGTTTTCATATTGAAAAGTTTTTATCTTAACATAAGCAAAATTTTCAATACTTTTAACTTCAAATATTTCTTCATTTTTTAAACTATAATTATTATAATCATCTTTATTTTCGGCAAAAAAATCAGACACCATTTTAAATGGAGGTATATTTATATCTAAAAAATGATGACCTCTATAAATAACAACATGATAACGATATGGAAAATTTGAAAAAAATATCTCTTTTAAAGCTTTACTTTTTTTAGCAGTTAAATTGGCTCCTAGATTATTCCATAAAATAATATCAATCCAATCTTGAGGACTTTTATGATTAATTGAAATTATTCTATCTCCTACCTGAAATTGTCGTAAAACATTATCAATATTATAATTATTATAAGTCAAACTCACTTTAGAAACCAAAAAATACTCTTTATCTTGATTAAAAACCTTAGACAACTCGATATTTTCAGGGGATAATCCATAAAAAACAGGATCACCTTTACCAAAATATTTAGTATGATAATCATTTTGTGAATCAAACAAATTTCTTAAATTATATTGCAATTCATCACTATTTTTTGAATTGTTTACAGCACTAAGAAGCTTAAAAGTGTCAAGATTTTTTTTATGTGGAAAAATGTCATTAAAAATTGTTGAAACTAAATTTTTTACTTCTTTTTCAAAATTTTCGTTTTTTGAAAAAGAAGCTGGTAAGTCGCTATTGGAATTGGATTGAGATAATTTGGAATTTTTTTTATTAGAACAAGAAAAAACAATGCTTAAAAAAATAAAAAATAGTAAACTATTTTTGAGCATAAAAATTCCTTAAAAGTAATTAAAAATTTATACTTTTTAAGTTTAATAAAAACAAATTTTAATACAACAAAAAATAAGTTTTTTTGTAAATTTTATTTATTTAAAAAAATTCTAACAATCATTGCGTTTGATTTTTTGAATTACTCTTTTAATATAATTCTCATCGTTTAAAATTGGATCATAAGTGCTAAAGTCTTCTAAATTTTTTGGCAATACGCAATCAGCATAAGTGCCTTCTCCTTCAATTAAGCGAAAACCTGTTTCTGTTTTACTTTGCATTTGCATAAAAGAAGTTTGAAAATAAAAATTTTTACTAATATTTTCTGCTTCTCTATCAATCTCTAAAATACTTGCTCCCCCGCCTCCCGTTTGTTCGTCTTCACCAATCACCTTTGTGATTAAGTGTTGATCTTTTAAAAGTGCAACAAATGAATCACAGCCAGAATAGCATTTAGAATTTGTTAGAAGATAAATTTCTTTTCCTGCATAGGTTGTAAAAAATCCGGGCTCAATAGCATTAAACAATTTTTGAGATGACATTGGAAAACTATCTGAATATTCATTATTTGTAGCAATTGCTTCGCGCAAAGAATTTATCATGGGGTCAAAATTATATTGACTTAGACTATTTGAATAGAGAGTATGCATGATTGATAAATTTGAAGTTGAAGCCTTTAAGCGAAAATACATTGGATAAAACGGTTTACTTAAATTTGGATCATAAAACAAATAAGCTAAAATATATGATAGCTCAACATAACCACCACGATTATTTCTCACATCAATAATCAATTTATTTTTATTTTGACTAAGAATTTTATATTTTAAATCATCGATCACATTTTTTAAACTTAAAAAATGATCATATGAAGTATCATATTCAAAAGTTTTTAACTTAACATAGGCAAAATCATCAAAACTATTGATTTGGTAAATATCTTCATTTTTTACTTTATCAAAACTACTTTCTTGTCTTTTTTTAATACAGACATGATTTGTCAAACTAACCTCAGGTATATCAACACTTATATATTGCCCATCTCTAAAAACGACAACACGATAACTTATTGGAAATTTTGATTCAAAAAAACTTTCTAATGCTCTACTCTTTTTTGCGGCTTTATTGGCACCAAGGTTATTGTCTAAAATATTGGCGATTCTCTGTTGCGGACTTTCTCCATTAACATTTATTATTATATCACCCACTTTAAACTGCTCAAGGACTATATTTAAATCATGGCTATTATTAAAATTAATATCAGATATTAAAAAATATTCGTTTGTATCATAAATCGCGCTTGAAACTTTTAAAAATTTTGAAGACAATCCATATTTTTGACAATCTTTCTCACCAAAATAAATAGTATGGTAATCTTTGTGCGCATCAAATAATCTTCTTAAATTATCGTGCAGTTCATCACTATTACCAGAACTATTTACATCACTAAGAAGACTTGCTGTATTAACATTTTTTTTATGTGGAAAGATACTATTAAAAATTTTTGCAACTAATTTTTTTACCTCTCCTTCAAAACCTTCATTTTCTGAGTAAGAATTAGCTTGATAATCATGGCCTTCTTCATAAGAACTTTTCTTATAATCTTGATTACTTGCTTGTTTAGAGCAGGAAAAGACGCAGAGAGAAACAAATAAAAATAGTAAATTTTTTTTTAGCATAGGAATTCCTCTATCAGAAATTACAAAACTATGCTTTCTAATTAAAAATAAAATTAAAATCAATTATAAATTTAAAAGCTATAAATTAATTTTAATCAAAAATAATTTATTTTACGAATTATTACAGCAGGAAAACTTATCGTTTTCAAAATTCAAATTATTTTAAAACCGCCTCATAATCATCAATGAGTATGAGGTATAAAATTAACTTTCTTTTTCTCATGTCAAATTTTAATATTTTTTAGTATTTTCTGTATAAATTCTTTAGCATGAGAATTTTTAAATCTCTATAGAAAATGGCCGCTACTCGTGAATCCTCCAAAAACGGATCCTCCTCCATTAAACCATGCTACTTTTTCTCCAGTAATTTGATCCCAAAAATCAATATGAACATAGAAATATCCTCCACCCGAAGCAGTTATTGGACGACCAACTAAATCTTGCGGACTGACAGCAAAAGTCATAATTCCACCTGCAATAAAGTAGCCAATACCACCGTCAATTGTAGATTTGTAGCTAACCCCAGCCCCAGCTGAAGGACAGTATATTCCACCAAATCCTGCTTGACCTCCATAGCATGCAGCATCATAAGAACCAGGCCCTACAGTACCACTTTCTTTAAGCTGTGCGTGACTTTTTGGACAAAACAAAAATAAGGTTAAAAATGCAAGGAAACAATTTTTTTTCAATATTCTCATAATTAAATCTCCTGAAAAATTGTGACTCAATCAAAATCGACCAAACCAAAGCCGATAAAGCTTTTCTCGGTAAAATAATTGAGGAATTAAAAGTTTTTTAATTCCTCAATTTGATTTTGTCGGTCATTTTCAGTTACATTTACTCAAACTTATTTTTGAATCACTCTTTTAATATAATTCTCGTCATTTATTATTGGATCCTGAGTTGTAAAATCTTCTAAATTTTTTGGAAATACACAATCAGCATATGTTCCTTCGCCTTCAATTAGGCGAAAACCATTTTCGGTTTTGCTTTGCATTTGTTTCCAAGATGTTTGAAAGAAAAATTTTTCTCCGATATTTTCTGATTCATTATTAAATTTTAAAGCAACAGAACCACCTCCACCCGTTTGTGCATCTTCACCTATAATTTTTGTAACTAAGTTTTGATCTTTTAAAACCGCCACAAAAGAGTCACACCCTGAATAACATTTAGAATTTATAAGAAGATAAATTTCCTTACCTGCATATGTTGTAAAAAAACCGGGTTTAAAAGCCTCAAGTAAATCTGCAGAAATTAGTGGAAATTTTTCTGTATACTCTTTATTCTCTGCAATAGCTTGCTGTAATAACTTTATTTCTTGATTAATATTATATATTTCAAATGAATTTGATTGCTGATTCATTTTTTCTTGAAACTTTAATACTTCATCTAAATTTCTCCTAGATGCCTTTAAACGATAATGCATTGGAAAAAATGGTTTATTTATCCTTGGATCATAAAAAAGGTATGCTAAAATATCTGCTAGCTCAATATAGCCTCCTCCATTATTTCTGACATCAATAATTAATTTATTTTTATTTTGACTTAAAATATCAGATCTAAAATTTTTAACAATATTTTTTAAACTTTCATAATAATCATCAGAATGTTTGTATGAAATTTTTTTTAACTTAACATAAGCAAAATCATCAAAACTATTAATTTGATAAATACCATCATTTACATCAACATCATTTACATCAACATCATTTA
>QOVW01000088.1 GCA_003339605.1 Spirobacillus cienkowskii | reverse complement strand
TTACATTTGTGAAACTAGCCGCAATTTGCTTAAATTTCTGGAAATTCAATATTGGTATGAAAATTGTTGCTTGAAATTATGTTGGACAGCCCCTAGTATATTCATCAACAACTAAAGTTCCTTCTATGTTATCCTGTTTTGTATAACCAGGAAGATCTGAAGCTAATTTAATTTTGCAAATATTTTTTATTATATTATTTTTGTTGATATTAAAATAAATTATTTTATTTTTAAAGTCTTTATAAGATGTAAAGTCCTCATACTTAATTAAGCCATTAAATTTTCTAAAATAATCTGCCCAATAAAATTCTGCGTAATTTGAAAAACTTTCTAAATTTTTATCAAAACAAAACTTAGATCTATCATCAGCTATAAAACCAACCAAAGATCGATATGGATCATTTGTAAGATTGTTTATTGCTTTGGGCAATTCATTAAAATCTTTTGATTCACCCTTATCTTTTAAGTAAACAAAATTATTATTTTTCATATCAATCCAAAATTCTTTTTTACTTATTTTAGGTTTTTCAAGCATATAATTCTTTTTTACTTTAAACAAAAGTTTTATTTCATAGTTTTTATTTTTATACAATTCATTTGCTAAAATTAGACGATGATGTCCATCGATTACAAAAAAACCATTTTCTGAATCAGGACCAACCACGATATCAAATGGTTTATCGCAATATAAGTTTTTTATTCTTTGCGGATTATTTGTAACTTTTTTAAATAAAGTATTAACATATTCTTGACCAATGTTAAATTGAGTTGGTCTTAAATCAGAAGTACTTAGAATACAAATTTGATTTACATCTGTGATTTGTGAACATTTAGGATAGCTTTTTTCTAATTTTTCATTATTTTTTTTACAATATACATAATCATTATTTTTTATCATATTCGCAAAAGTAGATTTGCAACCAATAAAAAAAAATTGTGGTATAATTAAAATAGATAATTTATTAAAATTAATTTTAATATTACGCATTCTACTTATCTCCTTTTATTACCATACTCAAAAATTACAAACAGAATATGAAGGAGATAAAACAAAACCACAATAATCTAATAAAATCAAGAATTTTTAAATGAATTATATATTTTTCCAAACTTCAATATGTATTATTAGACATATTTTATCTGATTTTTTATAATTTTTAACATAATTAAATAATTAATTACAATTAACTATTTTTTCTTTATTATCGCTAATTTTTTCTAATGAAAATCCAGGCAAATCTATTGCTTGAGGTAGTTTGCAGATATTACCTAAACTTTTAAGGTTAATAATTTTTTGTCTATAGTCGCAGTAATTGCTACCATCATGATATTCACTAAGTTCGTTAAATCTTCTAAAATATTCGGCCCATTTAAACTCAGCAAAATTTCCATAAGTTGGACTCTTTGTATTAAAACAAAATTTTAGCCCATCTTCAGCAACATAAGCTAACAATGATCGTAAAGGATCATTTGTAAGTTCACTCATTTTTTTTGGTAGCTCTTCTGCAAATCTTAACTGTCCCTTATCTTTAAGATAAACATAATTGTTTTTTTCCATATCTTTCCAAAATTCTTCATTATTTTTAACATAATTGTTAATAAAATAATTTCTTTCAATTTTAAATAATAATAAGTATTCAATGTTATGCTCAGTTTTAAAAATTTCTATACTCTTTGCTCTATGATGTCCATCAGTAAGAAAATAACCTTGATTAAATGAAGGTCCTATTACAATATTAAGTGGTTTTTTACAATACATTTCTTGATTTTTTTTTATATTTTTAAGATATTTTTTTACAATTTTGTATACATATTCTTCACCATAATTAAACTGCCCTGGGCGAATTTGTTCTAAAGTGACTGAACAAACTTTTCCCTCTTTTAAATTATAAGAACAAACTGGGTATTCAACAGATTCAGAATCACCTGTTGCACATGTAACAGTAGAACGCAAAGCGGTTTTTGAATTTGAATTTACAGAATCATCAGACGTACATGAATAAACAAGAAATAGACATATAATAGTGTTTGTTAAACAAAAATATTTGCCCCAAAAAATAGACATATAGATTCCCTTTTTTAAAAGTATAACATCAATTATTGACTCCTCAAAACCAATCAAAATCTCATTCAATATTTTTTCAGTATGAATTATCCATACTGAAAAAATATTGTTATTATTATTTACAATTCTTAAAAATCAAATATTATCAAATTCTAATAAAAATAGGAGGTTAGATAATGCAAAATAGTGGTCGTCATGATCTGTCTTCTAAAGCTCTCATAAATAGAAATTCTACGCTAGAAAAAAATAATATTTTTGTAAAATATACAAATAAAAGATTAACAATTCAAAAATTTATTAGTTTTATAGTTTTAATTCCATTTTTCTATTCTCTTATTTTTATATTTAAATATATTCTAAACTATAAAATTGAAAATGTAAAATTTATTCGCAAAAAATTTAAAAAACTTGTAAAACAAAAAAAACCATTAATAATCTGTCCAAATCATTTAACTTTTATTGACTCCTGTCTCATAATTTGGGCACTCGCACCCCCCACCTGGTATATTTTTAATTTTCGATATTTTTCGTGGAATTTACCCGCTGGAGACTTTTTTGGAAAAAAATTACGTTATAGAATTATTGCATTTATTGCTAAATGTATTTTTATTCATAGGGATGCCGATTCTTCTCATCATAATGAAATTTTAACTATCTGCCAAAATTTA
Source organism: Spirobacillus cienkowskii (assembly GCA_003339605.1). Lineage (GTDB taxonomy): Bacteria > Bdellovibrionota_B > Oligoflexia > Silvanigrellales > Silvanigrellaceae > Silvanigrella > Silvanigrella cienkowskii. The sequence goes on along the minus strand of QOVW01000088.1, from coordinate 26,061 downwards.
CTTTCAAAAGGAGAAATTATAACTATATTTCCCGAAGGCAAAAGAAGCCGCACCGGTAAATTTGAGTCTAAAAAACTTACTTATGGTGTTGGAAAAATTTTGCAAGGAGTTCCTAATTGTAATGTTTTGTGTATTTATTTAAGAGGTGATAAACAGGAAATTTATTCTAATTATCCTGCAAGAAATTCTCGCTTTTATATGAGTATGGATCTTATATCGCCAAAAACATCATTACAAGGACGAGAAGGCTATGCAGATTTAATTCAACAAATTTCATCTGCAATTAAACAGCAGGAAAATCAATACTTCAGTTTAAAAAAAGAGGTGACAATAAATATTTATGAATCTATTAAAATCAATCAACGAGAACAAAACACATAATACATCAAAAAAGCAAGTTGCTTTAATAACCGGAGCTTCTAGCGGAATAGGTTATGCAATTGCAAAAGTTTTTATTCAAGAAGGATTTGATATTGTTGCCGTTGCTCGAGATCAGCAAAGACTCCAGGATCTCGCCCACTATGCTAAAGAAAATTTTAATTCAACTGTTTATGTTCTACCAGCAGATTTGACAAAATTAAGCTCTATAAATGAAATTGAAAATTTTCTATTAACTGAACAAATCACAATCGATGCTTTAATTAACAATGCAGGTTTTGGAGTTCATGGCAGTTTTAAACAAACAGATATTCAAAAAGAACTTGATATGGTACGAATTCAAATTGATGTTACATTAGCTTTAACTAAAATTGTTTTACCTTCTATGATTCAAAAGAATTTTGGTTATATTCTTAACGTCGCCTCAGTTTATTCTTTTACCCCTGTACCATATCAATCTGTTTATGGAGCATGTAAAGCATTTTTACTTTCATTTTCTAGTTCATTACGCCATGAAAATAAAAAATACGGTATAAAAGTCACAACGCTTTGCCCAGGAACCACAAATACTGAGTTTCGGACTCGTTCTAACATTCATGCAAAAATTAATTTTAAAAATGGAATGAGCGCTGAAGAAGTCGCAAAATTTGGTTTTAAAGCGCTCATGAAAGGACAAAAAATAGCCGTTCCTGGTTTACTCAACAGGCTGTTCGTGAGTGCTGCGTCCCATGTGCCCACTTCTCTTTTTAGCTCTAGCCTTGTTTTGCTGAACCATTTCAGGGGCGTCAATTCCAAAAACACCTAAACGCATTTCTTCTTCCACTGGGAGTAGTTTATTTGGGTTGCAAATATTTTTAGGATCCAGAGATACTTTTACTGCTTTTAACGCTTTTATTCCAGTTGCTGATATCTCAGTTTCCATCCAGGGAGAATGATCATAACCCACTGCATGATGATGCGTTAATGTTGCGCCATTTTTTAAAAATGTGTCCGTAATGAGTTTTTTAAAAGAATAATATTGCGCCATCTCATTACCAGGTATCTGCTTTGTTGCATAGGTAAAATAAAGACAGGCTCCAGTTTTATAAGTATGAGAAATGTGACAACCAACATATCCATACCCATCATTTTCTTCATGAAATTTGTTTTTAATTTCTTCTATCGTTTTATAATATACTGGTAAAATTTTAGACCATGTTGCTGCAGTTTCAGCGACATCAACCATAATTCCATAATCCATCACATAATCTCTAAGGTAAGGGATATTAAATTTATCTTTTGACCATGTTTTACCTACATTTTTTCCTAAAGAAAATGCTCTATATTTTTTTAATATTTTAAGGACTTCTTGTGAAATTATTTTAGTATTTTTCGGTTCTCCTTCAAATCCTATAATCATAATGCATGGACTTGTATACCCAGTCAGTGTTAGGAAGTTTTTTATTTGTTTTTGTAATAATGCTTCGACTCCTGTTTTAGGTGATTTCATATTAAATGCTAATTTTGATTCTCCAGCATCTTGCAAACGTATCATACTTGGAATCCAATTTTTATCTAAACATTCTTGAATCGCCGCAACACCTTTTTCAAAACTTGGAAATATAAAACCTTTGTAATCTTTAATTTCTGGTAATTTATGAATTCGCATTGTCGCTTCTGTGATAACTCCTAAAATACCTTCCGATCCAACAACCCATTTATTTATATCTGGACCGGCACTTGAAGTTGGAACTGTTCTTGTCACGATTGTGCCAACTGGAGCAACCATTTTTAAAGAAACAAGCATGTCTTCAATTTTACCATAAGCATCAGATTGCATTCCTGCTGAACGCGTTGCTAACCAACCACCTAAGGTAGAATACTCAAACGAATCTGGAAAATGCCCTAAAGACCAACCTTGTTCCTGCAATTGGTTTTCTAAATCTGGACCAATTGCACCTGCTTGAATTACTGCTGTGTGAGATTTTGGATCAACAGAAAGTACTTTGTTCATATGTTTCATATCTAAAGAAACAATAGTGCGCACACCTTTAGCTGTTATCGTTTGATCTCTTGGATCAACACCTCCTACAATATTTGTGCCTCCGCCAAACGGTATCACGCAAACATTGTGAAAATGTGCTGACTTCATTATCATTTCAACTTCTTCATGTGTTTTAGGGTATATGATTAAGTCAGGTGCTCTTTTAACAATCCCTTTGCGAGCATAAAATAAATCAGCGTATGATTTTCCATAAGAATGCAATAGTCTTTCATCATCATTTGTAAAAATTTGATTTTTCTCAAGTCGACTTGAAACTTCTAATAAAAAATCATCATTCATGTTTGGAGAAGGCATATTGACTTGAGATCTTGCAACAACTTCAGTTACTTTTTGATCACTGGTTAAATTTAAAATTTCACTTAACCAATTCCATAAATTTGGTTTATCATGCATTGGAAAAGTTTTTTGCGGATCTCCCCAACCCCACCATTTCATCATAGTAAAGTCTCCATAAATTTTTAAAGTTATAACAATAATCTAGAAAACTAGAACTCTCAAATAAATCAATTATTGTCAATACTTATTAAAATTTATTTAAACTCTAAAACACTCAACTCTTCTAACTTTTTTATTGCTTTTTCATTTCGTGGGTCAAGTTTTAAAATATATTCCATCAACTTTTTTGCTTTATCGAATTCTTGCATGTCATAAAAGCATAGTGCTTTATTAAATAGTACTTTTGTATCAGTAGGAAAGGCTTTGATGGCATTATTATAATATTTTAAAGCTTCTTCATGTTTATTTAAATCTTTTAAACAAATTCCCATTAAGTTAATTAAACTTCTATTATTAGGATCAGACAACAAAGCTTTTTCAAAATATAGAGAAGCTTTTTCTAATTTTTTTTGATAAAATAATGTTTTCCCATATTGCTCATAGATATTAGGATAAACAACCCCATTATTTACAGCCAATTCGAGTACTTCTTCTGCTTCTTTAAATCTTTGGCAATCGATTAATAAGTTTGCAACTCTCTCGTAGCGAATTGGATTATTTGGACTTAAAGAAAATGCTTGTTTAAAATGATCTAGTGCAATTTCTATTTTATTTATTGCCATATAACTTTGTGCTAATTCATCAAATGACTGTACAAATAAAGAATTTGAATTTATTGCTTCTTTGCATAGCTCTATCGATCGTTTATAGTTTTTCATCAACCTATTACATTTTGATAATCCTACTCGTGCTCTAGACGATTTTGGCAACTTTTTTAACAACCATTCATATTTATTTAAAGCTAAATTTAACGTTCCTTTTTTTAGTAATAATTTTGCTTCTTGAAAATGAAATTCTATTTTGTTAGGATCATTACTATTGATCACGCAGCTAGGAATTTTTTGCGATAAATCATGAAATGAAAATGGTTTTTTCAAAAACCCATCAATTTCATATTCTCCAAGCAAAGCAATATCTTCTCTTGTAACATTATTGCTAATCATTAAAAAGGCAATACTTGAAATTTCTGATGAATCTCTTATTTCTTTAAGCAATTCAATACCATTTATTTCCGGCATATCTAATTCACATATTACAAAATCAATTTTTTTATTACTTAATATTTCAATTCCAATACTGGTAGTAATTGATTGATAAATATTTGTAAATCCCAAGAATTTTAGAAATGTTGAAATTAAATTACGAAATCCTTCGCTTTGATCAATAATTAGATAAGTCATATCTTTTGATAATTCACATATTTGAGACATAATTAAAGAAACCTTTCCTCATGTTTCAATATTCATTTTCACTTATTTTTTTAAAATAATTTAATATTTTAGTTAAATATTCAAAATTATTTTTTTGATTTTTTACAAAAGTTGCGCCAATTATATTTTTTTCAAAATCAATTCTTTTGCAGGTACATTGAAACTTAATTGTATTTTCATCTTTAAAATCAAATAAATTTGGATCCATTAATAATAAAAATTTTTCATCAGTTTTAAATTGAATTTTACCTTTTTCAATTCTAACAGCACATCCATTTTGAGAAATATTTATTAACGTACATTCACAAATTTGCGAGCTGTGTAATTTTTGAATTAAAACAGGAATACAACTCATATAGCGATCTTCCGATCGTTTTTCTGTTGAATGATTGCTGTCACTCGAAAAATTCATTTACAGGTAACCTCAAAATTTGTTTGTTTTAATTTTTAAATTTAAAATTAGTATATTAAAAAAAAAGGAGCTTTTAAAGCTCCTTTTTTTTATGCCAATAATAAAACAAAGTTTAATGAAGATTATTCACCATCTTTAAGTTTTTCAACTTTATTAAATTCTAGCTCTACAGGTGTTGCGCGACCAAAAACAGAAATGAGCAAGCGAAGCTTCATTTTATCTGCTTTAACTTCATCAATATCGCCCACAAAATTAGTAAATGGACCGTCAATAACCTTAACTTTTTCGCCTTTTTCAAAGGCTGTCAAAGGTTTTGCAGGTGCCGATTTGCTTGCTTCAGCGGCACGGTTAAATATACGACTAATCTCTTCGTCTGGTACAGGTTTAGGATCTTGATTTGCTGCGGCACCAATAAAAGAAGAAATTTTTGGAGTATCTTTAACACAGCCAAACGTTGCCTTATGCTCTGGATCCATTTGAACAAAAAGATAACCTGGCATCATTTTTTGTTCTACCTTTTTCTTTTTACCGCCTTCGTCAATTTTTTCGACTGTCATCGTAGGTATTAGAATTTGGCCAAAATAATCATTCATTTTGAGTTTTTTAATGCGCTCTTCTAAGGTTGCCTTTGCCTTTTTCTCCATACCAGACTGAGTTAAGACCGCAAACCATTTAAATCTTTCATGGGTAAATGAAGTTGGTTTGGATGTGTTGTCAATATCTGTGATTTTGGGTTCAGCCATTTTTTTATATTCCTTGCGTGATAGTTTTTATTGTAATTTATGCAGCAGTACTCATTATAAGATTGATAATTCTTAAAAAAACAGTGTCTGCAAAAAACAAGACAATAGAAGAAACTATGACGAGGGCAATAACAATTACAGTTGTTTTTTGAGCTTCTTTCAGTGTGGGCCATGCAACACGAGACAACTCATCTCCTACGTCAACAATAAATTCTTTTAACTTTTTATGAGCAAGCAAAGAGCCAACAACAATTGTCGTTAACAAGGTCGCTATACCAATGCTGACAGCATAAAAGTTACTGTTTTGAATACTAAATATATTAGAAACGTCTTGTGGTAAATAATTTTTACCAAGAAAAACCCATAAAGAATAAAAAAGATACCAAAAATATGCTGCTATAATAGAATAAAATAAAGCAGCATATCGATAAGCCACGTGAGATACATCATTCATTTGCTTTTTGTCTCCTACTGGGTGCCATAACGGCAAAACGCCCCATAAATGTTTAAGAGCTAACACGGTTTCTTGAAGTTGAGCAAGGCAAAAATATGTCCACGAGATGTGCACCAAAAAGCTAGCATACTTTAGTCATCAATAAAACACAGGTGCGTCCACTGGTGTGTAACTTTGGGAATATCACGATGGGTCGCTTGACGAAAGCTAAACAGTGTAGGGTGACCATACGTATTTTCTCTTAATATACTGATATTTTTTTGGTTGAGCCCTATCACAACTGCTTCTAGTGCGGCAAGCAGCTGCAAATCAGGATAGACTTTTACATTGTCTGCAACCTCTATTTTACGCTTTTGATTTAATAAATAAGGCAATAGCGAAGAATCTTTGGTTAAATCAGAACAACAATCAAATAAGGATTTGTAAAGTTTATCCTCACAATGATAGTTAGAAAAAGTCACATCTCGGTGCTGGCTCAAAGCTTTTTGAACATCCAAACCACATTCGTAGCTAACCCCAAAAATAGCTGGACCAATAAACATTTGTAATGAGGCCAAAAATTCAAAACGGTTAATATTAAATAATGCGACCTTTTGTATTAGCAATTCTACTGTACTTTGTAAAATTTGAGCAGAAAATCCTCTCCACCCGGCATGGCAAACTGCACCTGCAAACACGTTTGATTTCCGAAAAAAAAACACAACAGGCAAACAATCTGCAGTTTTTATTGCTAAATATTTTTTTTCGTGAAACACCTCAGCAATGTTTTCCACATTGGTTACCAAATACTGCGCATCACCACGAGGCGAAGGATCACAAGCTTCTACGACTTTACTGCTATGAAAAGTTTTTAAAATAAAAGAGTGAGGCAATGGGTCTTTTAACGAAAACAAAACCCTATTCTTTAAGCTAGGAATTGCCAAACCTAAAGAACTTAATAAATAAGGATTTTCTGAAATGGCGATATTTTCAACTTCAAAGACATTAAAAAAACTTTGAGGAATTAAAAAGGGGTAGTCATTTGGGCATAAATGGCTAAAAAGTTTCATAAATTAAGGAAACTCCCCTTTCTACTAAATTTCTAAGGAGTAAGACTATGAAACAAAATTCCCGCTGCCACACTTACATTTAAAGAATCTACAGTCCCCTGACCGCCAGGAATTTTTACAATATAATCACAACCTTTTGTGATTTCATGCCGTAACCCTTTGCCTTCATTGCCTAAAACCGCAACCCATGCTCTATCCTTTGGCAACTCACTTAAAGAGACAGTTCCCTCACTCAATGCAGTACCAACAATCCATCCACCAGCATCTTTAAGCTGCTGCAACGCACGATTGATATTCACAGTAGGAATTAAGGATAAAGAAAAGGCTCCTCCTGCAGAGGTTTTTAACACTAACGATGTGATATCAGCCTGTCTATCTGTTCCATAAATTACAAATTTAATTCCAAAAAACGCCGCACTACGAATTATTGCTCCAAAGTTGCGAGGATCTTGCACCTGATCAAGCACAATGCCCACACAGCCATGAACTGAGTTTTGATTTGCTGCTTTAACTGCCTCTAAAGCATCTGTCATATTTTGTACTGGGTATTCCGGAATTTTTAAGCAAATCCGTTGATGGTTGAGAACCTCAGAAGTATCAGCCAACGGCCAGGTTTCTTCTGCATCTTTGTGTGGAACCACTTTAATTCCAAGTAGTTGCGCAGACTCCACAGCTGGTTTTAGTTGTGCTGGCGCCTTATTGCTTTTATCAACAATAATGTGCAGTCCATACTTTGCGCTTTCAATACTTTTAAGCTGGTGCAAATTTGACAAATAGGCTTCAACAGTTCTTCTTCCCCAAACAAAAAGTTCTCTGGGTTGGTTTTTCTTGAGCTTTATTGCCTGTCCTTGAGTTTTTTTCTCGGATTTAGAGGAGTTATCAAATTTTTTAGATGGTTCTTGTTGTTTAAAATACTTTTTTTCTGTTTTTGGAGTGGTTTTGCCTGGCTTTGCAAAACTTCTTTTTTTCTTATCTATCATACTAAAGCTTCTTTCATATTAAGAAGGTACTATACAAATTATGCCCACAGAAGCTATGCCACATAATTGATCAAAGTCAAAGCAAAGAAATAAAGGCTCAAGGCAATCAATTTCTAAAATTTCTACTTGCACGAATCGAGCACCTATGCTAGCAAAGTGGTTCCTATGATTTGAGAGGATTTTCAACATGAGCAAAAGAACATTTCAACCAAGTAATAAAGTCCGCAAGCGTAAACATGGATTCCGTGCCCGTATGGCAACTAAAAATGGACGCAACATCATCAAGCGCCGTCGCAGCAAGGGTCGCTCCTTATTAGCAGCAACAGTTTACGTTAAGTAAAATCTAGAATTACTTAAGTAAAAGGCGCACAATGCGCCTTTTTTTCGTATTTTTAGCTAAATAAATAATGCTTAATTCTAACTATACTTTTAAATATGTACTCGCTTTTGGCTCCAATCAAGGAGATAGGATTCAAAATCTAAATACATCTTTGCGCCTATTGCAAGAGCATGTTTTTATTGTTCAACAGTCACCCTGGCGAAAAACAGAACCACTCCAACATCCAAAATTTGATACATCTGACCACGAATATTATATCAATTTTGCTTGCGAAGTTGAAACAGTTTACACACCAATAAAACTTTATAAAATTATTACTAAAATTGAAGATACTATTGGACATCCAAGACATCGCCGCTGGTGCCCGCGAGAACTAGATATTGACATTTTATTTTGCGCAAAAAAAACGAGTTCTCAGTTTTCTTTGTGCGAGCCGTTTTCTTTTAAAAAACAACCTGATTTTTTTGTTCCTCATTTAGAATACTACAACAGGGACTTTTGGCGACAAATGGTGGAAGAAGACTTATGCATTTCTAAAGACTTTCTTGCAAAACACTTTCTTTAACACTAACCTCACACACGCAACAGCTAATGAGTAACATCACTCATTGACTATAAAATATGACATAGGTGCTTTAATTATGGTCTATTCTCAACCAGATAACAGATTAAAAATTATCTTTCTAGGAACTCCCCAAGTTGCTGCAAAATCTTTACTTGCTTTACAAAAACATTCTCATCTTTTTAAAATTATTCTTGCAGTCAGCCAACCACCGGCTCGATCTCACCGAAACGGTAAAGAAACTCCCTCTCCCGTTCATCTTGCTGCGCTTGAACACGGAATTCCCGTGTTAACTCCTCAATCAGCAAAAGAACCAGAATTTATTGCAACGTTACAAGAATTAAAACCAGACCTTTGCATTACAGCTGCATATGGCAATTATCTACCAAAAAGTTTTCTTGCTATACCTCATTATGGAACATTAAATATTCATCCAAGTCTGTTACCTTTTTATAGAGGAGCAGCGCCCGTACAACGCTGCATCGAAAACGGCGATACACAAACAGGAGTATCTATTTTACTTTCGGTTGCTGCAATGGATGCTGGTCCTATATTAGTACAAGAAAAACTTATTATTGATGAAAATATAAAATCTCCAGAGCTTCTTGAAGTTTTATTTGAAAAAGGAACAGAACTTTTAATTAAGTCAATACCAAATTATGTTTCTGGTAAAATGACTCCTTGCGAACAAAATCACAATAATGCAACCCATGCCGAAAAAATCAAACCCGAAGAAGCCAAACTCGATCTCAACATAAATGCCACCAAACTTCACAACAAAGTTCGCGCATTTGCAGGCTGGCCTGGAACAAAGCTATCTATATCACTCAACGAAGATGTCATAGAAATGAAAATTATTACAACTAAAGTTTCAAAAAATACTTTAAATTTAAAAATAGGTGAATTATTTTTTTCTCCACAGTCTTTATGTTTAGGTTGTGGTAACAACTCTGTTTTAGAAGTTCTTGAAATGCAGCTTCCTGGCAAAAAGCCTGTTACTGCAAAAGACTTTCAAAATGGAATACGAAACCAAGAAATTAAAATAAATTTTTGAAATCAAAAGATTTTTAATTTGATTTTTTGATATTTTGGTGTATGAGAAATTTAGAGGTATTAATTTCTTGAGATCAGTAGTTACTTTTTCGGCTATAGAGTTTTGCCTAAAAGGCTATTAAAAAATACAAGGAAACACGCAATGGATAGTAAATTCAGTTCCTTTATTAATAACATTAAAAGTATGAATTCGAACAAAATCATTGATACCTTCAAAAAAAATCAGGAAAACCTTCATCCCAAAAATATGATGGGTCTAGCCCGAAAGGCCGTTGATACAGCACGCACTTTTTCTAAAGAAGAAATTCAAATTTTAATGGGAAAAGTGAATGTCCTTAGCCATAAAACAAATTCTGAAATTGAAAAAATGCTTTCAAATGTTGTCAGTAAAGTTTTAAAAGGACAACCTGAAAATTCTGTTACTCCAGAAATTCGTGATGAAATCACAAATATTCTAGTAGAACACAATAATGGAAAAAATATTATCCCAATTATTAGGTATGTTAATTCCGTTGTTGTGAGCAATGCACCTACTAGTATAGAATCAATTAAAAATTTTAGAAATAACATTGCTTCAACTCTAATTAGTGATGCCAAAAAACGGATTAGTGAAAAAAACACAATCGAAGCACAAATCGTTAACGAACCGCTTGAAAAAAAAGCTCCTAAAAAAGAGCGACAAAAAAATAAAGATAATATGTAATCGTCAATAAGGTTAATCATGGAAGAAGAAAATTCTCTTACAATTTTAAATAATGAAGCTTCACCTCAAAATTCAAATAAATCTGTGTTTGAAATTTTAAAATTAAAAGTTGAGGCCATTCTGTTTGTAGCAGACATGCCATTAGAAGCAGGAGAAATCAGAAATTGGGTTGGAGAAGTTTCTTTATCCGATGTTCGCATGGCACTTAGAGCCCTTGTTTACGATTACCAAAATAGAGCGTTTGAATTAACTGAAAACAATAATAAGTACCAGCTCAAAACTCGAAATGAATACCTTCCGTTAATTAAAAAACAATACTCTGGTAAAGCACGCTCTTTAAGCAAAAATGCGCTTGAAACACTTGCAATAATTGCTTATAGGCAGCCAATAACACGAGCACAAATTAATGCACTGCGACAAGTTGATAGTTCTTCTATTGTACAAACGTTAAAAGACAAAGATTTAATTTATGCCTCTGGTACACGAAAAGAAGTTGGCAATCCGCTTGAATACAAAACAACCCCAAAGTTTCTTGAAATATTTGGATTATCAAGCTTAAGCGAACTTCCTAGTTTACGATCTTTACAAATGAATCTCGATGATCAAAAAAAGGCTGTTTTAGCGCTAACTTCTATAGAAACTCCCCCACAAGAAAACATGCCTTCATCAGAAATTGGGTTGTGAACCTCTAATGAGCTATAATATTAAAAAAAATTGTTCTCGAAAAATCCACCAACAGCTTAACAGATATTAAAACAACTGTTATTATTTATACACTTTTAACACGATCTCATTATTTGAAAATTGTGTTATTTTTGTTTTTTCTAGGAGAAGTTTATGAGTTTTATTAATAGTTTAGGAAGATTTTTTGCAAGTGTTTTTGGACTTGCGCAAGGTAAAACAGAAAGAATGGCTGATAAAATGGTTGCTTCAAGCGCCGATGCCATTCGCTCACAATTTCGCAAAACCAAAGAAGACTGGACAAAAGACTATCAAGAGATGAGAGAAGCAATTGCCGAACTTATCCGCATACGAGAAATGAAGTCCGACGAAGTAAAAAAAATAATTCGCGAAAATGAAGAACTGCAACATAAAATGAATGGCGCCATAGAACTGTACAAAAAAAATCCTGACGAACGCTATAAGAGTGCATACACTCAACTTGCAGACAAAGCAGAAAAAAATGAACAACGCATTAAAGAACTTGAAACAGAGATTGATGAACAACAACAATCAATCGAACGATTCAAAGCACGTTTGCTAGAACTTCAAGCACAAATTGACATGTTAAATAAAGAAGAAGCAGAAACCGTTGCTGATATCATTAGCTCACAAAAAATCAAAGATCTTAACGATAGATTGGCTGGAGTTTCAACCGATTCGTCTTCTAAAAACTTGGAAGCAATTCGTAATGCAAGACAAAAATCTAAAGCTGTTGCAAAACTTTCTACTGAATTAAATGGATTAGAAAAAATTGATCTCGATAAAGAATTGCAATCTGCTGGTTCGCGCTCAAAGCATTTATCTGCATTTGATGCAGCGATTTCAGGAACAAACAACAAAGTTAAAAGTGATCCGTTTGCCACACTTCCAGGCACAACTCAAGTGCATAATTCTAATAAAAATAATATTATAGAAGTTGATGCTCAATCCAAATAAAAAGCGAAAGAGAGCAAAATTATGGTTAAACTTGTTGATGGAGAAGAGTTTTTAATACACGCAGAAGAAAACATATGCTATGTCGTATTAAATAGCCCATCAACAAAAAATGCAATAAGCCTTCGCATGTCTCACATTATGCAAAGTCTCTCTTTTAATTTTGAAAATAAAAAAAGCACTTTTGAAGAATTCTTAATCAATTATAATTGTGTACTTATTGTTTTAAAATCAGCTGTTACTGGAGTTTTTTCAAGTGGTGGTAACCTTAAGGATTTAAAAAATAATTCTTTAGAAGATTGCCAACAATACGGTGCATCTATTCGCTCTTTTTGTAATCTGTTAAACTCAATATCGATTCCTTCTGTTGCCATTCTTTCGGGACCTTCATATGGAGGGGGAGTTGAATTGGCGCTAGCAACAGATTTTAGATGGAGCGTTGGAAAAAACTATGACTTTCATTTATCTCAAACTCGTTTTGGGATTCCTGCTGGTTGGAATGGCATGCTCCGTTTAACAGAATTATGCCCAAACTTGTATCCTAAAAAAGTTGCTGCACTCCAGGTTGGTAAATGCAGTCTTACTTCTACACAATTACTCCGTTTGGGGCTTGTCGATCAAACGTTTACAACAGCCAAATCCTGCCAACAAAATTTGATAAAATGGAAAGATAATATTGTTGATTGTCCTAAACCAATAAGAGACGATCTTATGAATAGACAAAAAATTTTAAATAAAAGCTTACTTTATGAATATGACATAAATATATTTAATAAATATTTTTTAAAAGAAGAACACAAAAAAAGAATTCATAATTTTTTCTCGGTAAAAAATAAATGAAACATTCTAAAAAATATTTTATTTTAACTTTTTTTATATTTACAGCAGCATGCGGTGTTAAATTACCACCTGAACCACTTTATCCAACTTCTCCTTCAAATATAGAAAAAGAAGTCACAAAAAGAAAAAAAGAAATCGAAAATCAAACAAACAATAAACTTAAAAACAACACTCATCAACTTAAGTCAAAAGAAAAATAACTGTATAAAACTATCAGTTTCATGGAGAAAATATGGAAGCGGAAAAAGGTGACATATGGCCTCAAAATCGTATTCAAAATCTATTTAAAATCGAACACCCAATTATTCAGGCAGGAATGGTTTGGGTCAGTGGGGCAAAATTAGCGGCGGCAAGCGCTAACGCAGGTTGTTTGGGATTGCTCGGTGCCGGAAGCATGAAGCCCGACGTGCTACGAAGCCAAATTAAAAAAGCAAAAAGCCTAACTTCTAAACCATTTGGTATTAATCTTCCTTTATTGTACGAAAAAACAGAAGAACAAATAAACACAGCATTAGAAGAAGGAATTCGTATTTTTTTTACAAGCGCTGGTTCTCCCAAGCGATGGACTGCTTTTTTAAAGCAAAATGGCTGCACCGTGGTCCATGTAGTCAGCACTCCAGAATTTGCAAAAAAATGCCAAGATGCAGGAGTCGATGCCGTCGTTGTCGAAGGATTTGAAGCGGGAGGACACAATGGCAGAGACGAAATCACAACCCTTGTCTTATTACAACAGCTCTATCAAAAGCTCTCAATCCCTATCATTGCTGCAGGGGGCATCGGAACAGGTAGGGGAATTCTGGCAGCATTTGCTCTGGGTGCGGAGGGCGTGCAAATTGGAACTGCATTTGCTGCAACTGAAGAAAGCTCTGCGCACAACAATTTTAAACTTGCTATGTGTGATGCGACTTTCAATGCAACGTTTTTAAGAATGAAAAAACTTGTACCAGTGCGACTTCTAGAGAATCCTTTTTCTAAACAAATAGAAGAAGCAGAAAATCGCTGCGCATCAAAAGAAGAGTTATTACAAATTTTAGGTAAAGGCAGAGCGCGTGAAGGAATTCTAAATGGCAATATTCAAGAAGGTGAGCTTGAAGTTGGTCAAATTGTTTCAGAAATTAAAGAAATTTTAACCTGTGCCAATTTCGTTGATAATTTAAAAAAAGAATTTTTAGAAGCAAAAATTAGACTAATATAAAATTTAATTATTTACAAAAATACATCAAAAAAAATAAAAATAATATAAATTTAACTGAAAAAAAATACTTTTAATCAATTAATTATTTATAAAAATAACTAAAGAGAAATTGAGTAATAACGATTAAAATAATGCAATTTTGACACTGTCAAAAAAAATGCACCTTGCTAAAGAAAAAACAAAAATTTTTTCAACAGCACTATCAAGGTTCCATGTTTTAGGAGGTTATTTGCTATGGGGTTTCGTATTGCAACAAATGTGCAGTCGCTTAATGCACAACGTAACTTAACAATAAGTAACGACATGAACAATCTTTCAATGGAAAAGTTGTCTTCAGGTTTTCGCATTAATAAAGCTTCTGATGATGCCGCAGGGCTTGCAATAAGCGAAAAGCTTAAAGCTGATTACCGTGGTTTAGTTATGGCAAGACGCAACGCCAATGATGGTGTGTCGCTGATTCAAACCGCAGAAGGTGGATTAAACGAAATTGGTAACATTTTAACCCGTCTTCGCGAACTTTCAATTCAAGGCGCAAGTGACACAATTGGTAATACTGAAAGAGATTTTTTAAATAAAGAATTTAGCCAGCTTAAAGATGAAATTAACCGTATTTCTAGAACAACTGAATTCAACGGAACACTTCTTTTAGTTGGAGAACAAGATGGAATTGACGAAGAAATAACTAAACGATCAAATACATTTCCTCTAGAAATCCAAGTTGGTAAAAACTTTTTTGAATCTGCAGATAGCCTTGATAACCCAAATCCAACAAACGTTATTCGTATTGATTTTAGCAGTATTAATGCCTCTGTTGATGAAGACGGCTTAAATTTAGGGACTTCTGAAGAGGATGACATTTCAAGCGTTTCGACTAAAGAAATGTCGCAACGCTCTATTAGCGTAATTGATGATGCAATTACTAAGGTTTCGTCTTTCCGCTCAACAATGGGTGCGATTCAAAGCCGTTTAAATTCAACAATCAATCAGCTAAGCATTCAAGCAGAAAACAACGCCGCAACAAACAGCCGTATTCGTGATACAGATTTTGCAGAAGAATCTGCAAAACTTGCACAAACAAGTATTTTAAAACAATCTGGCGTGTCTGTGCTAACACAATCAAATCAAATTCCAGCATTGGCGCTTCGCTTGTTACAATAACCGATCTTTTTTTGCAAATTCAAAAAATACCTAAAACAAATTTGGGGTTAGATTAAAAAATCTAACCCCAAAAAAATATATAAAAAGGCTGTTTATTAAATTCAAAAAATAAAGCAACATTTGGTTTTCCCAAAGATTGCATTATTTCAGATGTTTTTCCTTGATGAATTTCTGGCAAACCAATATCAAAACTATAGCCATCATTTTTTAAGTTAACTTTTGATTTTCCACAAATTTGATTACAAATTTCACTTGTTACGTCTTTAATATCATTAGAAGACAGCGTCTCTTGTTCAGGCATACACAACACAGCACGCGTTATTTCACTTGCCGATTCTTGACATAAACAAAAAGCCATCGCGCCTTTTCCTTTATCACGCGCAAGTTGCATACGCCCCGCAACTGTAATAGGAAACTGCATTTTACCGTCTATGATAGGTTTTATAAAACTGGGTTCTGTTAAGGCATTTGATTTGACAACTTCTCTAGTCGCTTTGATGAAGGCATTTAACACCTTAACATCAAAGATCGACACTTCTTGTGCTAAAAATTCTTTTAAGCTCCTTTTAACAGGAGCTTCTGCTTTAGGAGGCGGTGTAGGAGGCTCTTTTGCAGGCGGAGCTTTAACGACTTTTTCTTCTGGAGCACTCACTGTTTGACTCTGTTGCTGTTGCGACGAAATGGTAGGGGTGGCTTGTGACACAACAACTGTTTGAGAGGCAGGCAAAATGACTGTGTTTGCTTGGTTTGAGTGTGAAACAGAAGCTGCTGCTCGGTTAATATTTGAAACTAAAGTTTCTAATTGTTCAATACTAGTTTTTGCTTCAAGTAAATGTTCTTTAAGTTTTGCGACATCTTTTTTAAGTTCTTTTTGTTCTCCCAATACATTTTTGTGTGTTTCAACAATCTCCATAAGTTTATCAATAATATCATTATAATATCGGTCTAGTTTTTTTTCTAACGAATTAGGGGGCGCCATAACGAACTTATAACCCCTTTTCTAATTTTATAGGTAATAGCAATTAACTGACATTTATAGGTATCGTTTGGCTATGTTAAAATCTATAGCAAGCTGAAGGGGTGAAAATGACACAGGTTATATTCAATAACATATTGGTTGTTGATGACGATCCAGACATTATTAATCAAATGAACAAAATATTTGGAAAAATGGGCAGAAAACATTACAAAGGCCTTCTTTCTGCAGAAGACGCGCTTAAAGAACTCGAAACAAACCCAAATCCTTACGATATTGTATTTGTCGATGTCAGAATGCCAATTTTTTCTGGCATTGCTTTGGTTCAATATATTAAAACACATGCAAATAAAAAAATTCGAGATACTTTTTGTGTACCTTTAGTTGGAAGCATTGGTAAAGAAGACAAAGCAATTATCTCAGAATTTTATTTTTTTGAAATTTTATCAAAACCAATTAGTGAAAAAGAATTTTTAATTCGTTTTCAAGAATTGGAAGAGCAACAAAAAAATCAAGATAGTGATCGCAATTTTCAATTACAATTTAAAAATGCACTTATCGAAAAAAACTATAAAATTGCTGAAGAAATTTTATTACCGCGCTTAAAAAAAGAGCCCAGTTCTCTTAGATTTTTAACTTTATATGCCGAGCTTTTACTTAGAACGCAAGAAATAAAAAAGGCAGAAGAGTTTTTAAACAAAATTTTAAAAATTGACGCCAACCATATTCCTGCTTTAAATCTATTATCAAAAGTTTTTATCAAAACAGATCGTTTTGAAGATGCAATGAAAGCTTTAGATAAAGCAAAAAATTTAAGTCCACACAATATCGACAGACTCCTGGTTATTGGAGAACTTAGCCTTGGCAATGGCGAAACAGATAAAGCTGAAGAAAATTTTAAAAGTGTATTAAAACTCAACCCTACTGATGATCGTGCCGCTTTTGGCCTAGGACGTGTGCTAGCAACTCAAGGGCGCATTGAAGAAAGCAAAAAAGTTCTTGCAAAATTAAAAAAAGGAGGAGAACTTGCCAGTTTTTTTAACAATAAAGGAGTATTGCTTGTTAAAGCTGGAAAATACAATGATGGAATTTCGCTTTATCGTAATGCCATGAAGATCATTGATGCTCCAGAAAAAGAGTATCTTTTGCTTTATAATATTGCATTGGCTTATTCTAAAATGGGAGATACCACAAAAGCTCTTGAATTTGCTAAAAAGTCGTATGAAAAAAGCTCCAATAGTTACGTTAAGTCTAAAAATCTTTTAGAAAAACTGCAAAAAGAAGCCAGCGAAAAGCCTGTTCAAAGTAAAATTCCGCCAGCTCAGCTTCAAACTAACTCTCAAGATAATAAATCCAAATATTTGTTAACAAATGCGCAATTAGATTTTATTATGGAAGGTTACAACGATGGTGCTAAAAAAGCAGTAGCACCTTCTGCAACAGATGAAGAATTTATTACTTTTGGAACAGATTAAATTGACAATTGATTAATTATTCTTCATTTAAAAAATCTATTAATTTTCTAATTTTATAAAAATTTTCATCATTTACTTTACCCCCAGCAACATATGCATGTCCTCCCCCAGCAAAATTTTTAGCAAAGTAATTGCCTAAATGCTTAAAAGAATTTTTAGGTTTATTCCAAGGATTTATTCCACAAGAAACAGAATAAGTATTTTTTTGATAACTTGGAAAAACATGAAGTGCATAATTACATTCAGCATACAATAAATAAGGTACAAATCTACCCATACCTTTATATTCGTTACTTTTTGAAAAATCAGAAAAAGCGATTATACCTTCTTTTTTTATTACTTTTTTGTAAGCTCTTAACTGCTTATTAAATTGTTGTTCTTCAAAATCTATAATACTAGAGTATAATAAATCAGAATCAAATAAATCCTCAACACTTGGGCTTTTTACAATTTGCTTGACTAGCTTTTTATATAAAGCTTCTTTATTAATAATTCCATGACTTGCATTAAATAAAGTTTGTAGCTTTACTGCAGATGAAGAAAAATCATGAGCTGCCTCAGAATTAACATACATTGCGCCATCTATAATTTCTGCTAAATCAATAAACTCTTCGTAATCTTGAATTATTTTCCCGGGGAATTCGAGTTCATGAAAATGTTTTCTTAACAATCCTGGTGTACTTATCGCTGAAGTGTCCCATTTTGTTATAACATTAGGAATAAGTTCAGCGGTATTTGCTTCTGATAAAAAAGGATAACTTGAGCCTGTAGGATGGTGATCAATCCAATAACAATGTGGCAATATGTTTCCGTCGTCAAGTTGCTTGTCTTGAATTGTTTTATTTAAAAAAAACCTGTTACTTAAAAAGGAGGGGTGGATGGTAAAGTCTAAAATCGCACATGGCCATAAAATTTCTTTTAAACTCCATTCTCCTTCAGAAGAAACATGATTTACTGGTTGTACAACTACGTTCCAACCATATTTACCGTATTTACCGTAAAGAAATTTAGTAAATAATGCGGCAGCTATCCCCCCATCAGCATCAGAATGACTATAAATAGTATACAAAAAATTTTTATTCATTAACCAAAAACCATAAATGTATTGCTACCAACAAAAAATAGATTTGCAATAAAAATAAAGTAAAAATTAAATATCTTTAAAATTATAAGCAATAAAAAGACAATTGAAATTGTTAGTGCATGTTCTTGTAGCTTTTGAGACAATTTATAAGAAACATTATTTATAAGTAACTGCCAACCAGAAAAATTTGGAATAGGTAATAAATACAATCCACCTAAAATAGCATTTGTAATCCCTATTGATCCTATAATAAATTTTATCAATAAATCAGGATTAGATAAATCAGTGGCAGGATTTAATAAATAAGTTCCGCCCCCAATCGCACGAAAAATCACCATAACAATAAATGCAACCAAAAAATTTGCTGCAACGGCTGAAATATAAATTATATTAATATCACGCTTTGGTTTTGCAAAGTAACGTGTTTCAAGACTAAAAGTCTTAGGCCAACCAATAATAAATGGGGCATGTAAAATAATTGCCATAAGTGGCAAAATCACAGTTCCAAATAATTCTATATGAGGTAACGGATTTATTGTTGCCATTTGATTTGTGGTAAAAGAACGATCACCAAGCTTTCTTGCAACTATTGCAATAGTTCCTTGATAAACAGTAATCGCAAAAAGAAAACCTAAATAGAGGATAATTCCTCTAATAATCATAAACTCAACACTAGAATTCATTGTTAAAAATCCATACAAAAATTTAAGTAATTAAAACCCTGTTTTTTCTTTAATTTTTTTCTTTACAAACCAAATAACCAAAAATGTTACAAGCGCTATCGCAACAAACCCAATAATTCCAAACTGACCTTTTTTAATATAATAGTCTAGAACTTCGAGATCACTGAGTTGCCTTTCACCCCAAAACCCAAGATAAACCCAAATAGGGACGCTAATAATTGCTGCCATTCCATCTGTTAAAAAAAACTTTAAGTAACTGACTTTTTTTGTAATTCCCGTAACAACATAAATAGGCGCTCGCAAACCCGGCATAAAACGGGCTGCAAAAATAAACCAAAATCCGTGTTTCGCAAATTTTTCTTGCACCCATTGATATCTTTCTTGTGTCACAATTCTAGAGAAAAATTTTATTTTAAGTAACTTTTCTCCATAAATATAACCTAAAAAAAACATCACACTATCTCCTAAAAGAACACCAGCCATAGAGATAGCAAGCATGATATGTACAGAGTCACAATTTTGAAAAGCATGTAGAAATGAGCCCTCTATTGGACATGCCAAGGAAGAAATAAAGCCACCAGCTACTAAGGTAATGTCTTCTGGAATTGGCAAGCCAAATCCACATAACAAAAGAACTCCAAAAACAGCAATCGTACCATAATTTGTAAAGAAATATATGAGACTGTCTAAACTTAACACAACGACTCCATAAAATCTTAAGAAAAAAAAACTCTTCATATGCTCATTTATCTGATACTGTCAAACCCTGCAAACATTAACGTAAGAAAGAATATAGTTTTATTACTTTCTATATTGACAGTAGAAAATGGGTGCTTATGTTCCACGCAAGCAGGGAAAAAAGAGGCCCTGTACTTTTAGCTTAGCGTTAAGTAAATAAAAGTACTACTATTTCCCTACATTAAAAAATAACAAAAGTGATTTATTGTCATCCCTATTCGGAGGTTTTTTGTATGAGTAAAATTATTGGTATCGACTTAGGAACAACCAACTCGGTGGTTGCAGTTATGGAAAATGGTCAAGCAAAAGTGATTGCAAACCAAGAAGGCGAGCGTACAACCCCTTCTGTGGTTGCTTACACACGCGATGGCGAGTTTATTGTTGGTCGTCCTGCGCGCAACCAAGCAGTTACAAACCCACGCAACACCATTTACTCAGCAAAACGTTTTATTGGTAGCCACTTCTCTGAACGCTCAAGCGAAGCCGGCAAAATGCCATACTCTGTAAAAAAAGGATCAGATAATAATATTTTATTTGAAATTGGCGGCAAAGATTTAAGCCCACAACAAATTTCTGCAAAAGTTCTTCAAAAACTTAAAGAAGCAGCAGAGAACTATCTTGGACAGACTGTCACTCAAGCTGTTATCACAGTACCTGCTTACTTTAATGACTCCCAACGCCAAGCGACTAAAGATGCTGGCCGCATTGCTGGCCTTGAGGTTCTTCGTATTATTAACGAGCCTACAGCAGCTGCTTTAGCATATGGGCTCGACAAAAAAACCAACCAAAAAATCGCAGTTTACGACTTCGGTGGCGGTACATTTGATGTGTCTATCCTTGAAGTTGGCGATAACGTGGTTGAAGTGCTTTCTACTAACGGTGACACCCACCTTGGCGGCGACAACGTTGATGAGCGCCTTATTGACTTTTTAGTTGAAGAGTTCAAAAAACAAACGTCTATTGATGTTTCTAAAGACCCTATGGCAATGCAACGTCTAAAAGAATCTGCTGAAAAAGCAAAAATCGAACTTTCAAGCCAAACTAAGGTTGACATCAATCTTCCTTATTTAACTGCCGATCAAACAGGGCCTAAACACCTTGCATTGAGCCTAATGCGTTCGCAGTTTGAGCAAATGATTATGGATATTATCGATAAAACAATTGAACCATGCCGCAAAGCATTGAGTGATGCAAAACTCACTATCGATCAAATTGATGAAGTGGTCATGGTTGGCGGTTCCACTCGTATTCCATTAGTTGGTGAAAAAGTTAAAAAATTCTTTAATAAAGAACCTAATCGTACTGTTAACCCAGACGAAGTTGTGGCATTAGGAGCTGCTGTGCAAGCAGGCGTGCTTGGTGGCGAAGTTAAAGACGTGCTTCTCTTAGACGTGACTCCGCTTAGCCTAGGTATTGAAACCTTGGGTGGCGTATTCACCACTCTGATCGAACGCAACAGCACAATTCCAAAGCGCGCAAGCCAAATTTTCTCCACCGCTGCAGACAACCAAACTAGCGTTGAAATTGGTGTGTTCCAAGGTGAACGTCAAATGGCTCGCGACAACAGAAGTTTAGGTCGTTTTAACTTAGCAGACATCCCTGCAGCACCTCGCGGCATTCCTCAAATCGAAGTGACTTTTGATATTGATGCAAACGGTATCCTTAAAGTGTCAGCAAAAGACCTCGGAACTGGCAAAGAACAAAAAATTACTGTTTCTAACTCCGGCGGTCTTTCTGAAGCAGACATCAAGCGCATGAAAGAAGACGCAGAACACAATGCTGCTACAGACAAAGCGCGTCGAGAAACAATTGAAGCACGCAATAAACTTGATGGAATTGTATTCCAAACAGAAAAAAATCTTCGTGAAAACGGCGATAAATTGCCAGCAGATATGAAGTCTGCGCTAGAAAGCGAACTTTCTAATGCACGCAGCGTGCTAGAAACCAAAGCAGAAGATAAAGAGGCTCTTGAGGCAGCTATTGCTTCTCTCGAAACTAAAGCACACAAGCTCGCAGAAGAAATGTACAAAAACGCAGGCGCGCAACAAGATCAAGGTACGCCTAATCCTGATGCAAGCAGCAGCAACCAAACCAACTCTAAAAACAAAGATGGCGTGGTTGATGCAGAATTTGAGTCTAGCAAGTAAGCAAAAACTCATTTGGTTAAAACCCCAGTAAGAATATCTTTCTTTACTGGGGTTTTTTAATATTCACAAAAATAAATTACTTTTAATATAAATTTAAAGATACAAGTTAAAAGAATTTCTTATCAATCTACAAATTTGAACAACTTAATATTCTCTATTATTGTAATTTTTGATAAAATACTCCTTTTCAGTAAGTTTTTATTAATTTTTTGTTATTTTAAAATTAATTACACAAGAAAGTAAATTTAAATAAAAAAACAATCAAAGATAATAAGTTTAAAATTTTTTTAAAGAAAGAATCCAAAATAATTTTAATTTGCGATTTAAAACAATTAAAACCTGTATTTAATTTTGACAAATAAGCAAAGAACTTTATTACAAAAATAATTAAGTCAACAGAAAAAGATGTAGGATTGATGACATCTAAAAATTATCTGATGTCATTGATACAAATGAACTAACAAGATATGAATTTAAAAAAAATATTTTTCAATATTTCCAGAAAATTTCTTAAATAAAATCAAATTAAACTAGACTTATAATTGTGATTAAAATTTAATTTATATTGCATTCTATAGATGTAGGTACTAATGTTCATATAGCACCTACAAAAATTTCAAAAGAAGCCCCCAAATTATATCCTTTCTCTGAAGATAGTTGACTTACAATCAATTGAATAATTTTATTTTAACATAATTTGACATTAAATCTCTTATCAATTAATATTAATAGATAAATTTTTGCAATCCAAAAAAATGTTAAATGTATTAAGAAAAAATTTTTAAGGAGGTCGTATGAAATTAAAATTTAAGTTATATCTAGTGTTATCTTTTTTATTTCAAACCATAGCGACTAACGTTTATGGTGAAGCAATTTACGGTTCATTTGTTTGTTTTAATGATACCTATACTGACATTGATGTATATGGTTCAAGCCAATTTAGTAGCTGTAGTTTATCGGGTAATTCAAATATTTTTGGAACATTTAGTGCAAATGATTCAACATTTGTAAATAAACTAAAAGTATATGGAAGCAGCAGTATATCAAATTCAAAATTTTCTGATACTATTTTTAGTGGTACATTTCTTACAAACAATTCTAGTTATAAAAAGTTAACTGTATTTGGAAGTACAACAATAGCTTATTCAACTGTAAATGATGTTGCCAAAATATTTAGCGATTTAAACGCAGATGAAACGACATTTGAAAAAGATATAATTCTTTGGGGTAGAAATAATTATATTAAAAATTCGTTAATTAAAGGAAATATTATTATCAGAAGCTTCAGTAAGTTTCTTAATATTAGCCAAACACTAAATCTTGATAATGTTAGAGTTGATGGAGACGTTGTATTTAAAAATAATGTTGGAATAATTAATTTAATTAACAATGCAACAGTTTGTGGTAATACAATTGGCGTAAAACCTACAGACCCAGTTGAACCTACCGAACCCACAGATCCTGTAAAAAATTAATTTGTATAACTAAAAAATAAATAAATATAAAAATACAATTAACTTTCAATTTTTTTACTAAATATTATTTGACTCTAAGAAATTAATTTACTATTAAGTAACAGGAATTTAGATGCTTTAAAAAAGGAGCTTCCTATGCTTTTCAGGAAAATCTTACAATCTACCGCTCTTTTAAGTTTAGGTATCACTTTGCTATGCAAAATCCCCTTTTGGTATGGCAGGATGTGGTTTTGGTTCTCAAGTGATGGGAGAAAATGGCAATCAAGTTTTTGCTGCAACAACAAATGGATCGCTTTTTGGTTCCCAGTTTTTTGGTATTACATCAGGAACTTCAAACTGCTTAGAGCCTTCACAAGAAGTTGCACTCACCGCACAACAACGATTTATTGCAGATAACTTTTCTGCGCTGTCTAAAGAAATTGCTCAAGGAGATGGTGAATCTTTAAAAGCATTTTCAAGCACATTTGGTTGCAAAAAAGATATTTATCCTAACTTTGCAGTAAAACTACAAAACTCATATGAAAAAATATTTATATCTCCCGGAAGTATGGCTGCACTCGAAGTCATTCAATCAGAAATCAAAAATGATCCTGTTTTAGTCAATGGATGCAGCTTAATAATTTAACTTAATATTTTATTCGGGAGCAAATTTTATGAAACTTAAAAAATTACTTATTTTTTCTGCATTATCTGTTTTTGTTTTGAGCAACAAAGCCTTTTCACAAAACCCCTTTGCCAAAAAAGGTAACTACAAAAGCACTGAAGCCTATGGAATGAGTGGGATGGCCCAGGCTCTTTATTTGGACATACTTTTCTTAGACTTCACAGAAAAGCAGTAGAAAGTAGTGATTCTGCATTACTTGACGATATCACTAATTTTTCAGCATTTGTTCCTTTAAATAAAGATTTATTATTTGTTTTTAAAGGTTTGCTTGGAGGTTATAAAGGAAAATTTTCTGTATTACCATATTATCAAAAAATTCAAGAATATAATAATTATGAAAGCCGAGACTTGTGGGAATATAAGTTAAACTTTAGTAAAAATGAAATTAAAATGCTTGAGCTACTGCTTTGGGAAGTTGGATGGACTTATATTGATTATTACTATTTAGATGATAATTGCGCATACGTTATGCTTGCCTTGCTAGAGGCTGCTAAACCAGATCTTTTTCTAACAAATAAAGCTTTAATATATGCAATTCCTTCTGATACAATTAGAATTGTAGATAATATTCCTAATTTTGTCACAAATGTCACTTACAGACCTTCTGTTCTGTCGCGCTATGTCACAAAGGTTGCTTTACTCAATAATACTGAAAGTATAATTTTAAAAAATATTGTTGAAAACAATAATATTTTAGAAAATACATTTTCAAATTGTGATAAATACTGTAAAGCAAATGTTATCGACTCCAAGTTAGAATTTATTGATTACAAAGAAAAACTTGTGGGCTCAAACGATCTTGTTAAATATGGAAAACTAAGACATACTTTACTTTTATCTAGAGCTAAAGACGCTGTTAAATTAGAAAAAATTGAAAATAAACCACAATCAAATCCGCCTCATATAGGGCATGATTCTGGAATGGTCGCAATGAGTGTGGGTAGTGTACTTGCTGAAAGCTACTTTACAGAACTTCAGTGGCGTCCCGCTCTGCATAATTATGAAGATAGTGATTTAGGTTATAGTAATAGTTTAGGTATAGGCTTTCTCGATACAACTTTTCGTTATAATGTGACAGACAAAAAATTTGAGCTACGCAAATTTCATTTATTAGAAATCATGTCTTTGCCAAAAAATCTTGAGAATATAGAATTTTTAGCCTGGCATTTTGATTTAGGACTAGAAAATAATTTTGGCTTTAACGAAAAGGCAAAGTATGAACGAGGTTATTTAAAGTTTGGCGTTGGTGCTACTTTATTTGGAGAAGAAAACAATCGATTTTTTTATTCACTTCTTCATTTAGATACAGGATATTCTAGAAATTTTGGTTGGCATTTTGGTCCTAATTTTCTTTTTGGGTATGTAGAACAAATTAACTCAAAAATAAAATTTATAGTTACTACAGAACTTGGAAACAGATTTAATAAAAATAACATTACATTATCATCAGAAAGCAAAGCAATATTATCTTATTATATTTCTAGGAATTTTTCTGTGCAACTTAGTTATTTAAATAAAAACTCAGAAAATGAAGCTAAATTAACTA
>QOVW01000001.1 GCA_003339605.1 Spirobacillus cienkowskii | reverse complement strand
CTAAGGTTTTAGCGTGCTCGAACTAAGGTTTTAGCGTGCAAAAAACCTGTAATTGTTGTTTTATACGTTATATAACTTTTCTCTAGAGTCTTAAGAGTCCTCTTAGAGTCTAATAGAGACTCTAAGAGGACTCTGAAAATTTAAGTCGTAAGGATAAAAATCCTACGACTTAAATTTTCAGAATGTAAAATTCAGTAGTTGCTATAAAATTAATCATTTAAAAAATAATATTAAATCGATTCCTAAGTCTTCTTTTTAAAAGCAACATAGTTTAAATTGTTTTTAAAAGCTTTTAGAAGCAAGTTAAGTGAAATGACTCAACAGCTGATTTAAAATAAGCCAATGACTTTAAAAATATCTTTAAAATGATTTGCCGCTTTTTTAAGCGTTTTGATATTGATATATAATATTGTCATAGCAATGACAGCAAAAGTTGATTTATAGTTGATATGCTAATTTTAGACAATTCGTAATTCACGAGAGGTAGAAAATGAACATGAGCAATAGTTTTGAAGTGACAGAAGATAATATCAATGAAACAAAATATAGAATGAAATATTTTGTAAACGGTGTTTCTTTACTTAGAAATTATTTAAATAACGATTTAGAAGCTTCTTATATTCTTCTATCTGCTTCTATTAAAAATATTGAAAAATTAAAAGAGAACTGCAGGAATTGCAATGTAACTTTTGAAGTTTATGACAAGCTGAACAACAAACTTATAGATTTACAAAATGAGCTAGCTTCGCATATCTATTTGTTAGATCATAATTAATTTAGACAATCTGTAATGTTGCTCATATTCTATGAATAAAGGAGAGAATATGAGCAATGATCAATTTAATCTTGATGGATGGCAAGACATAAAAACAGGTCTTTATACAAATAAAGACAAAAGAAGCTCTGCGAAATTATTTGATTTTAATGTAAATAAAACTATGGCAGATATTTTATATAAAACTGATGAGCTAGCTAAAAAAATTTTAGGCGAAGTTGTAGAAGAGTCTTTGCGTGAAGGCTTCAACTTTGTTTTAAAAAAGAAAAAAGAAACTGAAATATTTAATAAAGAATTCAATAAATTAGATTTAAGGAATAAAATTGAAACAGCATGGATTGATGCGAGAAAATATGGCGGATCAGTTCTTCTTTTTGGATTTGATGATGGTCTTTCATTAGAAAAAGAGATTGATTTAAAAAAAATAAAAAAAATAAATTGGATAATTCCTTTTAATAGATACCAAATTTCTGGAGAATGTATCGATGAAGATCTAGCATCTTTAAATTTTGGGTTACCAAAATTTTATAAGTTTAATGCTTCTAACAACTATAAGCATAATAACAATATAATAAAAAAATTTCATGCTTCACGATGTATTGTTTTCGATGGAGTAAAAACTGATTATGAAAGTTATGTTAATAATGGTTATTGGCATGAAAGTATTTTTACTGGAATATATCAAGCACTTAAAAATTTTAATATTGCTCACGAAAACATCGCAGCAGTATTTCCAGAAATTTGGCAAGGCATCTATAAAATCCCTTCTTTTATTGAAGCTATATCATGTAACGACATAGAATTAGTAAAAAAAAGAATTGAGATAATGGATGATATGCGGTCAAATTTTAGAGCATTGGTTTTAGGAGAGAACGAAGACTTTGATAGAAAAGCCTTATCACTTGCGGGTATTCCAGAACTACTTAACAAGATAACAGAAAGACTTGTAGCAGTTTCAAAAATGCCGCATACAAAGTTATTAGGTGAAGGAAGTCAAGGAAATACGAGCGGACGTACTGAGCAAACAGAATGGTATGATATTGTTTCACATGTTCAAGAGCAATATTTACAGCCAAAACTTGAGAAAATCAGCGAATTTTTTAAACAATATTTATCTCAGGATAAAGAGCAAGAAATTCATATCGAATTTAATTCATTGTATCAACAGGATCCATTAAAAGAAGCAGATGTGTATTTAAAATATGCACAAGCGGACAATTTATATATTAATAATCAAACATTAGATCCTGATGAAGTTGCTGAATCAAGATTTAATGGACTTAAATTTGGCCATAGAATTATTCTTGATAATAAAACAAGAAATTCCAATACAATAAAAGAAATAAATGAAGAAGATAATGAATTAAGCGACACAGAGAAAACGAAATGAATTTTATAGAATATGCAAAAAAAAATTCCAAACCAAATTATAACGCTAGAATTCAAGCTTTTCCTGCTATTGCATTAGAAAGACAATTCCAGCGCGAATTAGTTAGCCTAACTAATCCATTTGTTAAATACCTAAAAAAAAATATTGAAATAAAAACAAATGATTGGATTAAAACTTATTCTTTAAATTTAGACTCAGATGAATCTGATGATAAAAGTGATATAGAAAATTTTTTTGAAAAAGTTATAACAGCATTAGAGATTTATTTACCATATAAAGTTTTGAAAGAATTTTTTTCAAAATATTCAAATAAAATTTATGGATTTTCAAAGAACAAATTGACAGAACAAGTTGAAAAAATTTTTAAAATAAAACCACATTTAGATAAAGATAATTATCAAAAACAATTGAATTTGTGGGTAGAAAAGAATATTTTTAGTTTTAAGGAAGCTTTATATAAGTATGTAAATAACAATAAAATGGCAATATATAATATATTAGAAAAAATTTCAGATAAAGATAGCATAGAAAGCGAAATTAAAATTAATGATCAAAAATTAAGAAATTCAATTGCTTTTATTGCGCGTGATCAAGTTTCGGGATTAGAAGGATCTGTAACAAAATCATTACAAACTGAAGTAGGCTTCGATGAATTTGTGTGGATTACTTGTAGAGATGAGCGAGTAAGAGCTGCGCATAGAGAATTAGATGGTAAGCTTTGTTCTTGGAATAAGTTACCGATAATAAATGGAAATTATATCTTTCCAGGCTCAGAAATTAATTGCAGATGTGTAGCGCGTCCAATTATAACAAACAAATAATTTTAGCAATCTGTTAATTTGTATTTAAAAATCACAACTGATATTGAGAAAATTATTTCTCGATCAATTGGAGATTTTTATGAGTGCAGAGGTTTTTCCGAGTTATTGCAGACTTGCTACAAATTTTTCATTTACTACAGAAGAAACTGAATCAGTTAATTTACAAAATTTTAGCTTAGATTATTCTAATGTTCATTTTATTATAAATGTTAATGGAGTTTATGAGAAAATCAAACGTTTTAATAGATCAGAAAGCGGAATTTTTTTTGAAACAGATTCATTAATTATTACTCCAGATATTACAAAACCCACTTCAAATATTTTAATAAAAAATAAAACAAGAAATACGATATCATATTCAATTACAGTCGTTCCATGGCAAGATATTTATGAAAATGAAGTAAAAGAAATAAAAGAAAAAATTGATAAAGTTTCATTAAATTTAAGTAAAATATTTCCACTTCTTGAATTCACGCCTTCTGATTCAGTTACCACATTTAATCATAACTTAGATTTTAGTGTTTCTAATATTACTGTTAAAATTTTTGATTTTTCAGAAAAGCCAATTATTAAAAATCCAGTATTTGGAAAATTTGTTGGTGGAATTTTTCAGTATGAGAATATTTTTATTAGTCATAATAACCTAAATCCAAAGAATGCAATCGATATAAAATTCAATAGTTCATTGAAACCAAGTTACTGTATCACTAAATTAGAAGGTCGTAGTTTAATTTTAGAATTATTAGATAGTCAAAATAAAAACTTCAATTATTCTAATAGAAAATTAGAACAAGGTAAAAAAGATTCAATAAAACACAATATAAATGCAGATATTACAATATTACCAGTACATATAAAAACTGAATATACAGTAAATGGTAAACTAACTTTTATTCCTGCAAATAAAAAAAGGGTCTTAAGATTTAATAAAATAGGTACTACTAGTGTTTTAAATTTAATAAATCAAGATTTACTTGCTGATAATGGCAATATTGTGCTTTATGTAAAATCAGATAAAAACGAAATTGAAATTGATAATAATATTAATCTTTTAGAAAATAATTTTAATTCTGTAGGATATTCAATTGATATTAATGAAGTATTTATTGGATTAACTTTATATATTGAATTGGCGCAATTTGAAACAAAATAAGATAAATAAAGAGAAATAATATGAAAAACATTGAAATTTCAAAAACTAATGAAGTAAAAGATTTAGAAAAAAAATTAAATAAAATAGTTGAAGTACCCTTGGGCGCTGCATTGCCAACATTTCCAAGTTTAGGTGGTTATAAATGCGAAGCGATGGATGTTGCAGATAGTAAAGGGTTTGTTTTATGTAATGGTCAGGAAATTAAAGATAAAGAATCCCCGTTTTTAGGAAAAAAAGTTCCAAATTTAAATGCAAATAATATTCTGAAAGGTTCTTTTAAAGATAACGTTGAAGGAGGTAATAAACTTAATAAAGTAAATTATGATCATACTCATAACTATGCTCATACACATCAAGTTTCAAATATTTCTATAAAACAAAACGGCTCACAAAAAACTTTTGAAATTTTTTCATTTAAAAATTCTGTTAAAGATAAAACTCCGAATCCAGACTTTATTTTGCAGTACACTGGAATTAATTCTTCTGGCGGTAGTGGTGATGTAATGCGCTTAATAAGTGCGCCTGTTCTTAATACTTCTTTATTTACTAGTGGAGTTTATGGAGATTCTGTTAACGATGTTTTAGGAAATGCTAAAACATCTAATATTGTAGAAAATTCGACATTAAATATAGAACCCCAAAATATTACAACTATTTTTATAATAAGGGTGAAATAATGATAATAAAAATATTTTCTATTATATTCTTTTTAAGTATTCTAATTTCAAATAAATCATACGCAGATTGTACGCAAGTTCCAGAAGGAGGAACAATATGTGTAAATTCTCGCATGAAAAGTATTGCTATGACTGATCATGATATTGTTAATAGCGGTAATTATTGTCTTAGTAAATTTTCTTGGGGTAATGGTAATACAGTTTATATATTTGATTCAAATTATTTATCGCCAAAAGGTTATATAAAAGAAGAACGCTCTCTTTTAAGTAGACCTTCTAGTTGGATAAATGGTTGGACAGCTAACTCTACCATATTTCTACCAAACAAAAAGCCATTAGACAATTATGGTAATAAATGGTTGTTTAGTTGCGCACATAACGCTCCTCTTTGGAGTACAGATACTGGTAATGTTGGTACAGAAGTAGAAAATATTCATAGTGCAAGTTGTAATCATTCAGATTGCTCATCAAGAAAAGTATACTCTGGTATACGCATGTTTCAATTTTGGTATCCATCAATAATTGCAAGAACAACTCCAATTGATTATAAGCCTATCTCAAATACTGGAACTATTATAGCTACAGTGAATGTATCGTTTGATATGCCTGATATTGATTTAAGAAATAATAGAAATATTCTTGATCATGTAGGTTGGAGTCCTCCTCATTATCCGGTTTCACCTACAAGTCAAAAGTTTTTTCATATTTCAATAACAAATTCTTCTGGAAAAGTTTTAGTAAATCAATCTTATGGTTTAGAACTAGGGTATTTCAAAAATAGAGTTTTTTCATTTTATAAACAAGTTAGTAAAAATGATTTACTTGGGTTGCAAGTTCAAGTGGAAATATTTGTGCAAGGTCCTGATATAAATTATAAACGCGGTTTTCATCCACCATTTATGCCTGTAGTTATGCAAATACATAATATATATTTACAAGTTCAAGATGATTAATATGTACAAATTTATAAGTTTAATTTTCCCTAAAAACAGCGGTTTAGCATAATTTATTTATTAAGAAGGAATTTTATGAAAAAAAATATTTATTGTTTTTTATTACTTTTAATCTGTTTTAATTCATATGGAATTAGTATTGGTGATAAATTAATGAATTGTGAGTCAAATAGAGATGGTACATACGATAATTGCGTTGCTATTACAGGAGATATAGAAAATAATTTATTATTAAATAATGATAATATACTTCTAAATTATAGTATTAATTATAACTATAGTTGTAGAGATAATTATAATCAATATATAGGAATAAAATCAAGTCTTGGAGAAGTTGTTTACTTCAAATATAATGAATCAAAAATTAACATCAATTCAAATGGAAAACTATCAATTGTAGATACCAATCCTAGAGCAACATTTGCAGCTCAATTTGTTAAAGATTGTAAACTTCATATTAAAAGTATTACAGTAGATTTAAGCAGAGAAACTGTATCTAATTTAATTAAAGATGCATGTATTATGGGAGCATTAAATTCAATTTCGTCTCAGGCTCAAGTTGTATTATATGTTTCTCAAACTTTAATAAATAACTTTGGTTCTATATCTGTTGATAATTTAAAATATCAGTTAGGATCTTTAAAATTAGTACTCGAGTATATTTCGCAATCACAGAGAAATAATATTAAAATTACTAATCAAATAAAAAACATAATAGGAACTCAAATTGATAATAACTATTCTATTGGAACTATTAATTATATATTAAATAATAACCATTTGTTTTTAGGAGATCCTATTGTTTTGAATAACAGTTTAAATATTTTGTACAGTAATATTTCTTTAGTCATGGCTGATGTTATTGATACAAGCGTAGGAACAATAAGAAGTATTTATGAACGAGGAGCAATTATTTCAGATATAAAAAAATTCAAGTCTGCAAGTTTACCTTTGAGTAATTTAAAATATCAATATGCCATTTTTAATGGTGAGGATACTTCTAGTTTTAAAGCTCCTATTTGTTCTAATTAATTTTTTTTAAAGTAAATGCAACGCCATCTTTTTTATAATCATATGAATCGACAGAAGCTATTCCGATCCAAGACATAAAATACTCTTTATTTAACCAATTAATTCCAGGATTAATATATGGTATGTATATTAATCCTGATTTTTTACATTCATTTTTAATATATTCTACATTATGAGGTGAGTAGCTTGTGTTATAAAAAGACAGATTAAAAACAGTCTCATTTGTGCAATCAATCTGCGCTGATTTATTGTCAATACTAATCAGATTCGCTATACCACTAAAAGTTACCTTGATTGTATTGTAATTAATTTTTTTAACATTAATTTTAAAATCTCCATTTATACTATTGTAATTTATATATATAGGACAAATATCGTCATTAATTTTTTTACTGCAGTCACTATAAATAGCGTTTTCAATAATATAGTTTTTTTCATCATAAATTTCTTTTACAGCATCTACATCTTCATAATTTTGTTCAATGGTAGATTTTTCAACAGGAGTTGTTAAAGGTGTAGTATTTTTTTTATTAGAGGGAATTTCAATATCTTTATTTACAGTATATTCTGGGTTTTTATTATTCTTTATATTAGATTCATTATTTCCACCTTGCTTGCAGCTAATTGATATTATCGATGCTATAATTAAATATTTTATCATGATTAACCTTTCTTATTTTTAATTTTTTTATAATTATTTTTTGTTATATTTTCTGGATTTTTCGTTTGAGAAGCAACAACTCTTTTGTAAGCGTCAATTAAATCTTTTCCTGAATAATAAGATAACTTTGTGTATTTATACTTTTTATAGTATACAGGATTTACATAAAATCCTCTTATTTTTGCATAAATGCAGTAATATTTTAGCTTAAAAATTGTTTGTAAGTCTTTCATTGAGTACTCAGAATTTTCATCTAACATAAGAAATAAATGAGTCCATTGCGATAGTTTTCTACCTCTTTTCATTTGTTGGCCTTCCTTGTGGAAATTTGAAGAGATATTAACTCTAAAGAATCTATTCTAAAATTTAATTTCAGCAAACTGCTAAATTTCACTTTACTATTCATTTTGTATAATAAGGTGAAATATGTCAAGTTGTTATAGTTTTATAAAATTAAATACTGATAAACCCAAAATTACAGAAAACGGCTTCTTGATTGCAAAAGTAACAGCAACAAAAACGGGTGTATTTCCTTATATTGAACAAAATGGAAAAATACGAAGAGAACTAAGACTTCCAGAAGAAGTTTTTAATAAAGGCTCAATGGAATCTCTTGCAAATATTTCATTCACAGATATGCACCCCTTTGAGGCTGTTCATGCTTTTAATTCATCAAAATATACAAAAGGTCTTACTGGGAACGTTGTAAAACAAAATAATGATTTATTAGAAACTGAATTAACTGTATTTGATGGTCAAACAATAGAAAATATTATTAATGGTAAAATTGAAGTCTCAGCAGGATATAAAAGAGATTTAGAATATAAAAGCGGAGTTTACAATGGGCAATCTTATGACTGTATTCAGAGAAACATTCGATACAATCACTTAGCTTGTGTTGATAAAGGTAGAGCAAATTTTGGCGATGAATTAAGGCGAGTAAAAATAAATTTAGATTCAATTGAAGATATTTCATTTGAAGTTTTAGAAACAGTTGATAAACAAAATAAAGGAGAAATGACAGTGAAATTAGTTTTAGATGGGTTAGAAATTGAGTGCGGAGACGCTAATTTAGCGTTAGCTGTTCAAAATAAAATAAATAAAGATTCAGTAAAGTTTGCAGAATTAAAAAATTTGAATAATGAGCTAAAAAAACAAAATGATATCATTAGAGCTGAAAAAGATGCGATAACACTAAACCTTGACTCAATAAACAAACAATTTGAGGAGTTAAAGAAGACTCCAAAATTAGATGACAAATTAATCTTTGACAAAGCTAATGAATTATTAGAAGTAAAAACTTTTATTACAAAAGCACTTCCTAAATTAAATATTGATGGACTTAGCGCAGATGAAATGCGTCAACAATTTGTTTCTGAAAAATTTGGTAATGAACATGTTAAAGATAAATCGATTGAATACATCAAAGCTTCGTTTGATGCGTTTAAAAAAATGAACGCGATTTCAAATACTGATGCAGAAACAAAAGGAATAGTAAATCATTTTCAAAATAGTTCTACTAATTCTTTTGTAAATTCAAGGGAAAAATTTAGACAAAAATTTTCTCTAGTAAAAAATGACGAAAACTAAGGAGAAACGATGAATTATAGTATGTATTCAGAAACAGGATATTCAGGGCAGTTAGCAGATATTCAACCTTCAATTATTAGAACTTATGCAAATAGTCAAGCAATTAAGGCTGGTAATCTTGTTGCAAGAAAACAACAAGGATCAGAAGTTTTAAAATTGGCAACAAAAATTGAAGATGAAATTTTGGGAATTTCTTTGAGGAATGTGTCAGAAATTAATGATGGTATTGAATACTTTAAGGAAAAAACCCCGATTGCTGTTTTAAGTTTTGGAAGTGTTTACGTTCAAGTTGAATCAGATGTAAAAAGTGGTCAATCTGTTTACGTAAGAGTTGTTGCTGATAAGGAATTTAAAATAGGAGGTTTTTCAGGAAAAGAAGATACTAATAAGTCTAATACATTAAAATTAAAAAACGCTAAATTTGTAACTTCAGCATCATCTGGAAAAATTGCGCAAATAGAATTACTTGGCAGATTAGAGCTACAATCACTATAAAAGGAGATAAAATTAAATGCATGACTCAATTTTTGTAGAAGAGCAATTAAAGAGTATTGTTTCAAAGGCGTACGAAACGAATTTTCCGAATTTAAAAGCAAAAGAAATTTTTCCTGTCGATTATTCTGATGGAGACGGTGTTGATTTCATAGAATGGCATTCTTATGACGCACGAGGTATTGCTAAAATATTAGCAAGCTATGCTGCAAAAGATATTCCACGCGTAGATGTTAGCGGAAAAAAGAATTTTATTAGAGTTTTTACTGGCGGAGATTCTTTCGGTTATAGCATCGATGATATTAAAAAAGCGCAGCGCACTGGTGTTTCATTAGAAGCAAAAAAAGCATCGATTGCTTTAAGAGCAAACGAAGAACTTATCGAGAAATTAGCATTTAAAGGTGATGATAATTTTGGAATTCAAGGTATTTTGAGTCATCCTAATATCCCAAGATTTGCTGCATCGCAAAATTCTTCGGGTAAAATTTCATGGAAAGAAAAAACATCTCAGGAAATATTAGATGATTTAAGTCAGATGTTTAATACAATGACAAAAACAACAAACGAAATGGAAACACCTGATTCTATTGCTTTGGCGTCAGATCTTTATAATATACTATGCGATAGACCCTATTCAGACAGAGATTCTACACGTATTATTAAGGTATTTAAAGAATCAAAACCAGAAATAAAAAATATCTACAAGGTTTCACACTTTAATAAAGCTGGTGAGAATGGTTCGGATGTAGTTTTGTTTTTTACAAAAGATCCTGAAAAAATAGTTTTAAAAATTCCGCACGAGACAGAATTTTTACCTGCTCAAACAGATGGGCTTGAGTATCTTGTTTGCACACGATTAAGGGTTGCTGGTGTTGTTGTTTTTATGCCATTTTCTTGTTTAATTGGTGAGGGATTTTAATGAAGATTAAGTCAAATTTAAAATGTATTACATATTTTAAAGAAATATCAATTCTTCCAAATTTAAATGAAATTACGGAAGATCAATACTTATCAATCAAAAATAACCCAGTATTTATAAGTAAGGTAGATAATGATTTTTTTCAAGTAATGGACGAAGGAATTGATTTACAAAAAATAAATCAAAATAAGGCAATTAAATTTATAAATGAATCAATTGATGTAAACTTTTTAAAATTAGAATTAGAAAAAGAAACTAGGGATGTTGTCAAAAGAGAAATACAGAACAGAATTAAAGACATTACAACTCCAGAAAAAGTAAAATAAAATGGAAATATCTCCTGATTTTTTTAAAAAAATATTTCCTGAGTTTAAAGATAATGAGGATAAATTTATTCAAATATTTTTAAACATAAACTCAAAAAAACTTAGCAAAGATTTTTTTGGCGTTGAATGGGAATTAGCAGTTTTGAATCTATCAGCTCATCAATTGATCACATCATCAAAAGGAACATTAAACAAAGAAGTTATTTCAGAAAATATAGCAGGAGTTCAAAGAACATATAAAAGTATTAATTCAAGTAATGAATGTTATTCGTCAACTCCATATGGTCTTGAGTATTTAAGAATAAAAAAAGAAAACTCTTATACAAGGTGTTTTGTAACATGACTACTACGATAAGAGAAAAAATTTATATAAATTTAAAATCAAATCTTAAAAATTTATTAAATTACGAAGCGCATATCGGAGTAGATGCAACTGATGCAGCAGAGAAAAAACTCTATTATACAAAATCAAAGGAAAATGGAAGACAATTAAAAGAGTCTCAAAGTATTACATTAAAAGAGGTTGCGGCAATTCATGAATTTGGATGTCCGTCAAGAAATATTCCAGAAAGATCTTTTTTACGTGAAACAGTTATTTTAGAATCTGAAAATATAAAAAAAACAATATCAATTCAAATTGAAAATGTACTTAGATCAGGCACTAATTTAGAGATTGCGGTTAAAAACGTTGCGAACGATGTTTTAAAAAGAGTCCAAGAAAGAATTTTGAATAAGATACCACCACATTTAAAAACAGAAACTATAGAAAAAAAAGGCCATGACACACCATTAATTGATACCGAGCAATTATTTGATTCAATTAAAAGTGAAGTCGTTAAAAAAGGTGGTTTGGCATGAATATTTTAGAAATGATGAAAGATCTACAAAGAGATATTGAAATATTAAGGTATGAGCCAGCTAAATTTATTAAAGGCCAAAAAGTTGGTAAAACAAATGAGATGAAATTTAAAGTAAAAGGATTTTGTGCGCCAACAAAGAATAACTCACTATATCAATCTCAAGGTAGTTATTCGTTTACTAGTATTGATATTTATACGATTGAAAAATTAAACACTGATAATTCTGAAAATAAAGTTGCGGATAGAGCTATAGTAAATAACAACACATATAAAATTTTAGGATGCAATAATTGCTATTCTTTTTATATTTCCCAAGGAGAGCTTGAAATTTGAGTAATATAAATAAAATAAAAGATTATTTATATGATTGGCTTTCGGAGTTTGCAGAATTTAGATTTTCAAATCAATCTGTTGGTGTTTCTAAGTATCCTTTTATTATCTGTTCATTAAGAACTATTAATAAAAAAGGTTTTGATCAAAGCTTGTTAAACTTACAAAATGAAGAAGTTATTAATTACGGATTGAGAGAATTTAATATATCTTTAGATATTTATGATTCAGAAGATGGAAATGCATTGCAAATATCACAAAATATTATCGATTCAATAGATTCTATTCATGTAAGAAATTTATTTAAAGAAATTAATGTTGTTTTTGAAAGCAACATAACAGCAAATGATTTAACATCATTACTAAAAAGTTTTTTTGAGCAAAGAATACATTTTGATATAATTGCAAAATATACATCAAATATAAAAGATAAAATTGATGTAATTGATTTAAATAACGTAGAAGTTAAAGGAGTTTTAAATGTCAATATCTGTTAGTAATATTGTTGAAGTAAATATAAATCGACAAAGTACAGCTTTAAAAGAACAAAATTTTAATGTTCCATTAATTCTTGGTTTTAACACATTACCAGCATTTAAAGATAATATAGCAATTGAGTTTTATAATCCTTCTGAATTATTAAGTCCTGAGATTGGATTTACATCTACAAGCACAGAGTATTTAATTGCGCAACAAATTTATGCACAACAGCCATCAATTTCAAAATTTATTGTTGCAAGAAGAAAAGTAAGTACAAACTCTGATGTGTCAAAACAAGTTTATAAAATTAACGATGATTTAGATGAAGTTATAAAAGTAAATAATGATTGGTACTGTTTGTTTTTAGCAGATTTTTTTGAAAAAGAAGATTTGTTGAGTGCTTGCAGATGGATTGAGTCTAGCAAATGTAAAATCGCTTCTTTTAGAACATCTGATAAGAGCGTATTTGATACTTCTAAGAAGAATATTTCTAGCGAATTATCAGCAGTCGGTTTTAATCGTTGTATGTTAACATATCATGCAAATAAAAATGAATTTCCCGACGCAGCAATTTTAGGAAAATATTTGTCAAAAGAAGCTGGAACTTATTGCTTGGCACACAAACAATTGTTATCTCTAACATCACAAAATATTTCTGATAGAGAATTTAATATATTACAAAATAGTAATTGTAATATTTATACAGATATATTGGGAGTTCCTACATTTCAAGATGGCAGAGTTTTAAATACTGTGATTAATTATTTAGATAATACAATTACAGAAGACGCATTAAAATCAAAAATACAGTCAAAAATATTTGGAGCTTTTGCAGCTGTTGACAAAATTCCATTTGAAGAAAGCGGACTACAAATTATTGAGACGCAAGTAAAATCTGTACTTGATGAATTTGATAAGAAAAAAGCAATTTTAAAAGATTGGGAAATAAAAATACCTACTGTAGAAGAAATTAATAATAAATATAAAAATTGTCGACAAAAAAGAGAATTAAAAAATATTTGGTTTAAAGCTACTATTAATGGAGCTATTCAAAAAGTTCAAATTAATGGTGACATATCATACTAATTTTAGAAAAGGATTAATATAAATGGCAATAGCTACGTATTCTCCAAAAGATGTTTTGGTTGTAGTTGGTATAGTTCCTATGACTGGATTTGCCGACGGAAGTTTTGTTGACGTAGAGTTTAATGAGGAAGCATTTAAACAATACGTTGGCTCTGATGGTGAACATGCTAGAACAAAAAATGCAAATGAAAGCGGAAAAATTACGATCAAATTAAGCCAAACATCTCCATGTAATGATATTCTATCAGTAATACATATTGCAGATAAAGAAACAGGAAATGGAATCGTGCCAATATCAATCAAAGATAATTACGGAACATCTTTAGTTTTTGCTGCAGAATGTTATATCGAAAAAGCTCCAAAACTTGGTTACGGAAAAGAAATTGAAACAAGAGAATGGGTTTTTTATGCTGCTAAAATAAAAATGCACGTTGGTGGTAATAATGTTTATGGTCAATTGTATAAGGGAGATAAATAAAAATGCTTACAGAATTTGGAAAAGAGCCGTTTAAAACTATTACTGTTGATGGTTTTGAATATGTATTATATTTATGGAATCCAGACAAAGCATCAAAATGGATTAGACGCTGTCAAGAGATATTTATAAAACCAATCGCATCATCAATCGGTAATAATTTATCTATATTTTCTGGAAATAATGAATCAAATTTTCAAAATGTTAAGATTGATATTGAAAAGGGTTTTAACTCCTTTTTAAACTCATTAGATGAAACTACATATGTTAATTATTTAAAAGATATTTTCGATCATGGTGTTAGTTATAAAAGTAATTCAATTAATTTTAATAAACACTTTAAAGGTGAATTATTACATATGCACAAATTAGCATATGCAATTTTGGAATATCAATTATCGGATTTTTTCGACGCCGTGAGAGGAGGCGTATCGAAATATCTCTCTCAGAATCAGAAAAAAGGCTCAGAGACATCGACTACGGAGAAATTAAATGGGGAATTTGGCGAATAGTCGCTTCAAAAATTGCGCGAGTTGAAGAAATTAAGAACCATTGGTCAATTTATGATGTTATTGATGCGCATGAATATTTAGATATAAAATATGAGCAAGATTATTTATTAAATGAGTATATCAAGAGTAAAAAATGACTATATTGCAAGATTTGCAAATTAAAATTGATTTTATTTTAAATGATCAACAGCTTAAATCTTTAGAAAGCGCACTTCACAATGTTAAATCTGAAGCTTTAGGTTTAGGATATACTCATGATTCAATTAATAAGAGCTTAAGACAAACTGCAAATTTATATGCTGTAGCAATATTAGAAAATGAAAAAAAAATTAATTCAGATAGAAAATTATCTGAATCAGAATTAGCTCATGCAGAATCTTTAAAACACAAAAACAAAGAGTTGTACAATGATATTAAAGCTAAAATAGAACAAACGAAACAATCTGAAAAAGTTTTCCAAGTTAATCAAAAGTTTATAGAATCTTATGATAGATATAAAGATTTATTAAAAAAGGGTGCAAATTTTGGTTCTTATTCTGAATACAAAAAACAAGAAGAAGAAGCTATAAATCATATTCAAAAACAAAATAATAAACTTCTTTTAAAAGAAATTCTTTTAAATAAAACCCTTGGTAATCAATTTGAAAAAACAGCGGGAAAAATAAAACACTCTGCGCAATCAATCGAATCTTCGTTCAATAATTCAAATAACTCAATAAATAGATTTAATAACAACATAAAAAGTGGTTCAGGAAATATTAATTCATTTTCGGATAATTTAAGAATTTTTACTTCTCAATTGATGTTTGTAAATCCTGCGACGATGTCGTTTGCTTTTGCGTTACAGGGTTTTGGTCAAATGTTTAAGTCACTAGCGGATATCGCTCAAAACTCAACCGATGTTGTTAGAAAATCTGTGGCATCATTGCAGCAAATTATATTCGGTTTAGGAGTTGGAATCGCAAGCGCATCGGGGGCTGTTACTTATTTGTCATTATCTACTTCTAAGTATGCTGATGATATCAAAAAGAATTCAGAAATAGTTGGAATGACTGCGACGGAATATCAAAAATTATCATATGCAGCTAAAATAGCTGGTATGAATCAGCAAGAAATGGCGAGCTCTTTAAATGGATTATTTCAAGCTTTAAAATCAGGTAAAGATGGTAAACTTACAGAAGTTCAAGAAAAATTTTTGAACTTAGGAATTGCTTTAAAAAGAGCGAACGGAGAATCAAGAAATGTTTCTGAAATATTAAGCGATGTTGCTGATAAGTTATCTAAGATAGAATCCCCAATAAAGAAAGCGACTATTGCTAATGAATTATTTGGAGATAGTGGCAGAAAATTGCTACCATTTTTAGCTGAAGGATCAGAAAAATTAAGAGAGCTTGGCATTGAAGCAGAGAATTCAGGTAATGTTTTAAGCGAGGATAATGTAAAGAAATTATCTTTATTACAAACGAGTTATAGAAGATTGTCTTCTATGCTTAATGGTTTAAAACTATCTATTGGCATGAGTCTTTTACCATTCATGCAAAGTATTATTCTAAGATTGACAGAATGGTACGAAGCAAATGGTATGATAATACGTCAAAATATGGAAAGTTTTTTTAAAAATATAACATTCTGTTTAGAAAAATTTTCACAGATAATAAAAGATGCTTATATTGTAATAAAAAAATTAACAAAATCTTTACAAGATATGGGTATTTCTCTTGATTTAATAGTTAAAATATTATTATTTTTTGCTAGTTGGAAATTGTTTGGAATAATTGGAAATATTTTTCTTGGTAAATCAAAAGGTAAAGGTATATTTTCAACATTATTTAAAAGCATATCAAAATTTAGAAAATCTATTATCACTCTTTTCAGATCAATGTTGAAATATGGACGATTATTGATTCGAGTTTTTGGTCGTCAGGGTTTAGCCGGTGCTTTTAGACTTTTGGGTAGACTTTTACTCGGATTATTGACTGGAATATCTGCATCTGCTGTAGCAATTGGAGCTGCAGTGATAGGAGTTTTTTTACTAATAGATGATTTTATAACATGGACAGAAGGTGGAGACTCCTTTTTTGGAAGAATTTTTGGTGATTGGAAAACAGCAAAAACAAAAATCGATGAATTTTTAAAAGAGATTGAAGAATCTTTTAAAAATATGTGGACTAAAATAAAAAACTTTTTTTATGAAAAACTGATTGATCCAATTCTACAATATGGCTTAGTAGGATTGCTTGAGGCTATTATAAATATATGTATATTTATTGGTGAGCTGATTGCTGATTGTATTAAATTTTTAATTGTATTAATCTTTGACATAATAATGCTTTTTGTAAATTTTCTTGCAACAGAAATTCCATATTATATAGATATATGTATTGAAAAAATAAAGGCTGCGTTAAAAGCTGCAAAACCATATATTACTGATTTTTTTGATTGGCTAATTTTATCTACAAGTGATGGATTTAAAAAGGTTGGATCTGATATTTTTAAATTATTTAAAGCAATCATATCTGATTTAAAATTATTATTTTCAGATTTTTTTAGTTTTTTAAAGAATTGTGCTATTGGAATCTGGGGTTCATTAAATAATTTTTTTGGATTAAATGATTTAAAAGGAATTAATAATAGTAAAAAACATATACAAAGAGCAATAATGCAAGAAAATGGCAAATTTGTAATTACAGATGAAAATGGAAACAAAAAATCTTTTGAATTTGAAGATGAGATTGATAAAAATTTAAACACAAATTTGAGATTATTTAATATTCCAGAAAGCCCAATTATTACACCAAACAATAATAAAAATTTAAGTTATAATATTAATTCTCCACTTAATGTTAATATAAACACTCAAAGTGATCCAAAAGAAATATCAAATATTATACAACAAAATCTAAATGAACATTGGGAATATCAAATGAGAATGGCAAAAAACAATATATTTAATAGTTGATTAAAGGTAATGAGTGATGAACTTTTTAGGATTTTTTAGAAATGGTGAAAGATGTCTTGCATTTGATGATTTTGAAATCGATGTTTCTCTTTCTGAAACCCACACATACGAAAGTGAAATTACAAAGAATCCAGTTGAAGACGGTTCGCCAATTAGTGACAACATAATTCATAAATTGCCAAGGCTTTCTATTAACTGCTTGTGTAGTCCTTTAAAATTTAGATATCTTGGAGGAACTCTTGAATCCAGAAAAACTTTTATACAAAAAAAGTGGCAAGAATTATTAAAAATTAAACATTCAAAAGAACTATTAAATATTTTTACTGGTTTAGATTTTTATTCTGATATGATAATGACAAGCTTAACTAATACCAGAGATTCATCAAATGTGAATCATCTTGAGTTTCAAGTTGTTTTTGAGCAAATTAAAACAGTTCAAGTTGAATATACTTCTATTGACATTAAAATGCCCAAAGCTAACTCTAAAAAAGTGAACTCTTCAAAAAAAGCAAATGGCGGTTTAAAAGAAAAAAAAATTGTAGAGAAAAATGAATCACTCGCAGTCTCACTTTTTGGGCTTTTGGGTAAATAGTCTTTTATTAAAATTTATAAAATAT
This sequence comes from Spirobacillus cienkowskii, assembly GCA_003339605.1. Classification (GTDB taxonomy): domain Bacteria; phylum Bdellovibrionota_B; class Oligoflexia; order Silvanigrellales; family Silvanigrellaceae; genus Silvanigrella; species Silvanigrella cienkowskii. The sequence continues at coordinate 44,799 of QOVW01000001.1, read as the reverse complement.
AATAAATAATTTAGGCAAACCGTAAAATTTATCCTAATAAAATTATTAGGAGGTCTTTTTTATTATGAATCCAGCATTTACTTATTACGGTGGAAAGTGTAGAATGTCTAAAAAAATTTTAAAAATAATACCAAATCATGTAACATATGTTGAACCATTTTGTGGAAGCGCTGCAGTTTTATTTAAAAAAAAATTAATTCAATCTGGAATATATCAAGAAGTTATTAATGATTCAAATGAATATCTAATAAATTTTTATAGGCAATTAAGAGATAATAGTAATCAATTGATAGATAAATTAGAAAAGACCTTGTATTCAAAATCTGAACATGATCTTGCTAAAAAAATTGCTATAAATTTGAATAATTATTCAGATGTAGAAAAAGCTTGGAGTTTTTATGTTAATATTCAACAATCTTATGCTAGCTCTTTAAATAAAGTTTGGGATTTGAGAAGAGTATTAGCTAATAAAGGAAGGAGATGGTCAGATAAAATTATAAATTTAAATGAAATATATTCAAGATTATCGAGTATTAGCATAGATTGCGAAGATGCGTTGAAATGTATTAAAAAGTGGGATGATTTTGGAGTTTTCTTTTATGTTGATCCTCCGTATTTAAACACAGACTGTGGGCATTACAACGGTTATACAGTCGAACAATTTAAAGAGTTAGTATACACACTAGAGCACTGTAAAGCGTCATTTATTCTTTCTTCATATGAAAATGAATATTTACCAAAAAAATGGAAAAAAGAATTTCATGAAATAAAAATTACTTTTAGTAATAAAATTACAAATAAATCAAGAATAGAAGTTTTAAGTATTGTAGACCGTTCTAAGTATATTAAAGATATTACAGTAAAAGAAAATGCAAAAAAATTTGGTGAAATAATTAGAAGTATTTGAGTTAATTTAGACAATCTGTTCTATTCTGTATTAAATTATGTAAAGTACAGAGGAGTATTAGAAATGTCTTTATTATATGAAATTCCTTTGATGAAAAAAAAATATTATGAAATTTCAGTATTACTTGATAATGTTTTATTTTCGTTTGAGTTTTATTGGAATGAAAGAGCGAGTAGATTTTTTTTAAGCTTGTATGATTCAGAATATAACCTAATTATTAGTAGTGTACCAATTGTATTAAAAATACCAATTTTTCATCATATAAATAATAAAAATATTCCAAAAGGAAAACTAATTTTTATAGATACAACAAATAGTATTAAAACATACAAATATGAAGATTTTGGAACAAAAATAAAATTATATTATTTGGAACAAAAAAATGAAAAATATGCAAATATATAGAAAAATATCAGTGATAATATCTCCTATTAATGGCGGTAATGCTATTGCTTTTAATGATTTTAGAGTTTGCTTTGAAATTCAAAAAACCAATGAAACTAAGGTTCAAAATACTGCTAAAGTTCAAATATATAATGTAAGCGATAATTCATTTAATTTTATTAAAAAAGAAAATATGGCAATATCAATTTTTGTTGGATGGGGAGAATCTGCTGAACACTTAATTTTCTATGGAAAAATAACAAGAGTTTCTAAAGAAAAAAAAGACACAGATTGGATTCTAAAGATTGAATCAGGCGACTCTAGTGAAGCTTATAATTCAACAAAGTTAAACAAATCGTATCCTGAAAATACTCAACATACTCATATATTTAATGATGCTAAAAACGAACTTTTAAAAGATAAAGTAATTAAGGGAGTAAAAGGTTTATTTAATAGTGATAATTTATTTTCAAATGGTTATGCAGCAAATGGAAATGCAGCAAATGTAATTGATAATATTTTAACAACAAATAATTACGAATGGCAAATAAATAATGGAATATTAGAAGTTCAAAAAAAAGGGGAATCAAAACAAACCATTAAATTAAGTTCAAGAAGTGGTTTGATTGGTTCACCAGAAGTTACCGGAAGCGGTATAAAAGTAAATTGTTTGCTACAGCCAGAAATAACTCCTTTAAAAAAAATATATGTTGAAAGTATAAATATTAAAGGCGTATTTAATGTGATAAAAGTTACGCATTCTGGAGATACACATGAAGGAAAATGGCAAACCACTTTTGAAACAAAAGAGATAAATTAATATGACAACTCCAACATTTTCTCAATTAATTTTTGATGCTATAGATTCAAGAATTAACGAAATTCATACGTCAATGCCAGCTATAATAAAATCATATGATGAAAAATTACAAAAAGTTTCAGTTCAGCCTTGCTTTATGAATAAAGAAATAGATAGCAAAACTAAATTAGAGACAGAAAAACCTTTACCAATTATTCAATCTGTGCCTCTAATTTTTCCTAGATCTAAATCATCTTATATACATTTACCAGTTGAAATTAATGATTATGTATTATTAATATTTAATGAAAGAAGCATTGACAAATTTACACAAAAAGGAGGATTAGTTGAATCAAATAATATTTATAAGCATCAACTAACAGATTGTGTAGCTATTGCTGGTTTTTACCCATTTTCTGAACCAATGAAAGGTGTAAATAAAAAATCATTGCAAATAGTTAATAATTTATCCGAAATTAAGATGACAGAAAATGGCAAAATTTATTTTTCTAACCGTGGGGCTGTTGAAGTAGAAAAAAAACTACCAGATGAACCATTAGTTTTAGGCAATAAGCTTATTGAATTTTCTGATAAAATAATTGAAACATTAAATAAATTAATGGATGCTTTAACAAAAAATATTGGCGTTGGAAATTTAGGAGCTCCTGTTCCATCTTCTCCTTCTTTAATAGCTGAATTAAAACAAATACAAATCCAATTAAATAAAACAAAAAAAGGATATTTAGATGATCCTAAAACAAATATCACTTCCAACCACTTTTATGGAGAAAAATAATGCCTTACACAATTGATATTGGAAAAGCAATTTATAAAAAAAATTTAATGTCTTCATTAAACATGAAAGATTCAGACGCAAACCAGCAGATGTTAGATAAACAAGCAGAGGCGTTTGCTAAAGCAATTCAAGAAATATTGCCGTTAATTTTGGTTCAAGTTCCTTCTGCAGGTCTAGTTGCTCCAAACGGTGCTGTAGCTGGATTAGCGATAGGAAAATTATCTTAATGGATTTAAAAATAAATTCTAATAATGATTTAATTATTAATCATAAAGGTGATTTTGAATTAGTTGATAACAATATAGATTATTTAAAACAAAAAATTAAAATAGAATTAAGTATGTTTTATAGCGAATGGTTCCTTGATTCAGAAATCGGGGTTTCTTGGACAGAAATGCTTGGAAATAAAGAATTTAATGAAGACAAATTAAGTTTGTATATAAAAAGAAAAGTTGAATTAATTGATGGCATTAAATCTGTTGAAGTTCTCAAATCTGAATTAAAAAGATTTAATAAAACTTGTATTATAACTTTAAAAATAAAATCTAAATATGGTGATATATTTTTAAATAATTTAGCTTTAGGAGCTATTAATGGATAAGAATTATGGGCTTACAAAATCAGGCTTCGTGAAAAAGGATTTTGTGACATGTTATTCAGAGATAATTGAAACATTTAAAAATAAAATAAATCAAAATATTGACGCTTCGCCAAGCTCTGTTTTTGGAAATATTATTGCGATTTTTTCAGAAAGAGAAGCTTTGATGTGGGAGGCTCTTCAAGAGTTAAGTACATCAGTGAATCCAAATTATGCTACAGGAATTCCTCTCCAAAATATTATTTCAATTAATGGTATCACAAAACAAGAAGCTACTGCTTCAAGAGTTATTTTAACGTTTAATGGAAAATCTGGAACAAAAATTCCTGCTGGTACATGTGTTTCAATTCCTGAAACTTCATATCAATTTAATACTAAAAATGATGCAATTATTAATCAAAATGGAACTATTGATGTTGAAGCTGAATCTGCAACTCTTGGATCTGTAAAAGCACTTGCAGGAACAATAACTAAAATATTAAACCCAATTTATAAAATTGACTCATGTATTAACAAAAAAGATGCTGTAAGCGGTCAAAATGAAGAGTCTGAAGAAGATTTAAAAATGAGAAGAATACAGCTTTTACAAAGAGCTGGATCTGCGACAGAAAAAGGAATACGTGCAGCGATTCAGAAAGTTGAAGGCGTTAAAACATCAATACTTTTAAATAACGAAATAGCTAAATATATTCCCTCAGGATCAATACATCTATATGTTGAAGGCGGAGAACCAATTGCAATTGCAAATGCGATTAATAGTTCAAGGGGTGCTGGTTGCCTCCTTTATTCAGATGAAAAATCAATAAAAATAACAGTAAAGGATTCACAAGAAATAAATAGAATAGTGTCTTTTTCAAGACCCAAAGAAAAACAGATTTATTTATCTATAGCATTAAAAACAAATTCAGATTTTCCTTCTAACGGATTTGAACAAGTTAAATCAGCTATTATTGATTATGCAAATAAAAATCTTACAATTGGAAAATCATTAATTAATTCTTCTTTATATGTACCAATAAATTCAATAAATGGAATTATTGGAATACAGATTTATCAAGGTATTTCTATTAATCCAAAGGAATCATTAAATATAGCAGTAGAGCCGATTGAATACGCTAAATTAGATTCAGGTAGAATTAATTTTATTGATTGGAAAGGTAAATTTTAATTGGAAAAAATAATAAATCACACACAAGAATGTAAAAAAAGATTATTAAAACAGTTTAAAAATAGTTGTATTTTAAATGCTTTAGTTGAGACTATTGCGGAACGATTTCAAACATTAGAAGATGAACTATTTGATTTATACTATTTGAGTTATTTAAATGCTGATGGAAAAAAACTTGATGATTTTGGTGATATAATTGGAACGATAAGGCAAGGAATAGATGATCAAAAATTTAGAGAATTATTGACAGCGACAATATGCGAAAATAATTCTGAAGGTACAGTCGAAGATTTAATTCAAATTTGCAGGCTTTTGACTCGTCCAAAAAACGTTTTACTTCTCGAATCATCATCAAATCAAACAACATTAGTAGCTATAAATCCAAAACCATTATCTGATTTAAAAACAATTTCTAAAGCATTAAAAAGTTCAAAACTACCAAACACTGAGCTTTCAATACATTTAGTTAATTTAGACAATCTGTTATTTTTCAGCGAATCTAATTTTAATGAAGCAAAGGGATTTTATGACGAATCTGATCCAAAATCAGGTGGAAGATTTTCAATAGAATTGGAGTAATTATGGCGCTAGAAAAGCCTCAAGAATCTTTAGAATGGGCAACAAATAGTGACTCTTTAATTAAAGCACCATCAATCGAAAAAAGAAAATTAGGCTATTCGATAGATCAAAGTACAGGTTTGGCGGATATGCCATCATTAAAAAATGAAAATTGGTTTAGAAATTTAGCTTACAAATGGATAAAGTATTTAGATGAAAAAGTTAGTGGCATTAATACTGCAATTCAATATTTAGAAATAAATGATCAAGAAAAAACTATTGAATTAAATAAATGGCTGGATTTAAAGGAATTTATAATTCCAAAAGGAACATGGTTATTAAATATTTCTTTTAATCATTCAATACGAAGAGATCAACAGCTAAGCAATTTAGAACAATCTCCAATTTTTGTTTCTGGAGTATCTGATCTAAAAGGAGCATTATGTCAATTCAGTCAAACAGAGAGAAATACTGAAATTGTAAAGAAAATTTTAACTTCAAAAGGAATTGATAATACACTTTATTATTCTTATTTATCTAAAGAATATGAGCAAAGTAAACTAGGAACTGCTGTAGAAAATATAGGATTTTCTTGCATAATATCAAATCTGGAAGATAAAAAATATTATGTAAAAAATATTTGTTTTTCTTATCCAAACGGAAAAGATATATATAATATATATTACAGAATCACTGCAATAAAAATTTCTTAATAGAAAGGATAATACAATGGTTGATATAAAGAATTCTCTTGGCGAAACATGCAAAGAAGTTGTAAGCGGATTGTCAAAAGAAAGCTCTTCTCCATACTTATTGATTTTTTTATTAGTTTTATTTTGCGTAGGATTCTCTTCTTTAGTAACTTATTTGGTATTTCAAAACTCAGGACAGAGTAATAAATTTTACTCAGAACAATTGTTTTCTCAAATACAAATAGCGAATCAACAAGTCAAACAGTTTAACGAAAATATAGCAGTCACTAACATTGCATTAAGTCAATTAAAAGAACAGTTTTCTGATTTTAAAATAATGCAAAGCGAAATTCAGAATTCTATCAAAGATCACGAAAAAAGATTAATAAAAATTGAAATGAAAGGAAATTTGAGATGAAACTGTCAGATAATTTCATTCTCAGAGAATTTGAATTTTCTAACAAAGCTAAAGATTTAGAAATATGCAATAAAGCTCCTGAAAATGTTATTATTAACTTAAAATTAATATGTGCTAATTTTCTTGAAGTTTTACGTAAGGAAATTAATTGCCCGATCAAAATTTCTTCTGGTTATCGTTGTCATGATTTAAATAAAGCGGTCGGAGGAACAGAAAATTCAAAACACATTTATGGTCAAGCTGTCGATATTTATGTTGATAAATACTCTGCGATTGATTTATATAATTATATAAAAGAAAATAAAAAAAATTTTGATTATGATCAGTTGATTTATGAAAAATCAGGTCTCAAAAAATGGGTTCATGTTTCGTATATTAACAAAGAAGCAAATAGAAAACAAGATTTAATTTTAGGTAATTAATATGTTAAATTATAAATTATTTTTTATTTTATTATTTATTATAATCTCATTTTTTCTTGGCAGAAAATCAGTTTCAGAAAAACTTGTTATTGAAAAAAAAATAGAAAAAATACGTGATGAAGAAGCAATTAAAATTGCAGTAGAACAAGCAATAAAAAATGTTAGATCTGATTTTAAGAGTAAAGTAATCGTTAATAAAATTAAACATAAAGATGGTACATTAAAGTTTCAGAAAATTACATCAAGCGAAGAAATTAAATTGGAAAATTCTTTAGATGTAAATTTTAAAAATGGTTCTGTTAAAACTTTAGACTATGAAAAAAAAGAATTAAATAATTCAAGAAAAAATTTTAAATTAATTTTGTTTTCAGGTTTTGAGAATATTAAAAATTTGAACTATGAAAATTACAAAACTTATTTTGGTAGTAAGATAGAATATAACGTTTTTAATAACTTATGGTTAGAAACAGGGATGATAAAATACATTGATAATAAATTTAATATTTTTATTGGAACAAATTTTAAAATTGAATTTTGAAGATAAAAATGAATTTATTTTTCTGTTAAAATTAATCTATTAATTGTCTGTAGTGAGTTATCTACATTTTTTGCATTAAAAATTGACACATCACAATAAATGTGTTTATACATAATATACAACCGTTTTCAAAAATCCATTTTTTTAAATGGGTTATGCATAATAATTTTTTTTGCTATTTTTTAATATATTTGGAGCACATATGGAAAATAATTCTGAAATTGTTAAAATATTTACATCTAATGATTTCAATGTTAAATTTGATGAAATATTAAGAGATAAAATTTCTAAACAAGATGAAAATTTTAAGACGGATGAAAATTTCATTTCATTTTTTAAAAAAAGATTTTTTTTATCGCAGTTTTATAATACTTCATTGGCAAACTTCTTTGAGAAAACTTCGTATACATTTGTTATTAAATCCAATATTATTGTAGAATTATTTCTTAAATACGATCAATTTTTTGATTTAGAGTTTGATTTGGTTTCTTTATACCAGCAAGAATTATCAAAATTAATTAGTGTACAAAATTTTCATGAAAATAGTTATGATAAAGAATAAATATTTATCTTAATAAGTCAAATAATCCGTTTTTACTGTTCTTATCTTCTTTTTCTATGCTTTTTAAAACACTAGCTCCTTCTACTTTGTTATTTTTAGAGAGTATTTCTAAAGCGTAATTCATTAACCAGATAGCCCGATCAGCTTGTGATTTTAAACCTCTTGGATAATTGATTTTTGAGCTATCAAAAGAAGTTTTAGCGTATTTAATAAAGTTTAATATATCTTGGTTTTCTAAAGAATCTGATAATCTCATTTGATAAAATTTTTTTTCATTCGTACTCATACAACGCTCACTTTTACGCTAGAGTTTCCTATATCGATACTTACATGTGTATAAGCAGTCTTTAATTTAGAAAGACCAGAAACGACAGAAAATGTCGGGTCAATGTCTTCAACAAGCTCTGTCATTAAAACTACGTTGTAACCGTTGCCTTTGGCAATCTCTTTTAATATAGATATAAATATATCATCTTTTGAAGCACCACCAGAAATTACAATATTTTTTGCTCTATCTTTGTAGCGTAAATTCTTGTTTAATAGTTCACCAACTACTGATCTTATAAATTGTCTAGCTGCGAGTTCTTTTTCTCTTATGCAATTAACCCTTTTTCCATTCATGCCATTAACTTCCGGCATATTCCCAAGCTGCCACGATTTGATAGCTTCGCTTGATGATAGATTTTGTTGTTCAGAAAAAACTTGGATTGCGCCTGATAATCCCTCAACTCTCGCATAAGAATCTGGCAAGTTTTTTCCGTCGACTCTTGCTGCTTGCTGCCAATCCCCGTGTCCAATGTGCCAATACAAAAATGTTTTCGCCTCTGGTGGAATATTAAGCATTGATGCTAAAAACTCATATGCAATTGTTGGCTCTTCTTGAATTGTAATTTCGCAATTTTTCCAACTTGAATCTGTAGATTTGTCTTTAAATTTAATATTTGCAACTATTTCTTTTAAAAGACTTGTTTTATTCTTTGCTAAAGTTATGTCTCCGATTTGATCTCTGAACTGATCCATGTATTGAAATGGAACACTTAAAGCAAGAGACACAACATGTTTTCCTTCGCCCAAAGCTCTTGCTAAACCTGCTTTTAAAAGTGTTTGATAGTGATCGCTTTCGAGTGCGCCACCATATGTTCTTGGACTGTGCGGATTTAACACTTGCGCTAGTTCTCCGACAATTGTTTCAATACCTTTGTCTTCTATTAGAATTGACTGTTTATTTAGCAACTCTTTTTCTTTCGGGGCTGAACAGATAAAACTTGGTAATAACTCCATAGTATCCTCCATTTGTTTTATATAGCATAAATATTTATGCTAAAATTTGTTACATATTATTTATAACATAAATAAAAATATTTTAAAACATATTTAAAAGATAAAAAATGTTTATTTATGCTATAAAGCATAAATAAACATTTTTTATCTTGCAATTTTTAGTTTTTAAAAAGTTATTTTATTTTTCTCTTTCTCTTAACATTAATTTTTTTAACTCTTCTGGTGAGATAGACTTTTTAATATACACGAATTTAGTTTTAGGAAATTCTAATTCAGTATCATCTTCAGTTTTTAAAGAGACGGTATCTTTTTCTATCTTATCATTTTCATTATCTGACATAAAACTCACCTATAAATATAATTGTTAAAGACAAAAAGAAATGAAAAAAAACTATTTTTTGCATAATCTTAATATATGCTGACTTTGTATTATTACGTTTAATTTTATCGTCGGCAATTTCATACTTTAAATTAATGGTAAATCTTTTAAAATAAGATAAACTTTTGAATTTGTCTTTAAAAATTAAAATATCTTTATTTTTAGATATTTCAGGAAATATCTGGTCTTTGCTTAAACATGGTGAATTCTCTACTTGCTCATATTTGTAAGTATACAAAAAAATTATAATTATATTTACAAAATAAAATATAGTAAGAATTAAAAATAATATGTTAAAAAAAGAATTGAAAATTATGTTTAAATCATGTTTTTTTAACTGAATAAAAACAAAAGAACTAAACAAAGTAAGCATAATCCAAACACGATCTCTTTTTTTATCTAGCGAAAGCATTTGTTCTTTTAATTCAGACTCGTTAAATTCGATAGATTTAATTTTAATATCTAAAATTTTATCGTCATCATTATTCTTTTCCAAAAAATCATAACCCTTCTAAATATTCTTTTAATTACTACATTATAATTAAATTATGTCAATGAATTTATTCTCAGTATAAACTATTGCTTTGATTTTTTTTCACGTATCAATTTTCTTTGAACATTACCCAGCGCTTGCATGCGAAGATAAAAGATTCTATCTCTGTACCCTTTTTCATAATTTTCTTGTTTAAATATTTCTTTATAAAGCGATTCTGGTGAGATGTTTAAAAGACTTTCTGCTTTCTCTTTTCCAATAGCTCTCAGAGCGCCGCATGCGTGAGCAATAAACGCGGCTTTAGCTAATTTTGGTTCTTTTAAGCACTTAGAAAGCATTCTGCGAGTCCATGCTCCTAACCTTTTATCAATATGATGTAAAAGAAAATTGGGAGCGGACGGCAAAGTAGAATCCTTGCCTCTTTTTTCAGACTTGATTTTATTTTGTCTATTCAAAATATTGTTAATTTCATTTTGGGCAAAAGCTTGATCGTTTATCTTATTTAGCTTTATTAACATGATACTTAAACCTTTTTTTTGGCCTTGAGATAATTTTTCAGCATTTTCTAAAGTTGAAAGAACAGAACTAACTGTTTCAACGAAATTAGCATCAACTTCTTTAACTGTTTGCTGTATTTTCAAAGAACGTAATCGTTCTTTGAAATCATGTTTTTGATATCTAAGATAAAAAGATTTTTTTTTGCTCATTTTGATTTAATTTCCAATATTTTAAAATTGCCCATCTGCACATTGCAAACAAACAAGCTCCAGCTTGCACCACGCGTCTACTGCTTGTTTACGATCATCTAAACAAAAAAGCACGTCAAATTTTGACTCTAAAATTTATTAATAATTGTTGAAAACCAAAATTTAATTTATCATTAATTATGTTTTCATCATGAAAAAAATATTTCCAATCCTTTTTTGAATTTTCTACAAAATGTTTTCTATGATCACAGTTTGCTAATATCAACAATAATTGCTTTAATTTTTTTATTCATAATCCAATTCTTTTTATTTTTTTAAAAAATAATATCTTCATAGTTTGAAGCATCAATATCACCTACCCTGTATTCGTCAGAATTATCTACATTATCTGAGTAATTATTATTTTCATTTTTATTATTTGCGCTTTTTAAAAATATTAATGAATTAGCTAAAATTTGTGTTGCATATCTCTTTTGACCTTGCTGATCTACCCATGAATTAGTTTGTAATTTTCCTTCGATATACACTAATCTTCCCTTTTTTAAATATTTAGCAGCAATTTCGGCTCTTTTTTCCCATAATACAACACGATGCCATTCGGTTTTTTCTTCTTTGTTGCCATCTTTAACCCATGTTTCACTTGTAGCAAGACTTAAGCTGCAGACCTGTTGTCCGCTGGCTGTGCTGCGTAGTTCAGGCTCTTGCCCTAACCTACCGACAAGGATAACTTTATTAACACTTGACATAAAAATCTCCTTAATTTTATATTAATTATATACCGATCATTCTTTCATAAATTTCGTTGTCATCTTCAAGAAGAATTAATTTAAATTTGCTCTCAAAAATACTATTAATTTTAGCTATTATTTTAATAACTTCATCATCGTCATAGCCATTATTTGCAAGTATTTCTGAAATATTAAAACCAGCTTCTTTGTGTAAAACATATAAAGATTCTAAAATTTTTTTATTATTAATCATAATTATTCCAATAAAATTTATAGATTGTATAATTTAAATTATTATATAATTGATAACACTTCTTCTCGATCCACTTTTTTTCCGCAATTCAAATCATTTTCTTTTCTGATGCGTTCTGCCAGAGCTTTTTTATTAACAACTCGAATTGTTTTTTCTTCTATAAATTCGATTGGAACAAAAAATTCATCTGCTTCATTTAAAACATTGTCAATTTTATTAAATTCAATTGTCCATTTAATTGCTTCTACTCCTCCCTTGTTCTTAATTTTAAAAGACTTCGCAGAACCTTTTATTTCTTTTACTTCTAACCCTTTCATGATTTCAAAAGTATTGTTCATGATTTTATCTTTAGCATTTTCAATTTTAGATTTTTTATCTTTAATGTGTTTAATTAATTTGTCAAAATATTCAATTTGATTATCTAAACAATCAATTAGAAACAAACGTCTGTCTGCTGCTTGTGCCAAATTTTTTTCTGCTAAATTAAATTCAGGAATTAAATCGTCCGGAATTTCGCCATCCATAGTATCAAAATACTCAAGAAAATTTGTGAGAGTTTTTTGAGCTTCAACTAAAGGAACTTTGACAGTAACAATAGAATTAGAACTTTTCATGTTGGACTCCTTTTGGAATGTTTACTAGCTAAACATTAACTAGCTCTTATATACTATAATAGATATAAATTTTTGTCAATCGTTTGTAATAAAAAATATTTTTCTTTTAAAATTGACTTGTTAAAAAATTTATATTATATGTATATTTGCTCGATAGTGAGCAAGCACAAATTCCAAAAGGAGTCCAACATGACAGCATTAGTAAAAAAAACATCGACTGTTTCTTTGCAAAGCAATTTTACAGAAGATCAAATCAATGTAATTAAGAATTCGATAGCGAAAGGAGCGACTAACGAAGAACTAGAGATGTTCCTTTATACTTGTAAGAGAACAGGATTAGATCCATTTTCAAAACAAATCTATTCTGTGCAATTCGGAAAGAGTAGAACAGTAATTGTATCGATCGATGGTTTTAGAGCGATTGCGTCAAGAAATCCCGAATATGCCGGTCAAACTACTACTTTATTCTGTGGAAAAGATGGGGTTTGGAGCGAAATTTGGTTAGGAGAGTCTTCTAAAGCAGAATATCCATTTGCTGCAAAAGTTGGTATTTACAGAACAGGATACACAGAACCAACATACGCTATAGCGAAATGGGACTCATATGTTCAAAAATATACTAGCGGAATAATTTCTGACATGTGGAAAAAATTTCCAGAATTAATGCTGGGAAAATGCGCGGAAGCTTTAGCGTTAAGAAAAGCATTTCCAAATGATTTATCTGGACTTTATTCAAACGAAGAAATGTCGCAAGCTTATAATAACGAAGAAAGTAAAAATGAAAAACAAATAAATAAAGTACAAGAACAAAATGAAGAAAAAGTTTACGTAGCTGAAGTTGTTGTTGAAAATAAACAAAAAGAAAATAACTCAAAAATTATAGTTCAAAATGAAGTAATTGAAACACTAAAAAATATTAATAATAACAACGAAAAATTTAACAAAAAAAATGCCGTTCAAAAAGAAATTTTTAAAAAGTTTATGCAAGAAATTGAAACAGTTATAAAAATAAAGCAAGAACAAATCACAGATGCGGAGAAAAAAGATAAACTGTTACAAGTATATGTTTTTTTTAGCGAAAAAAGCGCGGGAGTTCCATTATCAAAATTAAAAGATCATATTTTGAGTATTGAAAAAGAGTTTGTATATGCGAGCGCATGTTAATTTAAATACTTAATAACATATGGATATTTTAAATTAGATACTACAGATGATGCTTTGCTTTCATCAGTTAAAATATAATTATGTTTAAGATAAAAATCAATTGATTGAGGTTCTGCGGCTATTTTTATTATGCTTTTATTAAAATTTTTTGAGATAATTTCGCAATGTTTTAATAAATTAGTACCAACTCCTTTATTTTGAAAATCAGCACAAACAAATAAAAAACCAACTTCAACAATTGATTCATTAAATAATCCAAAAGAAATATAACCTCTTTGTTTGTTATCTTCTATATCAAGCAAATTAATTTTATTGTTTAATATTCTTTTTGTGACAAAAGAGTCGAATAAAAATTTCTCAAATAATTCAACATAACTTAATGGATAATCAAGACTTGTTCTTGCATCTTGAGTTATATTAATAAATTGTTTAATTTGCTCTTCATTTGCTATTATAATGCTCATAAAAATCTCTATTCTTTTAAATAAAATGGTCTGGATTTCGTCTAATCCAAAAAATTGGGGCTATAACCTCAGGAAATACGTTTGGAATAAAATAGTCTTTTTTAGAAAACTTCTGATTAATTCCGATTAAATTTAAACTACCATTTTCATTTATTTTAGCAATATACTTTAAGTAAGTTATATTATTTATTTTAAATAAAAATGGGTATTTTTCATATTTATTAACGTCAGAACTATTTATTTTAATACCTAAAACCCAATCACCAAAAAAAATAGAGGGTTCAAGTTCAAATGTATTACAAATAAAATGAACTGAATTTTTATACTTATTTGCCGCATTTTTTAATTCATAATTTATTAATTCTATACTATCAAAATTCATTTCATTATTAATAGTTTTATTATAATCGATACATTTAAACTCTCTTGGTAAATCACCAACACCTTGTTTTAACCATTGGTAACTAGTAATAACATTTTCTTTTTTAAATATATCAAGTAGCATTTTTAATCGCTTTTCTGATGGCTTTTTAGTGTTATTCTCATAACAATGAAGCGATGATATGCTAATTAAGTACTTCTTTGCTAGCTTAGGTTTTGTTAATTTTGTGAGTTCAATACAAAACTTTATTCTATCTCCCAGTGTTTTCATTTTATTAATAAACTCCATAATTTAAGCTAAAATTTCCCCTTTTTCTTCACAATAAATAGATAAAATGTCTTTAATAATATTCTCGCTAATTTTTCTATTTTCGTGCGAGTAATAATCTTTAACACATTTTTGAGACGACCACCAGCCTACAAATAAAACCGTTCCATTAAAATAAGTAACACTGACACCGCCGCTTTCTATTTTAAAGCTACGTCTAATATCTCTAAACATATTTCCATTTTTATTATCATGAATTCTTTCAATGTCAATAAATTCTGTCGCAATTTTTGCACTATTCTTTAAATAATATGTTGCGTTATCTTCCCAATCGCAAACTGGGTCGTAAAGATATAATTTATTGCTAATATATTTCTCAAGCCATGCCATATTTTTAGTAATAAGCACAGATTTATTTTCATTTAATTCTGATATTGAAAAAGACAATTTATCAAATATTGTTCCACTAGTTTCCTTAAAAATTTTTTCAAAATATTTTACTTTTAAAGCAGACTCTTGTTCGATTGATTTTGTAACTCTTTCAATTAACATAGACTTTCCTTTCAATAAATTGATAAATCATATTGTATAAATCTTTAATATATAAAATTGCTAGAAAAACTAAAGATGATATAAAAATGAAATCATGGCTAAGACCAATATTAAAGAACAATACTATTTGAGAAGAAATTATAGCTACCATTAAATTATAAAGAAATGGAAAACCTATATATAACATATCAATTGAATTAGATTTAAATAGTTTTGTAAGCCCAACAGTAAAGAATAAAGACATAATTAAAGATATAAAAGTAATATGAATAAATGGATCTTTAACTAAAACAAAAATTGGTATATATAAAATAGATAATATTACAGAACTTCTTAATACTTTATCTAAACCATACTTATCAGCAATCATTCCAATAAATATTGGTGCGAATCCAGTAAAAATACTGAAATAAGTTATATATTTTTCTGAAACTTCATTAGTTAAATTGTATGTATTTTGTATGTAATCTGGAAATATTAAAAACACATAGTACACAATAAATACGAAAGGGAATGAATACTTAAAAATATTAAGAGATAAAGATAAATACTCCTTATTAAAATTAACTTTAGTATTTGTACTCTTTGTTTCAATTAATGATTTTCTAACAAACAAAGCAATAAATGAAATTACAATTGATAATGAATACGCGAGATATATTTTAATTTCAATTGATTCAATTCCACTTAAAAGAGTTGGTGCATAAGAAGCTAAAGCCATACCTAAAGCTGATCCAAGACCTCCCCATGCTATTGCTGTGGCTTTATTCTTTGATATTTCAAAGATATAAAGCAATGAAGTTGTCGTTTCCGCGCCAATTGCTGCGCCTTGAATAATTCTTGCAATAATAGCCAATGAAGCGCATAAATAAATATTTTTCATAAATACTGTAGCAAGAATAATCAAAAATGAAGAAATTATCATTAAATTTACTGTTGAAATTAAACTATATATTCTCCCCTTTTTTACAGAAAGTTTTCCAAAAATTAAAGCTCCAATTGGTCTTGCAAAAAAACTTAATAAAATACCACTTTTTTGAAAAAAACTTAAAAATGAGTTATCAAATATTTGTAAAAATATGTAAACAAAAATTAGGAATTCAAACCATTCAATAAATGATATAAATATACTAGATGCATAACTTTTAACAAAATTCTTACGATTCATTTAGCCTCCCAAAAATTAAATAAAAAAATAACAATTGACAACAAAACCAAAAAGTGTAAATTTTTTACACTGTTAAAATTTACAGTAACACATTTTTTTTACTATGTGTAATTTTTTGCAGAAAAATATTTGGTATATATAGTAAACATTATTTTATTTTTAAAAGGTATGTAATGTTTTTTGATCATAATTTTAAACATAAATATTATATACTTTATAACGATACTTTAAAAAAAATAAATTATTATTTCATTCTAGTTAAAATTATTTATTATTTAATTTAGAAAGGATTTTTTATGGAAAAATTATATGATGTTAATTCTGGTGGCAGATCATTAAATGCAATATGGAAAAATGAAATATTAAATTCATCTCAAAAATTAATTTTACATTGTATAGCATCTCATTTAGATTTTAGATCAGACTTTAAAAATTGGTTAAAAATTTCAATCTCAAAAATTTCGTCAGAAACAAGCTTTGCAAAAAGAACTGTTCAAAAAGTTTTAAAAGAATTAATTGATTTAGGCTATATCAATAAAAAAGAAAATTTTTCATTCAAAACTTTTTTACAAGAAGAAAACAGCTTCTGCTTCACTGATAAAATATTTAATAAATATTTTGAGTACTTAATAAGAACAAGAAAGCAGCTACACGACTCCCATGTTCATAGTTATAATATTAAAGATAGCAAAGTCACATGCGACTCAAATAAGTTACAGCAATGTATTAAAAGCAGTGCCGTAGTGCATCATGATCGCCCCAAGGATGCACGAGATGCTAACATTCTTCCTTCTTATTCTTCCTTAAATCTAATTCCTAATAATTATTGTGTAGAAAAAAATTCACACACAGACACAGTAGTTGACAAAAAATGTTTTAAATCTATAAAACAAGCATCAATCATTGTTTGCGAGCTTTTAAAGCAGAAACTTAATAAGAGATTTATTCCGAATTTTGAGTGCGAAGACATTATTAAAAAAGCTGTAGATAAATTAAAGATTGATAAAGTAAGTATTATACTTTCATTTTGTAAAGCTGCATTAAAAAATAATGCTTATAACAAAATAAACAACTATAATAATATTGAATCAATTTTTATTAATGAACTTGAAATATTTATAAACAATAATAAATATTTAGATTCTTTTGAATCAAAGATTGAAACAATTATTTCAAAAGAGAAGCTAGATTATAAAGACGACCATTCAATCAATAAAAAAACAGAAAAAAAGTTAGAAGTAAATATAAAAAGTGTAATTTCAGAATATAATCATAATATAAATATTAATGATTTTCCAGTATCTTTTAAAAATTGGTACAATCAACTTCCATCAATTTGTAAAAGAAATGTAAAAAAAGAAATAAAAAATTTTGGAAAAGATAAGTTTTTAAATTATGTATTACCATCTATTAATTCGTATAAACCTTTTATTAATAAAGTCGATTTTGGAGCTATCGCATGATTAATAAAAAATGTGTTATCTGTGCAATTCAAAATACTTACTCGCGCACAAGAGATATGAAATACTTTTGCTACGATCATCATAATTACTCTAACAAAAAAGCTAAAGTATTAAAAAAAAGAGGGCGAAAACGACTGACAGCAGAAGAGAAAATAATGAGTTTAGAGCTACGAAAAGAAAAGCAAAAAACTTATAATAAATTCTATTATAAAAATTTTGTTCTTTCTAAGAATAGATCTAGTCGACTAGAATTTCAAGCAAAAAAATCGACACAAAAAGTTTTATGAGTTATCTTAAATCGAACTCATTAAATTAATAAAATCCATAAGGATTGCCAAAATTTTTGAGTTCACTTTACAACATCCCATAAGGGAGACCAACATGATAAATACATTAATTAACAAATCTAAAAATGATTTGTTTTACGCTACTACTCAATCCGTCGGATTTGATATTTCTTCGAATGAAAATGTTCTTTTGTTTCCTTTTGAAGTTAAAGCTATAAAAACAGGTTTGTTTTTTAATATTAATAAAGTTCTTAATAAACTAACATTTCCTGAGCTTTCACTTTCTTTAGATGAAAAATACTTCATTTATTCCAGCGATTTACTAATAAAAGATATTAAGCTTAAAAATGAAATTTACTATTCATACGAGCTACAAATAAGACCAAGAATTTCATCACTATTAAAAAATAAACTCAGTGTAGAACTCAGTACAATTGATCCTGATTATGACGGTGAAATTCACGTTATAGTTCAAAATGTTTCAATACTTCCTAAAAAAATAAAAAAAGGTCAACGTATTGCTCAGGGAGTATTATCAAAAATAATTAAAGACTCAAGCATATCATGTAAAAATATTAAAAGAAATTGCAATGGATTAGGGAGTACAGGAAAATGACAAAAAAATATAAAAATTTTGATGCGGATGATGAAAATAAAAAATTTGTAAGTGTATTAGATTCTGAACATAACAGATTTATTAAAGTAATTGATAATGAAGTTACAAAATCTTATGCAAATTTTAAAAAATTAGTGAGAGAAAATTATGTTCAAAAAAATATTATATACAATAGGAATATCTATAATTCACTAATAAAAATCAAAGAATCAACAAATAAATTATTAGAAATGTATATTGAAAAAAGAATAATTTCATGACAGACATAATTTATTCTATAAAAAAATATGAGACACCAGAAACTGATTATCCCGACATTTCTCTTGATGAAATTAATACAATCAGGAAGCGGGTTGGCTTATACGAGTTAAAAGAAAAATTTAGAAAATGCATGAACTGTAGAGAAGTGTTCAAATCAATACAATTTAGAATGTGCGGAAAATGCAGAAAGGTTGCAAACATGGATATGATTTGTGATGAAATTGATAAATCAAAAACAAAATCAGAACTAGAAGACAGCGTATTTGAGCTTAAAATTCAGATTGATAATTTAAAAACAGACAGAAAAAAACTACTTAAGAGTTTAGACAGCTTAAGCAAAAAGCTAAGTTTTGCACTATCAGAAATAGATAAGACATTAGTATTTTACAAAAAGTAAAGTACTAGAGCGGCTAGCAATTTATGCTAGCCCCTACCGATTCCAACATGAAACACGCAAGTGTTACATGTCAATCTCATGCTAACATTGTTAAAGACAGAGCGCAAGAAGGGAGAACTTAAAAATGATGACTAAAAATGAAGCTTTTTCAATCTATGAAAATAATTCACATAAAAGTATAAACAACTATACTATAAGTCTTATAAATAAAGACATTAAAAAGACCGCTGAAGCAGGACTTCCATACATAGAATACAAAATATATTTTAAAGATTATTGCAATAATAACACAATAATAGAAGATTTAAACTTAAAAGAACAGTTATTATTATTAAAAAAAGAAAAAAAATTATGTATATTATTAAAATATTTAGAAAAGCTTGGTTACCATACAAAACATTCTCATATAATTAAATATAAATTTTTATTTAAAGAGGAGGTTTTAGGGTTTAAATTAAAAATATTTTGGGATCCGATTTTTTTAGATGAAGATGAATACATATTATTTTAGTACGGATTAATTATGGAAAAAACTAATTATTTTAAGTTATCATTTTATTTAAGTGCTAAAATTGGTATACAAAGAGCATTGATTTTGCAATGTATTATTGATTATTTAGACTGTGTTAAAATTACAGAAAAAAAAATGTTGAATATTAGCATTAAAGAAATAGCTGAAAAATTAAATGGTAATTTATCAGAACGTTACATCGAAAGAAGTCTAAATTTATTTATTAGAGACAAATGGATAATAAGCGAAAGTTCTAATAAAAAATATTTTGATATAAAAAGCAAATATAGCTTAAATATTAAAAAAATAAATGAAGCATTGAAAGACTGGGAATCAACAAAAACTAATAAACAAGATTCTAATAATAAAGAATTAACTAAATACAATGATAAAAATAAGAAGAATTTTTCTAGCGATAAAAAAACATCGCATCTACTTAAAATTGGAATTGAAACGTATGTCAAAGCATACGAAACACGCTATAAAGCAAAATTTCTTGATTTTGCAACTTTAACTCGCTGTATAAAACAAATTATAAAAAAAATGGGTTCTTCTTTTTCTGAGCAAAATTTAATCGATTGCATAAATTGTTATTTACGTTCTCAAAATTCTTGGCACATTACTAAAAATCACTCGTCACTTTATTTAGCTGCAGATATACAAGGAATTTTTGCGACTGTTCAAAATAATCAACAAATCAAAACTCAGACACAAGCTTTTAAAGCTGACATATCGCAATCAATAGACTCAAACATTATTAATGCTATCAATTCTCTCAAAAACGAAAATGACGAAATTTTGGAAATTTAGATTATTAATATCGGAGTATTTTTATGAGCGGATTAGGAAAACAATACATAGCAAATATTTTAAATAATGGCAGCAAAATCGGCACTACAAGATCACCGAATTATGATTTGACCATTTTATATAAAGAAAAAGCTTTAAAAAAAATTATGGAACTTTCTGAAGCAATTGTAGAGTTAGAAAAATTTGTCATTAAATGTGATGAGAAAATTAAGGAAATTAAATGAAAATTTACAAGACAAAAATTAATAAAAAAATTTTTAGATTAGCTGATTGTTTTGGACTTGAAATAATAGTTGCAGATTCTTTAAAAGATTCAAAAATTGACTGGTTACCAGAAGAAGCAAATGAAAATTTAGCTTTATATACTAACGGAATTATATTTTTAAAATCTTATACATTTTATAATAATGATGACTTTAATTTAGTTGCGTTGCATGAAATTGGGCATGCTATTATTCAACATCATAAGATTAAAGGTTTTAAAATAGATAAAAAAAGCGAAGAAATATCTGCAAATTGTATCGCATTTTCTCTAGCAACGATATTAGATTTAGAAATTTCGGAGTATATGATAGAAGAATTTAATCGATATAATAATATAGAATTTAATGTTTTATTTAAATATTTACAATATATTTTAAAAAAGGGAACATATGAATGATTTTGAAAAAAAATGCGTAGTTCTCATTCGTGAAATCTGTCAAAGATCTGAAAAAACATTATCAGAAAACTATATAAAATCATGGCTTAAAAGCTGTAAAAAATTAGATGAAAAAAAAGCTATTAATGCGCTTACTCAAATATATAGAAAAGCCAAACAAGGCTATCAAATACCATCAATCTACGAATTTGAGCAGTTAGCAAACGAACAAGAAGAATCTAACTTATTTATAGCTGATAAAATTATTCAAGCTATGTCATTGTTCGGCTCTTACAAGAATGATGACGCAAAAAAATTTATTGGAGAAATCGGTTGGAAAATAGTACAAAAGAACGGAGGATGGCAGAATATGTGCTATTTTACAGACACAAAATATTTACATTTGTTAAAGAAAGACTTAAGCAAGCAAATCAAGCAAATAATACATCAAGACAATTTTAAGAAATTAATTGCAAATTAAAAAAATAAAAAATATGTTGTAATTTAAAGAAATGATTTATACAATTTTTTTACTATATGTTTTTAAATTTTTGTTGACTATTCTTAAGATTTAAACTATCATCCATATGATACTGCAGTTGTATACTTTTTCTCGAAAGCAGTTTTATTTTTAAAGTTGTTTAATAGTATAAACCCCCGCGAAGTGTGGAGCCTGTAATTACAAATGCATAGTAAGAGCAGGCTCCGTTTTTACATCTCAATACCATCTCACTATATTTAAAAATTTTTAACTACAATTATTAATAATTAAACTTTTTTTTACTTGAAATACTTGATATATTCTTCTAAATACCTCCTGAAAAATGAAAATTATTTTTTAACTTTAAAATTTATATAGCATATCATGTCAACTAGTCTATACAGATAGCTTTCTCTTCAAAGCGCCCAAGCCCACTGTACCCCAATTTTAAAAAATTAAGAAAAACTCAACGCACAGTTAAACAACTGAAAGTCATTAAATTTTTTTCTTCACTGCTTGACTTTATCTGTTACAGAAGATAAAGTATATTAAGAGAGCAACTGCTGAACAGAAAGGCTGGTACAAAAAAAGCTCGAGACTAATGCAGTTAATCTCGAGCAAAACGGTCAACCGAAAGCGTTTTTTTATCTTTTAGCATAATTTTTTTTTATTTTAAAGGGGTTTTTTTATGATTAGTTTAAATAATGTTGAAGCTTCACGTTGTGCAATTCTTGAAATTAACTCTGTTCCAGAAGTTTTGATTTATATAAAAAATAAAGTTGATAATCCCAGTAATATTGTATACGTAACACCAATCGCAAATTTTACGTCTGCTCCAAAATTAGCAAATTCAAATTTAGTAGCAATGTTTACATTCTTTCAAGGTTGGTCAATGAACGACGAAGGACAATTATGTTCAGAAGATTATGATGTTGCTTTAATAAAAGAAGGTTTAAATTACTACATAATTCCAAAAGATGTAGATAATAATATCAATGATTTTTATAAAAATAATGGTAAAGATTTAAAGAAAAGCGTGATTAAATATATTAAAAATAAGTACAAAGTTGATAAAAATGAAATTCAACATATCTTAGATTTCTATAAATTAAAATAATGCCCAAATTTTAGGGTGAATTTTGTATATTTTTAAGTTTTGTATAAAATATAGAAATAATTAATTAAAAAATTATATAATAAAGGAATTAAATTATGGAAATTTTGATAAAAAACCCATCTAACGATTTAAAATTTATAGAGAAAGATTTTTTGGAATTATCAGACGAAATTGTTTACGATGTATTATCTAATTATTATAGCGAAGCAGAGCGTCAAGATGATTTTATAAATAGTATCAATTCAGATTTTGGAGAAATAGTTGACTCAAAAAAAGTTTTAGAAGAAGTAAATTTTTTAATGCAACATAAATTGTCTGAATTAAATTTTAAAAATGAAGACGATTTAGAATCAGAAAATTTACAAATTAATTTTGATCCAAAATCTAAAGAACATTTAGATAAATGTCAAAAAATTGCAAATTTATTGGTCAAAGATTATCAAGAAATAATGAAACCTTTAGCTTACGCAGAGTCTTTATTTTTAAGAATACAAAGAGAAAATAACGCATATTTTGATTCATTTAATCATGAAAACCCAGAAAAATGGTCTTATGAATTTGAATATATTAATTTTTTTATTAATATTGATAAAAAGGAATGCATTATAGTTGATTATTATGAATTTGAAAAACGAAAAAAACTTGAAGATAAATGTGATTTTAAAAATAAGCACTATTGTTTGTCGCAAAACGAATTAGATCTAGAAACAAATAAAAGAAGTGAAGACTTTTACAATTTAGAACGTCTTTTTAGTGTTCATGAATTTAATTACTGGGATTTTAAAATTATTTTTCCATCTTTATCTAATTTAGTAGAAAAAGATCTAAGCAATTTAATTAGAGACTACGAAACCGCTTTTAAAGATTTTTTAGAATCTGAAGATGACGAAAATATTAAAAAAGTTTTCATAGCAGCAGCAGTTGATAATGATGATAAATTATTTTCAGATTTTTCTGAATTAATAAGCGCATATTCTGATTCTAATTTAATAGAACCTTTTGCTTATAGAATGCAATGCTCTGATTTTAATAATGATGAAAAACGTTGTAATTATATCAAACAAAATTTACGAAAAATGATTGATGATAATTATAGAAATTTTAATAAAGAGTTGTAATTAAATATTTTAATTGGGGTTTGTAAACAGATCCCAAGAATTAGCAATTATCACTAAATTTTAATTTTAAAGTTAATTAAAAAAGGAAAAAGTATGTTTTTAGATTGTTATTTTGAAATTAAAATATTTATGCTTCCAGATTTTAAAAACAATGTAGATATTAGAAATATTTTTAAGTTTTTTTTCAATACTATCAATCAATCTGAAGGAAAAATTGCGGTTTCATTTCCAAATTGGAACGAAAAAAACATTGGAAATTCAATCCGTTTTTTTGCAAATGAAAATGATTGGGGAGTTTTATTATTCATGCGAAATGCGGAATTATTAAAAAATTTTTCAGATCGTAATTTAATTGAAATAAGCAATATTGATTTAGTGCCGGATGATGTAAATACTTATTATAGATTTTACAGAGATCGCGTAACGGAAAAACTAAGCCCCAATTATTTAGATAGGATGAAAAGAAGAGCTACTCGAAAAAATCTCCCTTTTGACAGAGAAAAGCTTAAAAAATCAATCGAAAGTATCGTGCAAAAAAAGGATATTCATACTATATACTTAGGAAATTATACGCTTTTTATTGCACGAGAACTAGCAGAAATTGATTTTAATTCCCAAGAAGAATTAAAATTTTCAGGTTATGGTCTTGCACCTAAAGGTTTGGGCGTTCCGCATTTTTAAGGATTAAAAATTTAAAAAAGGAAGATAAAGAATGAGCAATAATATTGATATTATAAAGTGTTTTGAGAATCATATATTAACAGTCGAATGCGATCATGAAAATTCTAAAACTTTTGTGTGTAAAAATCCAGATAGTTTTTATTATTATTTTAGATTAACTTTTATAAAAAATCATGTTTTTTTAACGGGAGATTTGGGAGAGCTTATTTTAATAAATGATCGAGATAATATGCTGAAATGGCTTTTGAACACAATTGATAATTTGCCATATCTATATAGTAAAGTTCCTCTTTCTATTAAGCAAAGTTTGCTAGAATTTGATAAACAATATGCGTATGATTTTTTATGTGAACAATACTCAAAAAAGCCGTATCATGAATTAAAAGATAATTTTTTAGAATCTGCTCTTGATGAATTAAATAAACAGGTTCATAATTCTAATGACTTTATTGAGTTACTTGAAGAGTATAATATTGATTATTGCAAAGAAGATGACTCATTCCAAAAATTTACAAATTGCGCTAACGCAAAATTTGCTGCACTCTCAAAATTTTGTGAACTATACAAAAATATTAAAAAATAAAGGCTAGTTTCATGGAAAAAAAGAAAAAAAATCTGGGAAGAAATAATGGAAAAATGGGTCGTCCGCCATCTGATTGGTTATTTGATTTAAATAATCAAGTGTACTCTACAGAAGAACTCGTAAAATTATCAGAAAAAACAAAATCAACAGTTCGTTTTTTAATGCAAAAATATTGCGCGGAAATTAAATACACAGTAATAAACAAAAAATTTAAGGCATATTATACATGGAATAAAGAGGATTTCTTGCGAAAAATATCGAAAAATAAAAATTAATTTTTTAAAATGGGTATAGTGTTTAAGGAGATAAAATATGTTAATTTTGTGCGTGAGCGAATGCACCAAAGATTCATTACCTGACACGAAAAAAAATTTGTCAAAATTAAAACAAATTGCTAGACGTACATGGATCGGTAATATATCTGATGAGGAATTACAAGATTTTCGCGATTTACTTATAAAAAATTCAAGTAAAAAAACAGCAATTACTTGTTACAAAATTGATAAATATAATGATATAAAACTTCTTTTTCATGTTGGAAATAAAATACATTATAATGAAAATGGTGAATACAGTTATTCTATAACAAAAATGCAGCATGAAGTGGAATTGTATTTTAAATCAGATGAAGAGCAGTTTTTGCTTTCTATTTTAAAATTGTCTGCTTTATTCCATGATCTTGGCCAGGCAACAGTTGGCTTTCAAGAAAAGCTCAATAACGCACTTTCTAAAAACGGTAACTATAAAATTAAAAAAGATGTGGTTCGACATGAGCTTGTATCATGTTTAATTATTTATGGTATTATAAAAAATAATATGGATGATAATTTTATATTTCAGCAACTATCAAACGAAGAGAATGTGCACAAATGTTTTTCTGAAAATTCCGATAATTATCTTAATATTATTAAAAGTAGTTTAAATAAGTATTGCAAAACAGCAATTCGTGATCCTTGGCCACAATTTAGTAACTTTTTATTGAGTAATTCTCATCAATCAAAAGTTATTGAATATGTTTTATGGCTTGTGCTCACTCATCACAAATTACCAGAAGCAAAAGATTTGCGAGTTTGCTCTGGTGTTAAAAACTTTTGGCGTGCAGAATTTGTTGACTCTTCAAAAATTTTAGAAAAAGAGTTGCTTGAAGAATTTTTAAATTTTTTAACATTAAAAGAAGGTAAAAAACCTTGGGATAATACAGGAACGCAATCTTGGTGTGCATTGGTTGCAAAAGAATGTGGTTTTATTGCAAAATATTTGCAAAACAATTTAAATAATAAAAGTTTTATTGATACCTATGTTCCAAATTATTTAAGACCACTTCTTATTATTTCTGACTACATGGGATCAGAAAAAAAAGAAAAATTTTTAGGTGATTCTTTATCATTAAATTCTACAATTTTTACAAATACAATTTTGCAAAATGATGAAAAATATTATGCAGACACTTTAGACGTTCATTTAAATAAAGTAGCGCATTACACTAAAGTTTATTTTAACAGCATTTTTTTAAACAGTGAAGCGTTTTCTGCGGCAATGCCATTAAAATCTACAAAACCTGAGAATGCACGATTTTTATGGCAGCATGAAGTGTATCATAAAATTGATCAATTAAAAAAAGAAAATGCATCTGCGCAAGTTTTTTGTGTGTTGACTTCATCTTCTGGAAGTGGAAAAACACGTGCCATTGCTTTAGCATGTTCTGCCGCAGCACAAGATCATAAACTGAGATATTCTTTAGGATTAGGTTTACGAAGCTTAACGTTAAAAACTGGTAGTGAATATAAAAAATTGTATGATGAATCCGACGTTGCTGTGGTGGTTGGTGATCGTTTAACTCGAGAAATTTGGGAGTCTCAAGCTGAAAATAATGATTTGATGTATGATCCACAAGATGGCAGCTCAAATTCTCCGCAGCTTTTAGCAGAACTCGATGACGCTAATTTTGTAATTGGTGGAAAAAGTAATAATAAAAGCATCCCATTTTTAAATAAAACCCAAGAAGTAATTTTATCTACACCTATTGTTGTGGCAACAATAGATCATTTAATTTCAGGCGCAGAAATTATACGAGGCAGTGAATCATTTATGGCATTGCGCTTGATGACTTCGGATTTGGCAATTGATGAGATAGATTCTTTTGCAGCATCTGATTTGGTAAGTATTGGTCGGTTGGTTTACTTAACGGGGTTTTACGGAAGAAATATTGTGTTATCGTCTGCAAGTGTCCAAAATATTATTGTGCAAAAATTGTATGAAGCTTTTTTAGATGGCGTTAAAGATAGAAATTTAAAAAATAACAATGAACAAAATATAATTGTCTGCTTAGGTAGTAATTATAGTTCATGCAGCTCTGCAAAATTAATGCCTATAAATAATAATGATGAATTTAACAAATATTACAATGAATTTTTATTAAATCACTGCAATTATTTAAAAAAATCACCAGAAAAACATTATGCTGAATTTATTGAAGTAAAAGATAAGAAAAATTTTGAGGAAGAAAATTTTAACATTGTGCTGAATGCCGCAGAGCGCATGCATTTAAGACATTCATATATGGTAAAAAACAACTCTTTTAGATTTTCAATTGGTTTTGTCAGGTGGAATCGCACGCATATTTGTCGTGATTTTGCAAAATGGTTAATGGATGAAGAAAAATCAAAAAGTGAGTTAAAAATTGCAGTGTTTTGTTATCATAGTTATTTAAATTTTGTTGATAGAAGACGTGTCGAAAGCTTTTTAGATAAAGGTTTAAAAAGATCTGAAAATTGCAACGATCCAGAAATACTTTTGAATTCTCCTGAATTTCAAAAATGGTATGAACAAAATGATTTTCCAAAAAATGTGATGATGCTTGTTTCTACAACAAGTATTCAAGAAACGGGTCGTGATCATGATTACGATTGGACAATTCTTGATCCGTGCTCAACCCGTTCTATTGTGCAGGCTTCGGGAAGGGTGTTACGGCATCGCCCTCAGTGTTTGCCAACCGGACCAAACATAGGAATATTAAGATTTTCTTCGCAAACTTGGTTTGAGAGTCACAGCAAAAAAGAAAAACCAAATAGTTGGGCATATCCTGGCGTAGAAACGGATGCAAAACTTGGGGTGTTTTCACATTTTGGTTGGCGTGCACTGCGAAAGGCTGATTATCCTAAAAAAGATAATATTGATTATGAAGTATATAGAAAAGTCGAAGAACAATTATTAAATGCTGGAATTGAGTTGGAAATAAAAAAAGATATTGTAATTACGCGTATTCGAGATGCAGAAAAAGCAATCTTTGCTGAAGTTGCCAAAAAAATTGACTCGAGTTTTTGTTTGCTAGAATTAAAAAATTATCTTGATTCTCCATTAACCGCAGTAGAACTGATAGAGCTGAGAGAGCATTTGCTTAAAAATTTTAAGAATAAATATAGTTTAGAAGAATTTATAAAAAATAAAAAACATCGTTTGACACAAAATTTTTTTATAAAAACAAGATTTAGAAACAATAATTTTGCAATTGAAGATGAGTACTTTCCTGCATATTTAAATGAAAAAAAATGGGATAGATGGTTATTAAAAACTAAGTCAAATTTACCCACTCATAACAATGATTTTGCTGTGTCCATGAGTATTATAGAGCATAACAATGTTATAAAAAGTAAAAGAAATTTTTTTATTGACTATAATTTAAGCCTAGAATTAAAAGAATTAGAAAAAATATTACTAAAAGAAAAAAACGATGATGACAATTCTAAAAAATTAAAAAAACTTGCATCAATAAAAGTACCATATTATTGGAAAAATAAAAAACTTAATTATCACCCTATATTAGGTTTGGGTATTCGGGAAACTTAAAGGGATTTTATTATTTTTTTAAAAATCAGCCACTTATTACAGCGGAATAAACAATTACTTTGTTTTATATATATCCATAATTTCTCAACCGCTTATGGAGCGGATAAAGTATAAAAAATACCTATAATCATAATTTCTCAACCGCCGGAGGCGGATAAAACCATTAATAAATATCCATAATTTTTCAACCACCTAAATAGCGGACAAGACTATTAAAAGAAAACTAAATAATTTTTCTCAACCATTATAAATGGATAAGACTATATTATAGGGATAGTCTTAGACTGTGTCAAGAAAAAATTATCTATATAAAATCAGTATATTATAAAATTGTCATTAATGTGTATGACATAAAATTTATTGACAATTTCCTGATATTGATATAAAATTAAGCAATATTTAACTTGTTGAAAAAACAAGGGAGGTCATGAATGAATACAGCTAAAAATTTAGAAAAATATGAAGTAATAGTTGACTCAAGAGAATCTATAAGACTACCTCAAGAGATTAGAGAGAAGTTTAACATATCCAAAGGCGCAATTTTTATCGTGAAACCAGACAGCGATGGGAATTTATACTTAATCAAAAAAGATGATAAAATTATAAAAAAAGAACTACTTGAAAAGAAAAAAAAATTTTTAAATCACTTTAAAGATATTGACTTATCTAAAAAAGAAGATGTTACTTCAGAAGAGTTTATTAAAAAAGAAAGAAGATTTTAATGATTTTAAAAGTTGTTATTGATACTAGTTTCTTAATTAATTTAATGATTACTACTGAACCTAAACATAAAAAATGCGAAGAATATTTTTACGAGTCAATGTGTGAGTTTATAGCCCCCGATTTTATTTTGATAGAAATTGCTTCTTATTTTGTTAGGGTTCTTAATTTAAATTTAAAACAATTAAATGAACATATTAATGAAATAAAATCATTAATTAATATACATACAAGTTATAATAGATATGAAGATGTTTTGGATACAATATATAAATATAAAACAAGAGGTGCTGATTCTTTATTTGTTAAATTAGCTGACAAATATAAATGTGAGTTATTAACATGCGACAAAGATCAAGCTGTTAAATATGAGAAGTCTATTTTATTTTAATTCGAAGCTGTAATTGAAATCTCTTAAGTATTTAAAACCATTGAAACTCAATATGAGAGTCTGAAAAAACTACTCTATGTAAGCACTTGAAATAATTAAGATTTGATGTCTTATAAATGCAATTCCACGGTAGGTCTCGAAAGAGGGCTCGTGGGCATTTTTTTGTTTAAAATAGCGGACTAGTTGGCTTTGTCATTTCGATAATATCTTGTAGTTCCTTGTTATTTTTAAAAAATATTCTAATCTCACCATTTTCATCTTTTGTAAATGACACTCGACAATGATAGCCAAGATGTTGTTTTAATTGATATTCAGCTTCTATCGCACGCTCTAAGTTAACAATGGGATTTGTCAGCAAATTTTGCTTTTTATTAACCAATATTTTTTTTCTTTGTTTTTTTGGAAGCTTAGGTTTGCTTCCGGAACCTTCAAAAATTAGTCTTTCAATTTCAGTGCGTAACAGCTTAAAATTCTCTTTTTCACAGCGTCTGCGTTTTGCAGCAAACCCATTGATCAATACATTGCGTGTAAAAATTTCGGGATGCTGTTTTATTGTTTGTCTTAAATCTTGCGGAATCTTCGCAAGCCAAACCGCACGACTGACAACTTGCAGATTTTCATTGTATTTTTGAGCAATCACAAAAATAGGACTGCCTTTGAGTAACTCTTGGCGCCACATCTCCCCTTTTTCTAAAATTTTGATTCCTGCTAACGCTGCTTTACTCATATCACACCCACTTTTTTGCTTTAATCGCGTCTTTTAAACGTCTTTTTACTCTCAAAGTATACAATAAATATTTATAAAATAAAGAGAAGTGACAATATTTTTTACTGTTAGATTTTCTCTTAAGGTTTTTTTCTGAGAGAAAGTAGAAAATTGTACGCATAATGTTACTTATGGGAGAATATCAGACAATTGTCTGACGTTAAAAAGTTTGTCTGACAGAGACTTTACTAATTGTGACAACTGTTTTTTAATATATCATGTGTCTGACAAATTTTTAGCGCCAAGGGTTTTTTTCACAAATTTTCGCAAAGGATGAGAAAATGAACGCAATTGTTGAAGTGGATCGAGAACACACACAAATTGAAAACAGGGGTAGCTTGGGCATCTCTCTGAAAAATTTCGCGTCGCAAATCGAACAAGAACAAATTATGTTTTTGGGAAGCTACACGAGCATCAATACAATTAAAAACTACGAACGCTCGCTGCGCGAGTTTTCTGATTTTTGCAGAAGCAAAAATCAAGCGTTTGAATCTTCTAGAGATATTCAGCGCTCACATCTTGATCTGTATAAAAGCACCCTGACGCAACGCTACGCGCATGTGCCTGCAACAGCTATTGCTAAACTTGCTCCCATTTTGTCGTTTTTAAAATTCGCACACGAGCAGTGCTGGACAGAACGCAATGTTGCTGCAAGTGTTAAAATGCCACGCTTGAGCAAGCACAAGGGAAAAACAGAAGCACTCTCTGAAGATGAGCTGCTGACTATCCTTGCAAGCTTAAAAGCGCAGTGCGATGCAGCAAAAGAACCCGTAAAAAACAGAGCGGATTTTAGAGCATGGCTCAAATACGCAATTGTTGCGACTTTAGCAGAAACAGGCTTGCGTGCGAGTGAACTTGCGCATTTAAAGATTAAAGATCTCGACTTAAGCGGCAAACACCCAAGAATTCAAATCAAATTAAAGGGTGGGGAAATTCATGCGCCACTGATTAGTGATGGTCTTTCTCAGTTGCTGCAAACATATCTCAAAGAAGTCAGGCATTATGCGTGTGATTCAGATCCGCTCTTTACATTAAATTCTTACGCAAAAAAAGCCATCACACGTCATCAAATTGCAATATATATCAGAGAGATTGCAACAGAACATCACATTGACAAAGACATCACGCCACACTCTTTGCGTGCTACTGTTGCATCATTATTGCATCAGAAAAATGTACCCATTGGCGAAATTCAACAACTGCTTGGCCACAAATCCATTCTCACAACAATGATGTATGTGCGCATGACTGATGAAGAAAAACAAAGCGCAGGGCGTAAACTGAATTTGCTCAATCAATAAATAAAAAAAGGAAACATGCGATGACAGCAACAGAAGATATAACAACAACAAATAATCGCTATACAATTCGTTTTACATCAAACGATGAAAAAAATTATATTCAAGAAAGCATTTTAAAATCAGGAATTTCTCCTGGTATTTTTATTAAAAACGCCGTGGATTCTTTGTTATTACAACAACAAGATGGCAACTCAAAAGCAAAAAAAGTGATCGCAAAAATTGACGATCTGACACAACGCTTGAATCACATGCTGCGGAGTGAAGCATTAGCAGCACTTGAATTAGAAAAACAAGCTCAAGAAAAACTACAAGATATTGAAAAGTTAAAAGAAGAATTAGAACAAGAAAAATTAGGTCTTGAAGAAAAATTAAAGCGGGAGTTTGAACAAAAAGTCTCTCAATTACAAGAGATATCTTTACAAAAAGAACTACAAAAACAACAAAGTTTTTCTGAGAAAATTGCGGAGTGCGAAAATGAAAAATTAGATCTCAAAGAACAACTCGAAGAGATACAAGCAAAATATAACAAAGTTTTTCAAGAATTGACTGTGTTTAAAAAGCAGCTGGAAGATAAAATCAAGCTATTAATTAAACACGAAGAGCAAGAGTTTGATTTAAAGAAAAAAGTGATTGACTTAGAAGAAAAAGTCAAAAAGCATGATATTGATACACTGAGAATCCAAAAACTTGAAATCGAAAATGCCGTCTTGCAAGAACGCATCGAAGCGCTAAAAAATGAAGACAAACTCAAACAACAAATGATTGAGTTGCAAATTAAAATGAATGATAAAAAGAGTATTATTGAACTTGATTAAAAGGATTATTTCATGAATGATTTAGAAAAATACGATCATATGTTGCATAAAAAATACAAAAGTGAAAAGTATGAAAAACAAGAAAATGATCGCATCATTTTATATGAAAATTCCATATTTTTCATTGTTGAGAGAAGAGACACTGTTTTACAAGTTAACTCTGAAGATAATACAGTAGAATTTGAAGTTGAAAAAATTTACACGCCAGAAAATTTAATTGCAATTTTTTTAGATGGTCAAATTCATGGTATTATGTTAGCCCATGATTTTGCAATAAGAAAACAAATAGAAAGCGGTAAACTTTGATTTAATAGAGGCTTGGCACAATAAAAAAGGTTTATAAACTGTGATTTAGAGATAAATTTTAAGAAAAGGAAGTTAAAATGATAAACGAAGAAATAACGTTGATTAATAAAAGATTTCCTGCGCTTTCAAATGCTAACAAGCTAATATTTTTGAGACAAAATAACGAAAATAATACTCAATTTAGTATTGTAAATGATGAAATCATTGAGATGCCAATTTACTCAAAGAAAAAACATAACATTATAAAATACTTACATAGTGTTTTAAATGATGGAAAAAATAAAGTAGAAATTTTTTCACAAATTTATTTTATCGATGATGACAATATCACATTTGATTTAGCTGTGAATTTTAATAGTCCAAGTGAACATCGAATTTTTACATGCGCTGATGCATATTTAATAGTCGCGATTAGTGAAAATGAAAGAGAATTTTATTTAAAAATATTTAACAAATTAAGAAAGTTTGGTAATTCTTTTAATTATTGTTTTATAGACGTTTCTGCAAAGACAATCATAAATTTCAAATCTAATTATTCTGTATCAGATGTATCATTTGAAATGCACCATAAATCGGATAATTTTTTTAAATTAAAAGAGTATGAATTTGATATGAAAAAAATATTTTATTAGCAATTAAAATTCAGACTTCAGTCTTATATATACTTTTGAAGAAATGCAAAAAATAATTTAAATTGGTAATCAGCTTGTTTAATTGTATATAGAGATTTTTGCAAGACCCCCGAAATTGTATAGTAAAGCTGAGTTATTCTTTATTATAAAATTTACTTGATCCATCTATTTCGAGCAAATATACATATAATATACATTTTTTAATAATTAAATTTTAAAAGATAAATTTTTATATTTCAAACGATTGACAAAAATTTATATCTAACATAGTCTATATAAGTTAGTTAATGTTAACTAGCAAAACATTCCAAAAGGAGTCCAACATGAAAAAAGCAGAAAATATTAGCTTATTTAATCTTAATCCAAATGATATTGTATTTTTTTCTGATGGTCAGAAAAGAAAAGTTAAAAAATTAAATTTTGAAAATTATAAGGGTATATATTATTTTGATCTTGAATTTTACAAGTCAATTGAAGTTTGCAGAGAATCAAAGATATTATCAAATAACTATTTATTTTTTATGGATGGAAAATATATTGAAGATATAAATAATAATTGTAATAACATAGTTCAAATTGATAATAAAAAAATAAGGAAGTCATTTTTAAAAAAATGTTTTTTTTATTATCAAAAAATTCCAAATTTTAATGTAGAAAGTTTTTTTAAATATTTCAAAAAATATGCTTCAAATTAAAATATTAAAAAACAAATGAGGTATATTATGAAAGCATTAATTATTGACACCGAAACTACAGGATTAGATTATAAAAAAGATTCAATAATAGAAATTGCTGCTGTGCTAGCAGATTTAGATAATCAGATGATTTTAGCGCAAAGAGCTAGTTTAATATATGCAGTAACAAATCAAGAGTCTGAAAAAATAACGGGAATTACTCAAGATATGTTAGACTATGTAAAAAATAGTCAGGATGATCCTTTTAATCAAATTAAAATAATGTCTGAGCATGCTGATTGTATTATTGCACATAACGCAGAATTTGATAAGAATTTTGTAGAATTTTTAGGCTATAAATTTAAAAATAAAAAACTTGAAAGTTTAGAATGGGTGTGTTCTTGTTATGATATTATATACGACAGAGAACTTGAAAATAAAAAACTTTCGACAATTGCTAATGCTTATAGTGTTAATAATTCAGAAGCGCACAGAGCATTAACAGATGTGCAAATGTTATTAAATATATTATATAAATTAAGTAATATTAATGAGCAATTAACTTCTATACTTTTAGATAAGAAAAAACCAGAATACAAAATAATATCATTAGCTCCTTTTGATAAAAAAAATGAAGTAAAAAAAGCTGGTTTTAGATGGGATGGAATTAAAAAACACTGGTTTAAAAAAATACGCGCAAAAGATGACGATGAATTTATTAATTTAGTTTTAGGTTTTAACTTTAAAGTAAAGGTTTTAGAATGACAAGAGGAATGTGTGGATAAAAAAACTTATAAGTATCTTATTATTACAAGCGAAGATAAAAGCTTTAAAGCAAATGAAAAAGATTGGGAAAATGCAGAAATATTTGAAACGTATGTGAGATCAAATATGGAAGCAGCTATTAGATATTTTAAAAATAAAAAATTAAGCTCTAAATATAAAGAAAAAGTTTTTATACATATAAAAAAATTTGATAAAAATAGTTACAATATCGAAAGAATAATTAAGTTAGTAATAAGAAGCGATGAAGAAGAATTAAAACTAAAAAAACGAAGAGAAAATTATAAAAATTTAAATCCAGAAGAAAAAGAAAAATATTTGGCTCGTAACAGAGTAAATAGACCAAAACTTAAAGTAATAAAAAAAGCTCCTTCTTGGTTTGCTAAATTATTTGATATAAAAGAAGGAGAATATTTATCAAAAGATTTATCAAAAATTATTGGAGTTTCAGATATAAATTTTAAAATAGTTTTAAAAAAACGTGGTATAGAACCGTTAGGAAAAAAATATATCAATGGTTACTATTACGCTTATTTTCACACATCTCAATTTAAAAAAATATCAGAAAAAGAAATATTAGAAGCAAAAAAAAAGTTAAAACTAAAACAAAATATTGACTAAATATTGAATTTATTTTTTATTAATGTTATTATTTTCCTTAATAAAAAGGAGGTTTATTATGAATTTAGTTCAGTTAGATCTTTTTGGTTTGAGTGCAGTAGTAAAAAAAATCATCAATGAAATATGCTATGAGTCAAGATATTTAATTGAAAAAGTTGATGATATATACTACTGCTATGTTCAAAAAAGAAGGGGTAAAGGCCGCTGGTCTAAAAAATCTCTTATTGAAAAATCTTCAAAATGCTTTTATATAGAATATGCTAACAATGATTTAGGATTGAAATTAACATAAATAATATTGGAATTTTATGGAATAAAAATCGTGTAATTATTTAATTTTTATAAAAAAAGTTTTTTTAATTAAATTTGTTCCATACAAAAAAAGTGTAACTATCAGATAATAAATGTATTTATTATCTAAAAATTGGAAGTAATTTTTTGGAAGGCGTATAATTTTGATGCTAGTTAAAAAGTAGTTCAAATGGATATTTATAAAAGTAAACTAAATTATTTTTGTAATATACTCATAAGATCATCCCATACTATTAACTTATGAGAGCAATCATAAGGTTTTTTACCTATCGTTTTTCCTATACACATTTCAGAGACAATCAATTTATCAATATCTTTTATTGAATAAATAGTATCAGAAAATTTTATTTTATAATAGAATATTGTGCCATAATCTAATTCATTATAATGAAAGATTTTTTTGTTCTTAAAATCTTTCATTATCGAATCGTAGTTTTTTGTACCTAATATCTTATCGATGTTTTTAACAGACATTCCTGGAGTTATTAGACTAAAAAATGAAAATTCTTTTTTTATTGTAGCATCAATTCCGCCTTTTATTTCTTTAGAAACTCTCTCTGATTCAGCAAGACGCTGCTTTAGTTTTTTGTTTTCGTTAATATAATTTTCTTTTTCTCTAATTTTATTAGATAATTCTTGATTTTGTATTCTAATTCTCTCTAGTTCCTTTTGAAGCTTAAATTTTTCTGATAAAATAACTCCATATTTTTTCTGGTTTTCTTTTATCTGATTTTCCTTATCATTTAACTCATTGGCTAAAGAAATATTTTCTGTTTTGTTTTGCTCTTTACTTGGATCCACAACTATATAAAATGCACGATAACAAATATACTTATTATTACTTTTTTCACAATCAATTCTTAATGGTGAAACTTGTTTAAACTTTCCTTTACAGTCATCCGATTTATTACAAACTAAATCGAATTCATTAAAAGCATTATTTAAAGCATTTTTTCTTGCATTATCTTCATTTGAGTCATTTCCGATTCCGCAAACTTCAAATGTGTTGTCAAATCTTTTAGAAGAGCCTTCTTTACAAAACCATTGAACTGAGTAGCTACTGAAGTTAAATATTAAGAAATATAAAATTAAAAAAAATCTAAAATATTTCATTCTTTATATCTTCCTTTTTCACACCAATATTTAGAATTCTTACCTGCTAAAGTATAATTTTGAAAAAGTTCTTGTGCCATATTACATATTCTTAAATTATAGTCATCAGAATCGTCTTTTGAATCAAAAGTCGCTACATGAATTCTTAAATCAATTGCCACAGGACTACTACGATAAAGAGTGTATACATTTTTATTCATAAAAGAACATGATGTAATACTTAATAATAAAATAAAATTTAAAAATTTTAACATATTATTCTTTCTTTAATTTTGAATTATATTTATTTAATACCCAAACCTTTCATCAAAATTTGAGCCACCACTTTACTTTTTGTCAATCCTGTTTTCTCGACTAAATCTTCTAGAGCTTGATTAACATCTGATCTTAAATGAGTCATCACAGGCTCTAAACGTAATTTTTTTTGTTTCTTTTTTAATTCTTTTAACTCGTCTACTATTGATTCCATTTGTGCATGATTTTTTATTTCTTGATTAGATGAATTATTGACATAATTAATTTGAGATTGAGGCTCTTCAGAAATTGATTTTATTTTTAACGATTCTTTTAATTTATTATTTGTATTATTTGATAAACTCATGCTTGCACTCCTTCTATAATATTTGATAATTCTTTATATGCTAAAGCAACGTTAGAATCTGGAGCGAATAAACCCACAGGAGATTTTTGACGCTGGCTTTCTATAACTTTTACAGAATCTGGAATTTTTACAGATAAAAGTTTGTCTTTGTATTCTTCTTCTAATTCTTCTAATAAAGCTCTGACAGCAATTGAACCACCTTTTTGAAAAGAAGTAACAAAAACACCCAAGAGTTCTAAATTTGGATTATTTCTTGATTCTTTTATCATGTGTGCAACATCATGAATCGTTCGCATACCTTTTTGACTATAAACACTAAGATCTGTCGGCACTAAGTAATAGTCAGCAGCAACTAGCGCATTAATTGTCAAAACATTCATAAGAGGACTTAAATCAATCAAAATATAATCAAAGTTATCTTTTATTTTACTCAGTATATTTTTTAATATGTGTTCTTTGTTTAAACGACTGTGTAAATGATCACTTACTGTTGCTAATCTACAGTCGCTTGGTAAAACAAGTGTATTTTGCCACGCTTCAATAGCTGGAATTAATAAATCAACTAGATTAATTTTATTCTTCTGATCAATAAAAACATCAAAAACTGTCTGCTCGCCTTCTTCTAAAGTATCACTCATTTTTTTGCCTAAGAGCATTTTTGTGCAATTCTCTTGAGAATCAAGATCAACTACTAAAACGTTTTTACCTTCGTTCCCAAGTTGAAACGCTAATTCAATTATAGTTGTGGTCTTGCCCACGCCCCCTTTTTCGTTCAATACTGCAATAGTTCGAGACATATTGTGTTACCTCCATTCCAAATTCTAACGCACAAAGTTTTTATGTTGTTTTGAAACTGATTGTTTTTTTGGCAGTTGTGATATTTGTGCATGTGCGCGCTTTTTAAAATGTTCTTGTGAACGAAGTTGTGAAACACTTTTGCGAACGTTTTTTAGCTCACTAGAGAACGTAAATTATCAATTGAACCTTTAGACAACTGAATAATAGCTAAAGCCGTGCAATCGACTTGATCGTCGTGTTTTGCGCGTGGAAATTTAGAATGTTCTGAAACGTATTCGTTCACCCAAGGATTCAATTGAGAATTCGGAAGAAAGAGATTTCCCGCTTGCTGAAACGGCTGTACTACAAGCGCACGAGAAATTTTATCGGTTCTTGGATTAAACGGAATTAAACCAGAAATTTTGTTTTTAAGAAGAGAAATAACCGCGCTTCCGTTAGCTTTATCTTCTATATATTTTGCATAAGATTGTGGATGTTTTTTTGATAAAAGTTGAACTTGAACAATTTGTTCAGGAAATTCCCATTTTCCCCGAACTTGATCTAGCAAATAAAAGTTTGCACCTTTTTTAGCCCACACTTGACCAACTGTGTAGTCGCTATCATCATCTCCCTTGAAACTAAAATCCCAAACCTGAATAACACGATCATAATTATCAAAATAATTTTGATAATAACGCCAATCTTCTGCTTTAAATAAAGTACCAGAAACAGGGAGAGGATCTTGT
The DNA here is from genome assembly GCA_003339605.1 of Spirobacillus cienkowskii. Lineage (GTDB taxonomy): Bacteria > Bdellovibrionota_B > Oligoflexia > Silvanigrellales > Silvanigrellaceae > Silvanigrella > Silvanigrella cienkowskii. Next base: position 5,136 of record QOVW01000001.1, on the reverse strand, counting down.
TGATATTGCGCATTCCAATTATATTCTCCAAGTGTTTCTTTTTGCTCTTTAAGAAATTCAAGAGGATATAATTCTGGAAATAACGCTTCTCCTTTTTTTCTAAATTTTTCATCTTGAGTTGCTATAGCAGGATAACAAACTACTTCCCATACATTCTTCTGAGTTCTCAATAAATATCCAGCTAAATCATCTTCGTGCCAACGAGTTTGTATAATTAAAATCCCACCACCAGCATATCTTCTTGTAAACACAGTTGACTTATACCATTCGATCACTTTATTTCGCATTGTATCTGATAAAGCTTCTTGACCATTTTTGTGTGGATCATCAATAGAAATTATGTGGCCACCTTTTCCAGTAATCCCAGAATCAACACTACCAGCAATAAAAGAACCGCCGTTAGTTGTTTTCCATTTTTGTAGTGATTTATAATCTTTTCTTAAATTAAAATCTGGAAAAATATCTCGAATAAAATCTTCTTTAATTAAATCCCTACATTTTCCTGAAAATTCCTCAGACAATGTCTGTCCATAAGAAGTAGAAATATATTCTAAATTACTATATTTTCCCATGACCCAAGCAGGGAATCTTTCACTAAAATGAAAGGATTTACCATGTCTTGGCGGCATGAACATCATTAATCTCGGAGATTTTTTTTCACGAACATCACGAGCAAATTTTTCTAGTCTTCTGCAAATATCAATATGAACCCAACTAGAAACGTAATCTTTGCTGCTTTTTTTACAAAACAATAAAAAATCATCTTGTTCATTTTTTCTTTTTTTTATTTGATTTAATTTTTCAAGAATTAAAATTCTTTCTTTTAAATCAATGCTCATTTTGTTCTAACTTTTGCAATAACTCATTTTCATATTTTTCAAGTTCTTCTCTCGACATATCGTGAATGTCCTTGTTTATATTTTGGTTGTTATTAATTATATTTATTTGCGGTAGATCACCATATTCATCTCTAAATCTTTTCGATAGTTGGTATTGAATTTGTGTTCCATTTCCTTTTGATGTAGTAGCATTTTTTAATGCTATTCTTTCCCAAAATGCTTGACTAGCTGTTACCGCTATTTCAAAAGATTCTTTAAAATCTTCATGTTCATTTATCCAATTATACACGGTTTGTTTTGAAACGTTAATTTCGGCAGCAAATGATGCTAAACTGTTGCCTTTTTTCATATGATCAATGATTTTTGCATTATATTTTTTAAGATATAGTGTTTTTCTTCCTGCTTCTTTTTTAAATGTGTATTGTTGTTTATTTTCTTTAGACATCTAATCCTCCTTAATATTTATATTTTGATATTAAAAAAACAGATTGTCTAATTTAAATATTTATCATACAAAAAAATTCGTAATAATTAATTTTTTATTTTAATTTTTTATCAATTTATTTTTATTTCATAAAAATTTTTTATTAATTATCTATAAACAACTTGAACTACTCATTTGATTATGTATAGCGCACGCATCCCACGCTTTAGATAAAACAGTTGTATAAAGTATATTATTTTCAATTTTACTGATCGGATCTAAAACTTCTTTTTCTTTTAATTCTGATAAAGCACTTGAAATTTGATCTTTAAATCTTTTGGAAGAAACTTCATCAGAAACACCGATCAACGGTCTTAATTTATCTATCGATATAAATCGATCTGAGTCTCTGTGGCTCATAATAAACATATATATTTTTTTAGCATAAGAAGTTAAATTATTATATAAATTATGATTAAGTGTCGCATAAGATCCATCTAGGTAATTTGATGCCATATATAAATTAAATTTAATAAAAATTTTATTTTCATTTGTATCAATATATCTTATAGTGTCAAAAAGACCACCGCCCCAAAAACTTTTATTTTTTTTATCCATTGATCTTACTTCGATACTTACTTTATGAAGTCTACTCAACGAACGTCTTAGTGATTCTCTGTTTACTTTACCGATTGTGCTTGTGTTTCCAAGATTTTTCCAGATCTCTGAAAGATTCGTTTCAACAATAATTCCTGTTTTTGATTTTGTATGCCAAATCTTAACGCAAGCATCAAAAACTTGTTGATCATAATCACAAAGTACTGGTCCAGATATTGTAAAATGTATATTTCCACCCCATCCTAAAAAAGTTCGATCTTCAGAAATATCAATCACTTTACCGTATTCATCGACTCTTGTTTTTTTTGCTCTATTAGGTTTGCTTATAATCTGAAAAACTTGATTTCTAGTAAATAAATGGAGAGCAGTAAATTGGTGAGCATCAACTGTCCTGACTATACTGTGTTTGTCTGGATTTTCTAATATTTCTTTATGTTTAATTGCTTTTTTTATGTCGTTATAATTTTTTTTGAACAGCTCAATAGAATTAACTATGTTAAATAATGAACTGTCAGACTTTAATTCTTTTAATAATATATTAAAATCTTTATCATTTTCAGGGTCTATTTCTTTAGAATTTATTTCTAAACATTTAGTTTTTGAATATTCTACAATTTCTTTGGAATAACCTTTAGGAAGACAATCAGTACAAACGTCAATTTTTAATCTACTATTCTCACTTAAAGTAGTAACATATTTTGTATTAAAACAGTTTCCACAACTTAACGTGTTTTTTAGTTTTGACATATTAATCTAATCCTTCATATAACTAAATAACTAAATTTTTATTAGAATAATTCTTTCCAGAATTTTGAAGTGATCTAATTTCTTTTAATTCTTCTTCTTCAGATTCAGAAAGAGGAAAAATAATACCATGTTCATCAACTGCTGCATTAATCGGAGTCATTTGCGGACCACAATTAATTTTACTATGTTTAATTTTTAATAATTTATTATTACGAAATTTTGTGTTTTTTAACCAGTCTTCTTTTAAAATAGTATCTACATTAATTACAAATCTTGCACCATCTACTAAACCAGAAGCTCCTCTTGATGCTGTTTGATTCGAATCAAATTCTTCAGAAAATAATTTTGCACCAGAAATAGCTGATTTATTTACGTGATGTGAAATTAAAATTGTAGGATTTCCAGGTAAATCCGTAAATTTTTCGCATTCTCTTATAAATGCTGTTGCAGATGCGTTGTCTATTTCTGCATCTTTTGGAAGAAATCTTGAAGCTGGATCAAGAATAATCAAACTCCAACCATTTTCTGAATTATTATTTAACATAAAGTCTTTAAGATTATTTTGAAATGAATCTTTTTCATTTGTAAAAGTTGCAGGCACTTTATGAAGAGATAAAAAAACAACTTCTTTTAAAAATTTTTCTCTTTGCTCAGAATTTAACTTTAAATCTTCAAATATTTTTTGAAATCTTCTTTGAATCCTATCAAAATTTTCTTCTCCAAAAGCATAAAGAATCTTTCCTTTCGAAGAACTGTCTCGCTTAAATGAATTTAACCAGTAATTATTAGTTGATAATGATACAACTAATTGCATTAAAAGTTGAGTTTTTCCTGTGCCTCCAGCAGCAACAAATAATCCAACATCTCCCTGAGGTATTACTAAATCATTATTAATTGAGTTTAAAAGAGATTTTTCTTTATTTGGAGATTCGTGAATCCATTTATTATTTAAATTTAATGATGATATTTTAAAGATTTTATCGTTCGTAAGAATTTCAATGTTATCTTTATCAACATGATTTTCTTTAAATAATTTATTAATAACTTTTATTTCTTTTATATCAAAATCATTTTTAACTAGTCGATCATTTAAATCATATTTCTCATTAAAATAATATTCAAAAAAATTATTTTTCCAATAATTCTTTTCTTCTGCTATCTCACAACTAGTAACCAAAGAAAACTGAATATTGTCAGATAATTTTTTAGCTTTTTCAGTATCATGTAAAAAAATATTAATCGATTTATAATTCTTTAATATATTATTATATTTATTAGGCCATTCTCTAATTAGAACACACAAACCAATTACATCATTATCTATACCATTCATATAAAAATATGATTTTAATGATAAAAAATCAGGCTCTCCTTCACATATATATAAAGATTTATTCTTATTTGGATTTAAATCATTTAAACCCAAAATAAAACTATTTGATTTTGATTGAGCATAAACTTTTATATTTCTTTCAATCAATTTTCCGTTTTTTTCAGCTTTATAAAATATGTTATTATAAAGTCTGTATCTAAAACAAATAATGTTATTATTCTCATCAAAAACAGGAATCAAAAAACCTTTATACTTAGTATTTCTTTTTATTACTTCTGCTAAAGGTTTCCAAAGTTCTTTCTTTTCATTTATCAAACTAGAACGGTTCAAATCATCTTCAGAATATTCAGATAATATTTGTCTTATTTTTTCACTTTTTGTAAATATATCTCTGCAACCATATTTAGTAGCAACAATATAATCAATATTTCTATTATTCATCCAACTTATAAACTCGTTAGATTCTTTTTGATCTTTGACTAAGTTCCATATTCTTTTTAAGATGTTATTTTGTCCTATTTTTTCATTATATTTTAATTGAACATTATAACAATTACAAAGATACTCCACAGATTCCTGAAAACTTTTGTTGCTTAAAACTTGAACTATCTTTATAGCATCGGCATTAAACCCACACCCAAAACACAATGCGTGATCTTGATAAACAGCCATTGAAGGATTTTTATCAACATGATTAGTGTTTAGATTCGAACACGATATGTTAGAATTATTAATATTTATTCCAAATGATTTCATTAAAATTCTACAATCGATTGTTTTTTTTATATTTGCTAAAGTTTCATCACTAATTTTCATACAAATTCACTTTCTTTTAGTCTTTTTGCACTTTCTTAATTTTGAATTCAATTTCTACTTTTTTTAAACAAATATTTCCGTTTATAACTTCAAAAGTAACATAGTCGCCGGACTCAATTTCAAGAAATTTTCTAATTTCAACGGGAATTGTTATTTGTCCTCGTTCGCCCAATTTTGATAAACTAAACTTTTCTTTTGAAATCATACTTTCTCCTGCTCTAAGTATAGTTAATTCATACTATCATACAATACGTAAAATGTAAAACATGAAATATAAAATTTTTTCAATTTCTAACTTCAGCGCTCAAACGTAATTACTCAACTAAGGTTTTAGCGTGCTTGAACTAAGGTTTTAGCGT
>QOVW01000010.1 GCA_003339605.1 Spirobacillus cienkowskii | reverse complement strand
AGGGTCTGGGGTTCGAGTCCCTAAGCACCCACCATTTTTTTGTTTTTTATATAAAAAATCCTTTCAAGTTATTTCAGTCCTTTTTTGCATTCTCCATCAAAGAAACTATATACACACATAGCATCCTAATCGATGCTATGTTTTAACTTAATCTAATAAAACTCCGACTTCTAAGGCAGGAGATATCATCAATTTCACAATGAGATCGTGAATTAAACGAAAAAACAAGGAAAACCATGGCAACAGAGCAAATTTTAAAAATTGAAGGTGGCCAAAAACTCTCAGGTGGACGGGTCTCTATTGCAGGGAGCAGTAACCAAGTGACAAAGTGTATCATTGCTGCATTACTAACAAATGAACACGTACTGATTAAAAACGCCCCTGCAGTCAACGAACGCAAAATCGCCGAAGAACTTTTTGCCCATTTGGGTGGCGATGTTGAGTATATTGATGAACACACCATAAGACTCTGTGCATACAATGTCTCAAAAAACTCAATTTCAAAAGAAATATGCCAAAAAAACCGAATCTCTATTCTAGCTGTTAGTGCGTTGCTTCACCGTTTTGGAAGCGCCTACATTTTTGCAACACTAGGAGGTGATAAAATTGGAAAAAGACCTGTCGATTTTCATATTAAAGGCTTGCAAGAAATGGGAGCACATGTTGAACTTGACGGCAATCTTTATCACATTTCTGTTGACCAAGAAGGACTACAAGGTGCTCATATCATATTGCCGTTTCCAAGCGTTATGACAACCGAAAATCTAATTCTTGCTGCAACATTGGCAAAAGGACGCACCATAATTGAAAATGCAGCGATAGAACCAGAAGTTACTGAATTGGTAAAAATGCTGCAAAAAATGGGGGCGGACATTACGATTAATGCAAACAGAACCTATGTCATTCAAGGAGTTTCAAAACTTAAAGGCTGCGAGTTAAGAGTCATGCCCGACAGAAATCAAGCTGTCAGTTTTGCTTGTGCAGCATTAGCAACAGGAGGCAACGTCCTTCTCGAAAAAATTCCTCACGATCCGCTTTATAGTTTTCTCAACTACATTCAACGCATGGGAGCAGAATTTAAAGTAAATTCTGAAGGCATTTATGTTTCAAGCCCAAAGGGAAAACGTTTAAAAAATACTCATATTGAAGTCGAAGTGCACCCAGGGTTTATGACCGATTGGCAACAGCCTTTCATGGTTTTATTCACTCAGGCAGATGGTATTAGTATTCTTCATGAAACAATTTTTGAAGATAGACTCGGGTATACACGTTATTTAAATAGTATGGGTGCGAACATCAATTTGTTTTCAACATGCTTGGGCGAAGCGCCATGCCGTTTTAAAAATAAAAATCACACTCACTCAGCAATTATTCATGGCCCAACTCCTCTCAAAGGAGGAACTTATAAAATGCCAACCGATATTCGTGCAGGAATGTGCTTAGTGATTGCCGGGCTTGTTGCATCAGGAACTACAAAGCTCTCAAACATTCAGGAACTACAAAGAAAGTATGATAATATTGTAGAAAAACTCACTCAAATGGGGGGCGATGTATCAATTGTCAACGAACAAACTAAAACTCAATAGAATATATGTTTAAATTTATTTATTTTTTTTATCAGACGATTTATCAGAATTTCTTTTAATAATTTTAATACCTTTCTTTCCAGTAGACTGATTGGCATCATGAGTCTGACTCTCTTGCAATAATTCTTTTGCAGCAGCCGTAGAATCTACAGTGCTTTGTGATGCTGCATTCGTCTCTTGCTTTATCCTTTGATAGACTTCTTCACGATGAACAACAGTCGACCTGTCCGCTTCAATACCTAAACGGACTTGTTTACCCTTAATTGCCATAACTATGATTTTTATGTTGTCGCCTATGGCAATTACATCACCAACTTTACGCGTCAATACTAACACGATGCAGACCCTCCATGGCCAGCCAAGCTCTAACCAAGAAACTTGTATGAATTTATAAAACCATTATATCGAATTCCTATCTCAAGGTATATCAGAAATAAAGTCAAAGTGCTAAACTTTTGTCACAAAGAATGCAAAAAAAACATTACACCTCACACCTTGAATGCAGTACTTACAATTTTCGATATCTGTGATAGGAATGACAAAGCCTGAATCATTTTTATCAGGTTCAACCCATATTTCTGCCCAAAACAGGAGTCATAAGGTGATTCATTTGTCACGATACCTAGCACATGATAGCGACACATCCAAATCTAGTATGATTAATACTAAAAGAAGCTATGGAAATTCACTATTTGAAGAAACTTCCTATAAAGCAATCAGAATAGCTCAAAGAAGAAAATGGACTTTAATTCTTTTAATTGTAGCATTAATATTATCTGGCGTTGGAATTTTAATATACAACCAAATAACAACTTCAAAGCACAATCAGCTTGTTGCTGAATATTCACAAATTGAAGATATTTATAACAACGAAGTCATCGAATTTCAAAAAAAGAATGCTACAACACAAAAAAATTCTTTAGCAGCTAATGACATCCCCAATAACTCGCAAAGCATGGAAAAATTTGCAGATTTTGCAAAAAAAAACATGGCAGAACCAATTGCTTGGCAAGCAGCACTAAGGGCAAGTACATTTTATATCTCTAAAGACCAAAATGATAAAGCAAAGCAACTGCTTGAATCGCTCGTGCAATATTCGGGTAGAATGCCTATTATTCAAATTAAAGCAAGAACATCTCTTGCAGGAATTTATGCAGCAGAAAAAAATACAGAAAAAGCGCTTAATGAACTTAAAATTGTAGAACAAATACCCGAAAACCCATTGCCTATGCAAACTAAACTTTTTCAAGCTCAAATCTTATTTCTCTCAGGTAATTCTTCAGAGGCTGTAAAGGTTTTAAACCAAATCATTTCATCTCCAAGCACAAGTTCAGATTTCCAAACACAACAACAAGCTAAAATTTGGTTAAATTATATTGAGTCTTAGCAATTTTGATGATCAGGATCATTTTAATGAAAGCAATTTGCACTATTTTAGCTTTGAGTTTTTTTCCAGTCACACTAGCTAAAACAAAATTTAATACTTCCTCTTCTCCAGAAATTTTTGAAGTTATTGGCGCATATCCTGTCGGTTCTTCGGAAACATTATCGATAGTGCCAACGATTGTAAAACCAAATCAAAAAACATCTTCTCAATTTGGAGGATTAACAGGGGATCACTCTTTTACTCTTGATACACAAAAAAAAGAATTTAACATTCAATCAAGAGCTGTATGTGGCAATTCTCCAGAACAAAACACACTCAGCTGTTATGATATCAATCGTAATGGGATGTTTATGGCAAATTATCCTATTCCTGGATCACTTTCTACAACACCTGTTTATTTTAATAAATCATGGCTTATTGGAACAACAAAAGGGTTACTATTTAGAGTAGACGCAAACCTAAAAAATAGAATGCTTCCTTATTTAGGTGATAGTATGATATCTTTATGGGGTAATTATTCACGCTCATATATTGCATCACTAAAACCTAAAACCTTATACGTCGATAACAAATCCAGCTCATCTTCAAACGACAACCAAGCTACACCAGATCTTCCTAAAAACGTTCAATGGATCTATTCATCTTCTACAGAACTGGTTGGAACACCTATAATTTTTCAAGATACTGTTTACGCTCTATCTGCAAATCAGTATTTACACGCTATTAATTGGAATAATGGCAAGCTCATATGGTCTGTGCGACTTGCGCCAGACACAAAACTAAGGCTGTCTTCTTCTGCTTTAACCGCCACACCTTATGAAATCATTGTGGGAACCGACTTAGGCGCGTTATTGGCTTTAAATCCCAAAACGGGAAGCATTATGTGGAGCCATCAAATCACAGATTCCTCATTTAAAAATAACGAAAATTCTTATAGCAATCAATTTAAAGCGATTATCGCAAAACCTTTAGTGATCAATCGCAATGTCATGACTTCAAATTCAGACAGTATGACTCAAAATATCTCATTAGAATCAAAAACTGTGGTTTGGAGTTATCCTGCAGGAAGTGTCGCACAGCCTAAAACAATCGATGATCACGTTATTATTGGCACCTCATTGGGTGAGCTTGTGAGCCTTAATTTTATAACTGGAGCGAAAAAATGGGCTTCTCAACTTACAGAAGATCGCTCGCCAATTATAAGTATATTTATTACAAAATCTGGAGCTATCTTAGCTTCAAATTCAAGAGGTAAAATATTTTTAATTGATTCTAAAAATGGTAAGATTTTTTCAGAAAATTTTTCACTTGGAGAAGTCAACGGAGAATTTTTTGCTGGCTACAATAATGCTGAAGCATGTATCAGTTTTTCGCAAAATGGCTTTAGGTGTTTTTATGCAAAACTGTAATAATTTTTTTATGATACGGCTGATTCATGACAAAATATAAAAAGATTAAATTTAAAAGCTTAATACAAATTACTCAAAAAAATTTCTCGCAAATTAAAAAAAAAGGTTCCACATACCAAATTTTAAAACAAAAAATTTCTGTTAAAATTGATTCTCAAGATTTAAAAAACAGAATCAATTTTGTGCTATCTACAATGTCTGATTTTTCTACTCAGTTAACTATAAGAATATGTGACATAGAAGAAATGCAAAATATAAATTCTTATTATCGAAATAAAAATTATCCTACTGATGTCTTAAGTTTTCCAAATAAAGAGATTAATTTTAATAACTCTGAGTTTAGTTATCTTGGAGATATTTTAATTTGTTTTCCTGTTTGTTATAAACAGGCAAAAAATGCCCGTTCGACGATCTCACAAGAACTAGAAAAAATGATTATTCATGGTATTGTACATTTAAAAGGTTTTGACCACGAAAGAAGCAATAGCTGTTGGACCATAATGACTAACTTAGAAAAGAATTTACGAAAAGAACTACACAAAGAAATGGGACAGCCCAAATGGTGTAACATAGTTCCTTTGTGTAAATAAAGGACTTATAGATGGATAACCTGTACGTAGGGATAGGAATTGTTTTAATAAGTTTGAGTATTTCAGCTTTTTTCTCAATGACAGAAACCGCAGCAACAAGCATTTCAAGCCTTAAAGCAAAACATCTTACTGAAACAGGAAAAAAATCTGCACAAATATTAAATTTATGGTTAAATAGTCCTCATAGAGTTCTTGCATCCTTACTAATCGGAAATAATTTAGCTAATATTTTTGCTTCTATTTTTGTTGACGAAATTATAAGACGACATTTTGGCAACTCATCAATTATTATTGTTACCGCTATGATGACTATAATTATCGTATTATTTGCAGAAATAATTCCTAAAACCTTTGCTAAAACTCATGCAGTAAAAATAATTATTCCAATTTTAAATGTTTATAAATTATTTTATTATATTTTACTTCCATTTACTATAACAATGACTACATTAAGTTATTATATCACCTCAATGTTTTCAAAAAATATAAAAAGTAATAATGGTCCGCAAATTACAGAAGAAGAATTAGAATTTTTAATTAATGTTGGCGAAAGAGAAGGAGTCATCCATGAACAAAAGCATGACATGCTTTCTGGTATTTTTGAACTCGGCGATACTGTAGTGCGCGAGGTTATGGTTCATCGCATTGATCTCACTGCAGTTCCTCAATCTATGAAAATAGTTGATGCAGTTGAAAAATTTAGAGAAACAGGATTATCAAGAATTCCCGTCTACGAAGATAAAATTGACAATATTACTGGAACGATACACGCAAAAGATGCGCTTTTTTTCTTAAAAAAACATCATGGAGAACAAATGTGTTATGAAGCCACAGTTTCTGAAATTCGCAGAGAGGTGATGTTTATTCCAGAAACAAAGCCAGTTGATCTATTATTTCAAGAAATGAAAAGACATAAGCAACATATGGCAATTGTTCTTGATGAATATGGTGGAACAAGCGGTATTGTTACAATGGAAGACATTTTTGAAGAAATTGTTGGAGAAGTGCGTGATGAATTTGATAATGAAGAAGATGCAATCAGACCCACCCAAGTTGCTAACCAATACTTAGTTGAATGCAAAATTCACGTTGATGATTTTTGTGATTTTTTTGATATAAAAGTCGCTGATTTTACTCAAGGAATTAATGTCAGCGAATTTGATACACTTGCCGGACTCATCTTGCAGCACTTTGGCCACATTCCAAAAGCAGGCGATAAGTTAACATTAAATAATATTACTATGGAAGTTGTTGAAGTTAGCAAGCGTAGAGTGAGAAGAGTTGTAGTAAGATTATAAAACTACACGCCAACTACTTAATCATAATAATCTGTTCTAGTAGCCCACTTCGTTATTTGGTATCTATAATAATATTCTTTTATTGCATCAAATGCTTGTAAAATTTTTATCTGTTTATTTTGATCGTAGTTTCCAAAACTTGTAAAAGAAAATGCATAAATTTTGGCATAATCATTAAAAATAAAACCTCTTAAATAAGCATTACTATCTTTCCAAAAAGTATTTGCTGTATATGCAAAATATCGATTAGCTGAAGCAGTTATATCATTAAATTTTAGTAGATTACCAGCAAAATCAGATATATTAAATTCATTTAATGAAGTATTATAATGTAAAATCCATTTATACTCAGACCGCATTTCTCCTTGAGTAGAACAATAGTCATTTTTTACCCAGTCCCACGAAGAGCCTCCATTAAAAAGTAAAGCTGACATATAGCAAACTTGTGGACCAATTGTTTTATTTCCAAAAGAAGAAAACAGAGCATTATTGTGAGCATTATAATAATGTTTATACATTAATAAATTTCTAGGAAAATCTTGAAATACATTTCCAGCAGAAGTGGGATACATGACATAAAAATCTTCTGTATACAGTAGATCCATTGAAAATTGAATAAATGCTTCTGTAGTAGAGTTTAAAACTTGAGTTGCATTAGTAAAAGAAAGTGAGTTTTTATTTTTATCTAAAAAAATTGCGCTTATGGGTTCATTAGACATAAAAACAAAATTATTACTTCCAAGAAGCAGAGCTTGATTAAAATAATTTTTTAAATAATATTTATTTTCAAATTTTTCAATTATCCATTTTTGTTCTTTAACACTAATATCGCAAATTTCAAGTCTAATATATCTATCCAAACTATCTACGCGAGGAGATTTTAAACAATAATACTGATTATATTGACCATCATTTACTTGTGTAATTATTTGTCCAAACTCAGTAAAAGACCAAATTTGTTTCTCAGAACACGCAGCAATACTGACATAAAAATATTTTCCAATATAACCTTTATTTGGTGTTAAACAAATATTTGGCAAATTAAAAGTAGAAAATTTAAATTCATTTTTGTTTTTTTCTAAAAAATCATCAGGCATATTCATATAAAATGATTTTTTTTGCATTAAATTTTTGCTAGGACAAATTAATTTATTTGCATTACCGGAGATATCTCTTTTTTTAACATGATACAACTGATCTTTAGAAACCTTATCATCAATGTATACTTGACCCGACATTATAGGCAAAGAGTCATTAAAACACGCAAAATTAGGATTTGCACCATAAAACTCAAAATAGGCACTTTGCACTGTTCCTAATGGAAAACTGTCATTATAAATTTTTGGTTCAATAACAGGAAATCGCGAATCAGTACGAGTAATATTATTGATATAAGATCCATCATCGCTAATATATTCATTTCCAGATAAAACATAGCGAGTCGCTAAAACAATTGTTTCTGGAGGAATATAATTCATTGCAGCAAATTCATTTTCAATTGTAAATATGGTACTATAATTTTCTATTAAAGATTTTCTGTGATCATGATGATGATTATAAGTACTATAAAAAACATTCGATACATTAATAAAATTACTTTGCGGAATAACTTCGTATACATAAAATTCATCAACGTCCCACCAAGTCGCAGCAAATTTACGACCAAGTTCAACTGCATACTTATAGCTTGATGTTGTGCTTATAAAAACAGATTGTTGCCCAGGATCTGCTTGAATATGTTGTGCTAAACTTGTTGATCCGGAAGCATTTCTCTTAAAACCATATTTAAATACTTTATCAGGTTTAGAGGGTGTTGCTCGGTAAACCCTTTGCGGAAAAGAGTGATTATCCAAATTTACAGCATAAGCAGCAGTTGAAAAATTTAATTTAGAGTCATTAATAAAGACAAATAAATATATTGATAGTAGTAAAATTAATCCTCTTAACAAAATTGCCTCCTAATATATAATGTTTAGAAAATAAAGCAAAGATACCACTTAAAATATTTTTAAATAAAAATCAATTTTTGTCTGCACTTAAAATTAGCAAATAAATACTAATTTTTAAAAATATTATTTTCTGATTTTCTTCCTAAATTGTATGAGAAAATAAATGCAAATAAAATAAACATAATAAATACTAATAATGGAAATAATTCGCTTTTTGAAGACGTGGAATATAAATAAGAAAATAATGTTACAACCGGAAAACCGATGGCGTTTGCCGATCCAATTAGTTTAGCGACTTCAGAAGGAGTTAAAAAATCCACTAGATATTTTCTAATAATAATTCTTATTCCACCAAAAGACATGCCAAATAAGAAAATTAAAATAAATAAAATATACAAATTATTAAAAAATAAGCAAAAAGAAGTAATAGACAAAAATCCCAAAATCGATAAAACAGATAATCCTTTGTAGTTAAAAAAATACTTTGCTGCAAAAAAAGACAATAAAATACCAGAAATTGCCATTCCTAAGCCAATAGAAAAATCAAGATAAGCCACATATTCAACTTTTCCGCCTAATCTATTTTTCCCTATAATAGGGAGCATCATGTTGATCATTCCTAAAACAGGCCAAATAAGTATTAAAATTAAAAAAATATTGATTGATGGCAGTTTATTTATAATACTTTTAATTGAAATATTTTTTTCATTACTAAAATTTTTAATTATAAATTTTTTATTATTAATAAATCCACTATAAATCAATAGTAAAATTGTAACAAAATATAATATTATTGAAATATAAAATGGGCCATATTTACTATTTATTCTCATTCCAGGTGAAACCAGTAATGGCCCTATCATAAGTGCAGCTTGAGAACATGTTAAAGTCATACTATTAAACTTTTGCTTAATTTTATCATCTCGAATACTTTTTGAAATCTCAGTAAACCAAGCCTCCCAACTCGACTCAAGAACAAAAAATATGCACCATAAAAATAAATTTAAAGAAACCAATAAATACAAATAATTATTAAATATAATTATTAAAATTACTGATAATTTAATACATAAGCAGCCAAAAACTATTATATAAATTACATTAAAATAATTAGATATAAAATTAATTATTGGTGCAACAATCAAGGCGGGTAAAAAACTTGTTAATATTATCCAAAATAATTTTTTTTCTCCATCAATAAAAGCATTTAGCATCAACCAACTAAACGCTAAAATTAAACAACCATTTGATAATCGATAAAAAATACTTGCCAAAAAATAGGGTAACATTATAATCTTGCCAATTATTCTTTCTCGCAAAAAATGATTGTTGCTGCCAAACGAATTTAATATTATCAAGACATAAATGCTCTAATTATTTTAATACTAATTTTTAGGCTTTCTAAATAAAACTATTGCTGTATTTCCAAATGCATAAGTTTTTTCGTTAAAAGCTTTTTCTAGGACAAAACCTGATCTTGTAATTTCACTGACTAAATTTTCTTCATTTGCTTCATAATATGGGAAAATATCTAATTTTACAAATTTCTCTTTTCCATCTGCGGTTCTAATTCTTCGCTCCATAGCTTCACCTGGTACTATTTTTCCAACACTTTCCCAATGTGGCATTGAAAAAAATCCTTCTCCCCAATTTGAACGACAATGAGCTACTAGAAAATAACCGCCTGGTTTTATAATTTCAAATACTCTTTTAATATGCATTTCTCTTTGATCTTTATTATCAATCATATGCAGACAACCCATATTAATTGCTAAGTCATAATAAATATCAGGTAAGTTACGTAAATAAAAAACATCTCTAATCAAAAATTTAGGATTAACGTTTTTGCTTCGTGCGACTTCTATTGCTTTTTCAATTGCACTAACAGATACGTCTACACCTAAAACGTCAAAGCCGCGTGCAGCCAAATAACAAGAGTCTCGACCCTCACCACAACCTAAGTCTATAACCTTATTTCCAACCTCTTCTCTTGAATATTCTTCTAGAAATTTTACTAAAAACTCATTTGGTGTATCAATTTCCCAAAGATAAGCTCCTTCTTGATAAACTTTTTGATATCTTTTATCATATTGAAAATAATACTCATTAAGTGATTTTAATTCTTCTTCAACTTTTACTTTCTCTTCTTCTAGTACTTCTTTAATTAAAAAATTATTTGAATAATCATTAAATTCACACACAAAAAGTATATTTCCACTATTTTCTTTAGATAAATAGTAAACTTCACTACCTTTCTCAAGGACTAAAGGCTCACCTGATCCAATTAGATTTTTTTTAAATTTTTTATTTGAATCATTTTCAATAATTTTATAGCCGATAGCTGTTACTCCAGCTATTGAAAGTAGCAAAGTTTCTTTAGAAGTAGTTAAGAATTTTTTAGTTATTTCAGAATTAACATTCAAAAATCCAAACCGACAAAAGCTATTCACAAAAAAATTGTTTTCATCAATTATCTCTTTAGGAATTTTCTTTAATTCAAATAAAATCTTACTAGAATTAAATAAATTTTTTATTTCGTCCTCACTTTTACAATTATTAATCATAGACACAAAAGAATTAAAATCTGAATAATTACTCATATTGCCTCTCTAAAATACTTTTATTTAATTAATAAAATACTGTAAAAATTATAAAAAAACTAATAAATTTATCAAAATTTAAAATATAATTTTATTTTTCAAAAGTCAACGAATTTTTTACAAAAAATATTTAATTTCAAAAAGATAACCAAAAATTGTTTTGATTTTTTGATACTAAAGGTAAGAAGATAATAATAAGACTTCAGACATACTCATGCCAAGTCTTCTAGAAACATCACTCGCCTCAATTCCATCTTGTAACAATTTTTTTGCTTCAGCATATTTTTCGGTTTGAATTTCTTTAAATATATCTTCCGGCGGAACAGTTGCATCAAACAAACGTAATATTTTTTGAGATTTTTTTGTAGAAGCAATTAAGTTTTCATTTAAAATTTGTGCGTCTTTAATTATTTTTTCTAAAGCTAATGTTTTCATATTTAAATTAGATAAGTTTTCTTCCAATAACATTTCAGAATGTTTATCAACTTCTACTAATACACTATTTATCTTTTTTGTGACATCTTCCCACTCTGCATGAGCTTCTGAACCAATCACCATAAGCTTATTTAAGGTATCAGAAGCTAACTTTTTTGCTTCTTTAACTTCATTGCTTAACATTGCCTGCATATCTATGAGCTGTGCACGCTCAGCATCCAAAATTGCAAACTCTTTATCTCTTTTTAGTTTTCCACTCTTTAACCATTTTATACAAGTTAAAAAAAACACAACTTGAAATACAAAAAGTACAAACCCTATACATATTAATAACAAAACATAGTTCATTTATAATTTGTCCCACAATTTTTTAAATATTCAATAAGTACAGTCTCATCAACAGAATCAAGACTTAATATTTCTGTAAGAATTTGGTATTTTGCGCCTTTTTTTAACAATTCTTCTACATTTAAGACGCGACATAAAACTTGAAAGTATGTAGGCGCGGCGGTATGACGGTATTCGACTATTTTAGACTTTCTCACCCAATAGTCTGGAATTTCTACCCATACGCGCAATAAACTACCGACTTTAAACTCGAGTTGCACCTGAAATAAAATACCTTTGGTTGATATTGCACTTGTTTCAGATTTTAGCATTTTATTTACATTATTTGAAATTTTATATTCACAATACTTTATCGGAATTTTTGTAGAAATAAGCTTAAGATCAAAGGTTGTAGGCTTAACCTCTGCCGTAGCGCCTACATGATTAATGTCTTCAATATCATCAAGCGTGAGGTTCTTTTGCATATAAAAATGTACTCCATTAAACTAAGAGACTTTATATCTAAGAATATTTATTTTACAAATATTTTATCTATCTTTTCTTTCATTGTTGCTGCATTAAATGGTTTTACAATATAATTACTTACACCACTTTTTACCGCTTCAACAATATTATCTTTGTCGGCCTCTGCCGTAACCATTAAAAATGGAAGACCTTTAATTCTTTCATCTTTATGAGCTCGTACAGATTTTAAAAGTTCGATTCCAGTCATGTTTGGCATGTTCCAATCACTGACAATAAATTCAATTGCTGGATTGACTGCAAGAGTATTTAATGCAAGCTGTCCATCTTCTGCTTCAACTATATTTTGATACCCAAGTTGTTTAAGTACACTTTTCACAATTTTCCTCATTGTTGGAAAATCATCAACAACAAGTATCAAAGAATCTTTGTTTATTGGTTTATATTTTCCCATTTTTAAAATACTCCTTCAGCTAAAACTTCAATCTTGCAAAATATGCCTGAGCTTAATTTTTAGTTTTTGAACAGCCTGAGTATGGAGCTGCGATACTCGAGATTCTGTTACGTCTAATATTCGGCCAATTTCTTTTAAATTTAAGTCTTCATAATAATATAGACTCAAAACTAGCTTTTGTTTTTCTGGTAATTCTTCTACTGTTTTCATAATAATATCACGAACTCCTTTATTTTTTAGAAGCATAAAAGGATTTTTAGAATTAGGATTTTCTAAACAATCAAGAAGTGATTTTTTGTCGTTTGTATTCGTTCCGCCTAATTCTTCAAGACTCATCATAGAAACCCGAGTACGCCCCATTCTCTCTTGATATTCTTCTAAAGACACTTCCAAAAATTCTGCAACTTCTCTTTCTGTAGCAGGTCGTCCTAATTTATGTTCCAATTCTAATTTAGCTTTATCTTCTTTTTTGTTACTTTCTCTAACACTACGAGGAACCCAATCTTGGTTTCTCAGTTCATCTAACATTGCACCACGCACTCTAAATTCTGCGTATGTTTTAAACTTATTATCTCTACTAGGATCGTATTTATCAATTGCATCCATTAAACCTATCACACCGGCAGAAAATAAATCATCCAAATCAATATTAGAAGGTAAACGTGCTGCAATTTTTTGCGCTATATATTTAATTAAAGGAGCGTAATCCATTATAATTTGATTACGCATCGGATCACTCGTTAAAGGAACTGCACGTGTTTGATTTTGAGGAATTCGCTTTTGTCTAATTTTTAGATCAGTTTCAACTACCAATTGCTTTTTAGTTGCAGCTCCTGAAAAGCTCATTATTCCTCCATCAAGTAATTAAAATAACTATCGATATCCAAGAATATCAGGAGTGTTCGCTGATACCATTTTTCTCCAAAAAAATTGCATTGTTCCTTTAAGTTGCCCTACAGTTCCTTGAGTTACAATTTGTCTTGATATATCTCTCAAACCTTGAGAGGCTAAAGAAAACGGATATTTTTGAACACAAGGAATACGCTCTCGTATTGAATTTCTCATCGCCTCATCAAATGGAATAAAGCCAAGATATTCAACTCTAACTTGCAAATATTCATCTGATAATGTAGAAATCTTTTCGTATATTTTTTTTGCTTCTATATCATTTTTAACCATATTAACAATTAATTTAAAAGATTTTTCTAAAGTCATTTGTGATAAAATTTTAATACTCGCATAGCAATCTGCTAAACTTGTAGGTTCAGGCGTTACAACCATTATGACTTCTGCGGCTGAAGATGTCCAATATTGAACATTTTTTGAAACTCCTGCAGGAGTATCAATTAATACAACATCAAATTCTTCATCTAAAGATTCAATTTGATCTAACAGCATTAGCTTTTGAATTTTATCCAGCTCAGGAACTTTCATAACTCCACTTGACGAGGGTATGACTCTAACACCTTCTATTCCTGTAATAATAATATCTTTCAAATGGCGTTCCCCACATAAAACATCATCTAAAGTGTATTGCGGTCTTAAATTTAGAACGACATCCAAATTTGCGAGGCCAAAATCACCATCGATAAGCAATGTTCGCATTCCCATTCTAGCCATACAAAGCCCTAAGTTTGCAGTGGTCAACGTTTTGCCAACTCCGCCTTTGCCACCCGAAACTGCAAGAACAGTTGGAATTTTATTTTGATATTCATTTTTCTGAACTATAACTTGACTATCTTTTTGAACATTTCTCATTAGTTCTCTTAAACTTGAAGCTTGATCAAACATATGTAGATTCCTAAAAGAATTAATTAAAATTAAAGCCTAAGTAACCTTTCAACAACTCTCTCTTTTGATGCAATTTCTATATCTTCTGGAACTCTCTGACCTGTAGTAAAGTAACTAAGTGGAATTTTATTTTGAATACTACTATTTAATATTTCGCCAAAAGCCCAAGATTCATCAAGCTTAGTAAAAATTAAACTAGATAGTGATAAAAATCGAAATCCTCTAATTGTTTCATCAATATCACGTTGCTTCATTGTACAAGAAAGTACCAAATGAAATTCAATTGGTAATGGCGCTTCTCCTAATTTCTTAAGCGACATCATTTGATCTGAAAATCTTGAACTTCGACCTGCTGTATCAATTAAAATATATTGATAAGAATGTTTTTTAGAAATAAAATTAATTAATTCATTTTTATCAGAAAGTTCAGCAAAAGGACATTCTAATATTTTTGAATAAATTCTTAATTGATCAGCAGCAGCAATTCTATAAGAATCTAAAGAAACTAATTCAACATTTTTACCATCATTTATTTTTAATTTTGCTGCAATTTTTGCAAGTGTAGTAGTTTTTCCAACACCAGTAGGACCAACTAAACAAATCACTTTTTTCTGATTAGCTTCGTCTCGAAATGGGCCAGTAACTTTTAAATATCTAAAAATATATTTTATTGTTGAACTTAAATAAAATTCTCGTAATTTTTCATTTGAATTAATGAGGTCTTCTTTGGTTTTTGGATCTTCCAATGAAATTAACCATGAGACTAACTGATTAATAAAATTTTCAGAAACTCCAGAACTACGTAATCGAATTCCTATATCAGTAACAAAATTATTAGCTGAATCGCACGATTTCTTGTAATTTTCTTTCATAATATCATGCAATAAAACTTTAATTTCTTGAATTTGCTCTGTTACATCAACTTGAGGAAGTGATTCAATTTCTTTTCTAACTCTTACTAATTCAGAGCGAAGAGAATTGACTTCATCCACATTAGCAACATAATTTGAATTTATTTTGCTTTTTTCTACATTAATTATTTTATCCTTTGCAAAATCTCTATTCAAAGCATTTGCAAAGGTCTTTGCCATATTTCTCGTTTCAGGATTTAAATTAGAAAGAGTAGGAGTTAACAACGGTTTCTTTATTTGAGAGCCTTTAACAATTGTGGCCTCATTTTTTGATTTTACCTTTGGAAAGTCTACCTTAGGCAATGCTAAACCTGCCTTTTGATTTATAACTTTACCATTAATTGTTGCACTTGGACTTGCAGTAACTTCATATATTTTACAGTTTTTTTCTAATTCTTCTGAATATACTTCTTTTTCACGTGTTGAAAGAATGACTGCATCACGTCCTAGCTCTAGCTTTACAAGCTTTATAGCATCCTGTAAGGAGAATGACTCAAACCTTCTAATATCCATTGCACACCCTTTAAAACATTTATTGACAAAATTTAAACTATCAATTCTAAGTTTTTAACATTAATTTCTGCAGGTATTTCATCATATGATAGCACAACTAAATGAGGGACATATCTTGAAACTAATTTATAAAATGCTTGCCGCATTCTTGCACTAATTAATAAAATTGGCTGCGTTCCTTCTTTGTCAAAAATTTGCATAGATCTCAATAATTTTTGCAGTATTTCCTGAGCATTTTTTGCATCTAAGTTTAAATATGTCGATCCATTTTCTGTTGTCACAAGACCTCCAGATAAAATGTCTTCGATTAATCTATCAAATGTAACAACAATCAATTCATCCTTTTCGTTTGTATACTTTTGGACAATATTTCTTCCAAAATTTTTACGACATTGTTCTGCAAGAACATCAGGATTTTTAATTATTCTACAATGATCTGCCAAGCACTCAAACAGGGTAAGAATGTCTCGAACTGACACGTCTTCACGAAGCAGGTTTTGCATTACCTTAACAATTTCTCCTAAATTTAATCTATCAGATTGCATAACTTCATCGACTACTTTCGGATTAGATTCTTTTAACTTATCAATTAAATACTGAACATCTTGCCGAGTTAACAAATCTGCAGCATGCTCTTTTAAAACCTTTGTAATATTCGTTGCTATAACTGTTGAGCAGTTTACAACTGTATACCCTCTAAATACGGCTTCTTCTTTATCTCTTTTATGAACCCAAATAGCAGGAAGTCCGTATACTGGATCTTTTGTTACTTCTCCATGAATAGGATGTTCGACAGTTCCTGGATCCATGGCTAAAAAATAATCAACCATTAAATTTCCAAACGCTATTTTGTTCCCTTTTAATAAAATCTGATACCCACCTGGCTCAAGTTGCAAATTATCCCGCAATTGTACTTGAGGAATAATTATTCCCATTTCTTGGGCAAATTGTTTTCTAATACCCTGAATTCTATCAACAATTTCGCCATCTTGTGCTGGATCGATTAAAGGAACTAATGCATGACCAACCTCTATTGCAATCATGTCAACTTTCATCAAATTGTCTAAACTATTGGTATCCTTTTCTCCTTTTTTAAGATCATCCGCATACTTTAAATTTTCATCTGTGATATTTTTTCTTTCAATCCATTTACTTGAAGCACGTCCTAAAAAAGCAAGAAATATAGATAAAGTAAAAAAAGGAATTTTTGGAAAACCAGGAATTATCGCTAACAAAAAAATTAAACCTGCAGCAATATAAAAAGCCTTAGGGTGAATTCTAATCTGATTTAATACTTCAACGCCCAAATTTCCTTCACTGGTTGCTCTTGTTACTATAATACCTGCAGCTGTTGAAATCATAAGCGCTGGAATTGCGCTTATAAGACCATCACCGACTGCGAGCAAAGTAAACTTTGCAACAGCATCAACAGGTGGCAATTTGTACATTAAAATTCCAATCGCAAATCCAACAATAATATTTACAAGTGTGATGATTATCCCTGCAATTGCATCTCCACGTACAAACTTACTTGCACCATCCATTGCACCATAAAAATCAGCCTCTTTTTCTACTGATTTTCTTCTTTTTTTAGCCTCATCAGCATTAATATGTCCTGCATTCAATTCTGCATCGATTGCCATTTGCTTTCCAGGCATTGCATCCAAAGTAAAACGAGCAGCAACTTCTGCAACGCGTCCCGCACCTTTAGTAATAACAATAAAATTAATGACCATAAGAATGACAAAAATTACAAAACCAACAAAAAAATTTCCGCCTACCACAACTTTACCAAACGCGACAACCAAATTTGCAACATCACCATCAGCGCCATGTAATAATATATTTCTTGTTGTAGCTACGTTTAACGAAAGTCTAAATAATGTTGAAATTAATAGTAAAGTTGGAAATACTCCAAATTCGAGGGGTTTTGTAATATATATGCTAACCATTAGAATAATTAAAGAAACAGAAATACTTAAAGCAAGCATTAAATCAATTAAAACCGCAGGCAGTGGAAAAATCATCATTAAAACAGTACCAATGATTACCGTTGCAATCATCAGATCAGGACTTCTAGATAGAAAACTTGATTGAGAGGTAGTCAATAAACCTCCTTCACCAATTTGATTTTGAGTATTTGACATAAATTAACCTCAATTTCGTTCAAAATATTTTTTTCCGCGCATTTGATAAATATAACGAATAACTTCAATTATTGACTGATATAATGAAGACGGAATTTCTTGACCTACTTTTACTGTTTTATAAAGAGTCCGCGCCAATGGTTTATTTTCAACTATGATTATATCATGAATTTTTGCAATTTCTCGTATTTTAAAAGCAATTAAATCTTGACCTTTTGCGACAACAACTGGAGCAGTCATTCCTTTAAAATATCTTATAGCAACAGAAAAATGTTCGGGATTAGTTACTATAAATGATGCTCTCGGTACATCTTTTAAACTTTTTCTCATTGCAAAATCACGAGCGATTCTTTTTCTTTGAGACTTTAAAAGAGGATCTCCTTCATGTTTTTTTACTTCTTCTTTTAATTCTTGTTTTGTCATTTTCATGTCTCTATTAATTTTCCATAAATTAAAATAAAAATCAGAAATACCAATAACAATACCAGCAATCGACATAATAAATAAAAGCTTAAATATTGAATTTCCAAATATTTTCATAAAATCAATATTATTATAAAAATAATCTTGAGGAGTATTTTTAATTTCATCTTTTAATACAAAATAAATAATCAATGATAAAATTGAGCATTTAAAAATTATTTTTCCAAATTCAAAAATAAAATTTGGACTAAAATATCGGTTTATTCCAGAAATTGGATTTACTTTAGCCAAATTAAATGTTACTTTTTTCCAAGACCAGTTAAATTTTGTAAATATCAGACCAAATAAAGATGGAAAAATTGTGCTCATAAACAAAATAATAACAAGATGCGGAACTATTGGGGACAAAGAATATAATAAAATTTTTATTAGACTTGAATAGTCTACAAAATAATATGGAAACCCATTCCATGAACGTTCAAACGTCATTAAGAATGAATTAACAATATTTCCTGAAAAAAAATAAAAATATGCTGTAAATAAAATTAATGTTGTTGCAGCAACTATCTCTTTAGGATTGGCAATATTACCTTCTTCTCGAAATTGAAGCTTCTTTTCTTCCGTTGCTTCTTCTGTTTTATCTTGAGTTGAATTTTCTTCTCTATTTTCCATTATGTACCTTATTTTTTAATTTTTATGGAGATGAAACTGGAACAAAAACTCGTCGCATAGAGTCAAACCAAGAAACATCTTTTTGCATTCCATAATTGCCTAAAACAGAAATAAAAGAAGTGACACTTATATACATAATCAACATAGTTACTATAAAGCTAAAAGGAAAACTAATAATAAATACGTTTAAAGATGGAAGTGCTCGATTAAGCAAACCTAAGGATATATTAATTAAAATTTGTACAGATATTAATGGCGCAGCTAACCTTAAACCTAAAGAAAAAGCTTCATGCGCTATTCCAACTGCTACCTTGCCCAATGCTGTGGGATCTGCAGTAGCACCGATAGGGACATAAATAAATGATTTATAAATACCTTCAATAAAAATATGATGAACATTTAAAGTTAATATTAAAACAATTGCAATCCAGTTTTTAAATACCGAATATGCTGACTCATGCTCATTTGCACCTGGACTAAACATGGAGGCTACTTGAAAACCCATATTAACTCCAACTGCATGAGAAGCAATTGAAACAGCATAAAGCACTAGTTTTGCCGAAAAACCAATAGCAAACGCGAAAATAACTTCTCTTACAGTTGCCATCGCAAGCGTCAATGCACTCCACTGCATGAGCATTTCTTTTTGATATACCGCATCAGAAACTAGAGGATAAATAAAAAATGTTGCTGCTAAACCAAGAAGAATTCTTAAACGCGGAGGAACAGCTTGATCGCCAAATATTGGCATAAAAAAGAAAACTGTAGTAATTCTTAAAAAAACCATTACAGCAAGTGGCCAAGTCTTAGGGTTTAATTGAATAACAGATAAAAGATCCATTTAATAATCTTATTTTCCTCTTGATATTTCTGGTATTTTTTCATAAATTCTATGGGTATAATCGTTTAATTTTCTAAGCATCCACGGTGATAAAACAATTAATATCAAAATCATTGACGCAATTTTAGGTAAAAAACTTAATGTTGACTCGTTTATTTGAGTTGCTGCTTGAAAAACACTCACTAATAAACCAATAATCATTGCAATACCTAAAAGTGGAAGTGAGATTTCAACTGTAATATATAAAACTGATAATATAATATCTATTACTTGTTGACTATTCATAAATTAATCCCTAATTAAAACTTTTTATTAAAGAACCTGCTAATAGATTCCATCCATCGACAACAACAAATAGTATTAACTTTAACGGCAAACTCACTACAGTTGGAGGTAACATCATCATACCCATTGCCATAAGCACACTACTTACAATCATATCAATTACAATAAATGGTAAATAAACTAAAAATCCAATTTGAAAAGCACTTTTTAATTCACTAATAACAAATGATGGCACTAATATTCGCATAGGAACATCATCTTTTGTCATTGGTTTTTCTATTTTGCTCATTTGATAAAATAGTTTAAGATCATCAGATTTTACTTGAGACATCATAAATTCATGGAGTGGTTTTTGACCAACTTCAAGCGCTTCTTTAGTTGTAAGATCTTTTTGCATATAAGGAACAATTGCCGAATCATATATTTTTGTTATAGTTGGAGACATTACAAAGTAAGTTAAAAACAAAGATATTGCAATTATAATTTGATTAGGAGGCATTGTTGGTGTTCCTAATGCTTGTCTCAAGAATGAAAGTACAATTAAAATTCTAGTAAACGAACTCATTAATAGTAATATTGCAGGACCAAAAGTTAACAATGTAAGTATTGCAAGAACTTTTATTGCAGGAACATAATCATCTTGATTTTCGCCATTTGCAATATTTATAGAAAAAATTGGCATTTTATTTTCATTTAAGTTTAATTTATTTTGAACTGATTTATTATCTCCTTGCCAATTTTTTTCCATATTATTTGGATTATTATTTTTATTATCTTGCGCAAATAATGAAAACGACAGAAAGAATGAAATGAGTATTAACTTGAATAAAAACAATAATCTCATGTTAATCCCCTGCCAATTAAAATTTAGTTTAAAGGTTTCATAGAACGTAGTTTTTCTCTTATTAAATTAGTTACATTTTCAACACTATCAACTTCTTCCTCTTTCTTTCTTACTTCTTTTTTTGCTTCATTTTCAAATTGACTTGCTAAATACTTTGGAAATGGCTCAGATTTTAATTCTACCTTATCATCAATATCTAGCTGTTTATTCTTTTTTTGATTTAATGAATTTGCATTTATACTTTTAAGAGCTTTTAATAATATATCTGATTTTTTTTCTAAGTTCTTTTCGTTCGTGCTATTTTCCTTTTTTTGTTCTATCTTTTCAATTATTTTTTTTTCCTGAGAAGGAAGAAAATATTTTTCGCTAATTTGTAATGCTCTTTTTTCATTTATACCTCCTCCAGCAGAAGAAGATGATGATGAACCAATTTCTGTTAAAAATGTTATTCCATTCTCTGTGTTTGATACTGCAATTTCTTGATCTCTAATCCTAAGTATAATTACTTGCCTTTTAGGAGAAATTGAAAGGGTAGAAACAACTTCCATTGTTTTTTCTGATTTATTTAAAGAAAATAACCCTTGCTTTTTAAATCTAATTAAAAAGAATCCAAATAAAAATAAGAACCCGATAAATATTAATGATAATAATATTACTTTCCAAATTTCTGAATCACTACGAGTTGAGTCTTTTTCTGGTAGATCCATTAAATTTTTCTTTTTTATTTCTGCTTTTTTCTTTATGACATTTTTTTCCATTAATTTTTCTAAATTATCTGCACTTTCTCTTTTTTCAAGATTAATATTCAAGTTATTTTGACTATTATTATAAGAATCAATTCTTTTATTTTGTTCGTTACTTAAATAATTTTGATTTCCTGTCATATTACTTGAATCTTTATCCGTGGCTTCATTATTAAAAAATGAATTTATAATCTCTCGTCTAAATTGAGATTCATCATATTTTTTTTCTGGATACTTAATCGGCGGTACAGTAGACTCTTTAATTTGTTCAGCAAAAGAGTTATTAGTTAGAATTAAGCTATAAAATAATAAAAAAAATGACCGTTTAAATTTCATATAATACTCCATATTATCTAAACGCTATCTCCTGAATTTGATTCATCCATTCCAATACCGCTCATTACATCTGTTAACCGAACACCAAATTTTTCGTTAACAACAACAACTTCTCCCATTGCCACAAGCTTATCATTAACAAAAACCTCCATTGGTTCACCTGCCATTTTATCGAGTTCTATGACAGACCCTTGCCCAAGCTGCAATAAATCATTTACAAGTAGCTTTGTCCTTCCAAGCTCTACCGTTACTTTAAGAGGAACATCTAAAACCATTTTCATTCTTGAAAGATCGATATTCTTCATTGAGTCATCATCTTTTAATGACGGAGGTGGAGCTGCTGCAGCATCTGCCTCTGCTGCGGCATTCGCTGCAGCAGCATCGCCTTCATCTCCTCCTTCAAGACCAAAATCCTCTGGTCGAAAACCTTCATTTAAGTCTGCCATTTTAATTATCTCCAATTATTTCTGTAATTTTAATTGCTTTATTTCCGCGAATAATTCCAGGAATACCTCGAAATTTATGAATACCTTCGACTGTAATATCTAATGGTTTATCTGCATCACGATCTAAAAGTAAAACATCACCTTTAGAAATCTCCATAAGATCTCTTAAATTAATCCAGCAGCTTCCAATATTACATATCAAGTTCACACTGGTACCTAATAACTGAGTTTTAATTCTATTGATCCAAATATGATCAACTTCTAATTGTTCATTTTGAAATCCAACACTTAATTTTGATTTAATTGGTTCTAGCGTTGAATACGGAAATACTAATTTAATAGAGCCACTCATTTTTTCTAATTCGACATCAAATGCTGTAGAAATTACAACATCACTAGGAGGAACTATTGCAACAAATTGTGGATTAATTTCGGTTCTAGAATAAGTAATTTTTAATGGAAAAACAGGTGCCCATGCTTTTTCGAGATCATCAACTGCAGACATTACAATTCTTCTTGCTACTTTAATTTCAATTTGAGTAAAATCTTTACCTTCAATTTTTGTATAGGGAACATCAGAACCACCAAATAGACTATCTACCAATGCATACAAAAGTTTACTTTCAATTACCATAACAGCAGATCCACGAAGAGGATCTAATCTTAAAATATTTAAACAGCTTGGAAGTGGCAGAGAATTCATAAATTCTCCAAACTTAATTGGCCCAGAGCTATTTACTCCAATATTTGCAACTTTTCTTAATGCTGAAGATAATGAAATTCTAAAAAGTCTGATAAATCTATCGTGAATAATGTCCAAAGTAGGCATTCGTCCACGAATAATTCGATCTTCATTTGCTAAATCATAATGGACTATACCTGATGCATCTTTTGGTGCGTCGCTACCTTCAACTCTACCATCAGATACAGCATTTAACAGTGCATCAACTTCGTTTTGACTTAATACTTGATCCATGCTTTACTCCACAAAAAATTCAGTAAAGTAAACATTTTGAATTGGCCTATCTGTAACTTCATTAATTCTATTTAAAATTTCTCTTCTTAAATTTTCTTTTCCATTTTCTGAAATTAAAATAAGTCGCGTCTTGCTTGTTACTGAAGTTATTACAATATCCTTAATTTGAGCTTCTCGCTTTTTTAATTCTAGTCCCTGATTTTCGCCACCTCTATATTCAATTGCAATTGCAATCCTGATAAATCTATTTTCAATTGCATTTCCAAGATTTAAATCTATTTTAGGAAGCGAGAATGTATCACCAAAATTTGCTGTTCCTTTAGGTTCTTCTGGTTTAGCATTTGGATCGCTTTTAGGTGGTTCAGCCTTTTTATTAGGATCGTCCTTTTTAGGTTCATCTTTCTTAGGTTCATCCTTCTTGTGCTCATCTTTTTTTGGTTCATCTTTTTTAGGTTCACTATTTTTCTTGTCATCTTTTTTATCATCCTTATTACCGGCATTTTGATGTGGATCATGCTGCTCTTGCGCAACATCATCATGGTTTTTATTACCACCTAAGGTTTTCATTATAAAAAAGCCACCAACACCAAGAGCAACTAAAAGAACTCCAGCTATTCCAGCAATCAATACTAATTTGTTTTTCTTATCGCCTTTTGTAGGACTATCATTTCCTTTTTCGTCACCTTTTTTTTCATCAGCCTTTTTTTCTTCGTTTTCCGCCATAAAATTTTCCTTAACCACTAAATATCATTATGGTGAAATTTTTATTGCCATCTTGATTCAAGTTTGCCATAAAAATATTGAGCAGGTTTGTTCTTTATGTCGCATAAACTATCGGCAATCTTTTCCAACGTATGCAATATCTGCCGTGTATTAAGGATTAAATTTATGGAATTAAATGAGTTTGCAGAAATAATTCTATTTGGTCAGAATATTAACAGTGACAAACTTTTGAAGCCCATTAATTTAACTGACAATAAAAAATACAAGGCAATAACTGCACCAAAAATTCCTGGTAGGCCAGCTGAACTCAAGGTTAGAGATGATTCTGCAATAAAAAAAACTAAATTTCCCAATAGAGAGCAAATTTATCGTAACGAACAAAGAGGTTATATTCTTCATTTTTTTGCAAATCATGAACTGTTAGCAATGGAAATTATGGCTTTAGTATTATTAAAATTCCCAGAAGCACCAAAAACTTTTAGAATGGGAATTGCGAAAACAATTTTAGAGGAACAAAATCATCTATCTTTATATATAGAAAGAATGCACCAATTAGGGGTTAGTTTTGGTGAAATTCCAGTTAATTCGTTTTTTTGGAATTGTCTGTCATCACTTCAATCGCCTTTTGAGTTTGTAACTCAAATGAGTATGACTTTTGAGCAAGCAAATTTAGATTATTCGTTATTTTATAAAAACTTAATGTTAAAAGTTGAAGACCTCATAACGGCATCGATCCTTGAGCAAGTGTATTTAGAAGAGATAGGTCACGTCAAACATGGAGTTTCATGGTTTCATAAATGGAAAGACCCTAATGTTTCAGATTGGGATGCCTATACAAATGCTTTAAAATATCCTCTAACTCCAGCACGAGCTAAAGGTATACTTTTTGATGAAGCAGGAAGAAAAAAATCTGGACTATCTGATAATTATATTAAAAAGTTATCCTTATTTTCAACTTCTAAAGGTAGACCACCAAGTATTCTTTTTTTTAATCCAGATTGTGAAAAGGAAATTGCCAGAAAAAATATTGGTTTTACTCCCTCATCTACAATTAAAAACCTTAAAAATGACTGCTCTTCTCTAATGCAATTTGTTGCTTCAAAAGAAGATATTGTTTTAGTTGAAAGAATTCCTGGAAATGATTTTTTAAGTAAAATTCAAGCGTGTGGTTTTGCAATACCCGAATGGCAATTAGTACAAGATAATAAAATTATTCTTAAAAAATTCTTACATAACTACGTGAGTTCACTAAAACCCTGGGGGTGGAGTCCAGAAAGTATTGCTTTTTTAAAATTATTTAAACCAAAAATGATTAGTAAAAGTGACTTTCAAAATAATATTTTTAATGAAGATTTTTTTAATATTAATATTAAAATTATTTATTCTAAAATATACTCTTTAGAGGTACTAAATAAATTATTAAACCATTTTGAAAATTTTAGAAACATCTTTCCTTCTCCGGATCAATTACCTAAAATTGCTTTTTGTTATGATTCAACAATTAAAATTATTTCTGATTTTTTTAGCGCTAATAATTATTCTTTTATTGTTATTAAAGCACCATATGGATGTTCTGGACAAAACATGAAAAAGGTTAGATCTTGTGATTTGACTAAATCAGAGAGTAACTGGATTAAAAAAATTCTAAAAGAACAAAACTCTCTTATCATTGAACCGTGGTTTAATAAAGTATCAGATCTTTCCTATCAATCTAAAATAACTGAATTAAAAGAAATTATAAATATTGGTTCCACAGAATTTTTAACAAATCAAAATGGTCAGTATAAAGGCACATTCGTTGGTTCAAAAAAATTTCACCATAGCTTAAACTATAAAAAATTCTTTTATAATAATTTTAATAACACGAATGGAATTGAAGAAATTCTTAAAGCAGTTTCTACTTTTGTAGGTGCTAATCTTTTACAAACCAATTTTGAAGGTCCATTTGGCATCGATGCTTTTATTTACGAAGATAAAAATTCTACTTATGGATATAGAATTAAACCTTTGTGTGAAATCAATCCTCGTATTACAATGGGACGTGTTGCTCTAGAAATTTCAAAACGTATTCAAACTGGTACTTTTGCCATTTGGGTTCACCTAAGAATTTCAGATATACTAAATGCTAATTTCACAAATATTAGTGACTTTATAGCGTGCATAGAAAAAATCTGCCCAATAATTTTAGATAGTAATACTTCAAATACTCCTCTTATTAAAGAAGGCATATTATTTACCAACGAAGCGCTCACTGCAAAATCAGTTCTGACAACTCTGATTGTAGGCAAAAATGTACTTGATACCTTTACATCAACGACAGGAATTAAGATAATTAACTAAGTAATTAAAATTTATTAATTATCGAGGAAAAATTGAGAGTAAAATTTAAAAATCTCGTTAAACATTTAAAATTGAAAACAAAAAGACCTAGACCACGTGAAATTGTTTTTGCTTTAAAGAAAAACCTAATATTTAAAAAAATAGAACTTATTATCAAAGAGTCATTTTACACTGTACATCATAGTGAGATACTTGAAAAATCAGCATTGCTCACGTACATTTCTATTCTTTCAATTGTACCTTTTCTTGCAGTTATATTTACATTTATTCATTCATTTCATGGATTTAATAATTTATTTACAAAAACATTAAATCCACTAATATTGCGACACTTTGGAACAGATGTAGGGCCTGACATCTCAATTTATCTTCAAACAATTGTTTCAAATCTTAAGTTAAGAGATCTTGGAATTATATCTTTTGTTACTTTTCTTATTACAGTCATGTTACTTATTTTAAAAATCGAAGACATTATTGATAATATTATGGGTTTTAGCAATAATACAGGGTATATTAAAAGAATTTTAAAATCTTGGTCAATTATTACCATTGCTCCTTTTATTTTTAGCATAATACTATTAAAATCTGACAATTTTATTAAATTAATAAATTTCAGCAATTCTTTTTTTTACTTTAATTATAGCACAAACACTTTTAGAAGTTTAATTGGCATTTTTTTTGAATGGATATTTTTCATATTTATTTACTACGTAATGCCAAGTAAAAGAGTGAGTTTTACGTCTATTGCAATTGGTGCTTTTATTGCCTGCGGATTATTTGAATGCTTACAATTTATTAATATTTTTCTTGTAAAAAAATCTCTTGCATATAACCCTATGTATATGTACGGATCTGTTCCTATCATTGCATTACTATTTTTTATCTGGCTAAGAGCAATATGGGTTATTATTTTATCTGGAGCAGCCTTTACAATATCTTCACAGAAAATACTTTTTTATAATATAAAAAATGAAAAACAAAACATACCTATTCAAGGTGTCATTGATTGCATTAATATATTTAAAACAATTCTTAATCAGTATCAAATAAATAATCTTCCATCTTCATACACTTTTATTCAAAAAAATACCAACATCGAAAACCAACAACTTGACGCTTATTTAGAGTATTTAATTAAAAAAAATGTGATTTGTATTACACATCAGGGCACAAAAAACCCTAACTACTTTCCGACATATAGATCAATTATTGAATTCAAAAATGATACTTATTTAAAAAATATTTTAATTGACTATAATGAAATTGGCAAACAAAATTACGAGGAAATTTTAAAAACTTTAAAAATAAATTAATTTAATTAGATTCTTTTATCTTAACAAGGAGGTTTTTTATCTTTAAATTTTTATTTAATAAAATATTTTTATATTCTTGATTTACTTCAACATGAGAAAATCTATCAAATATATATATATTCCCTATATCACCTTTTAATAAATTAAACTCATTAATTAAAGCCCCAACAATATCTCCTGGTCGAATTTTATCTTTTTTTCCCTTGTTGATAAAAACCTTTAAATAATGTGTAGTATTTTTAGGAGAAATTATTTGTGAACTCTGATCTTTTTTAAATTGTTTAAATTCAGAGTACTCAATTTTTGCTTCTTTCATTAAGTTTTCATAAAATTTAAAACTTTTGTTTTCGCAAAAAGAAACAACTGCGCCATTATTGCCTGCACGTCCAGTTCTACCTGAGCGATGAATATAATCCTCAATTGTATAAGGAAGATCAAAATGAATCACATATGGCAAGTTAGAAACATCAATGCCTCTCGCTGCAATATTTGTAGCGACAAGTATATTTAAACTACCGGTTTTAAAATTTCTTAAAATACTATTTCTGTAAACCTGTCCAAGTTCTCCAGAAAGTGCATCAACATTAAAACCATCTTTTTTTAAAACACTTGCAAGCTGGTGAACATTTTCTCTTGTATGACAAAAAATAAGACACTTATTATTATCGCTATTAATTACTTTAGAAATAATTTCTTTTAATAATTGCTCTTTGCTTTTTTTATCTGCTGTTTTTACATAAAAGTGCTGAATTAAATTTTGAAGCTGGTTATGATTGTTAGTCAAACCATCATTTTGCACAGATGCAGAAATATATTTACAATCTTTGAGTAATAAATTTTCTAAGTCAGAAACTTCTGAGTTTTTTGTAGCAGAAAACATTGCGACTTGAATACCGCTTGGCAAATATTCAACGATTGCTTCTACTTGATCTGAAAAACCCATATTAACCAATATATCAGCTTCATCTAACACTAAAGTCCTTATTGTTTTTAAAGAAAGAATTTCTCTTTCTAATAAATCAATAAGTCTCCCTGGTGTAGCAATAATTACATGAGGTTTTTTAACAATTTCCTCAATTTGAGCCGAAATAGGAGTGCCGCCAAAAGCTGTCCGAATTAAAACGTTTTTACCTTCATTTTGCAAAACAAGCTTTGCAACTTGGTTAGCAACTTTAGCAATTTGGAGTCCTAATTCCCGAGTTGGAGTCAAAATTAAAAGTTGTGAATTTCGAGATGAAACATCAACTTTTAATAATAAAGGCAATACAAATGCTAATGTTTTTCCTGATCCTGTTGGCGCTAGCCCAAAAACTGAGTTACCTTGAAAAATAGGCTCTATACACAATTTTTGAATTTCTGTTAAATCAGATATCGCAAGTGGTTTTAAATAGTTTTCAATAAATAGTGTATCGGTAAAGTTCATAAAAGGTACTTAATTAAAAAAGACTAAAAAGGTATAACCGATCTCAATAAACCGTTTTACTATAAATGGCTGCATCAAGGAGGTATAAAAAAATAAAGGCTGCACCGAGCTACTCTTCCACACCTAAAGGTGCAGTACCATTGCCGCAGGCGGGCTTGACTTCGGAGTTCGGAATGGGATCCGGTA
>QOVW01000009.1 GCA_003339605.1 Spirobacillus cienkowskii | reverse complement strand
TAGTGGTTGGAATCAATTAACACAAAAAATTGTCAAGTCAATTATGAATTCAAAACCTAAGGCAAGCTTATGTTAAAAACTTAGTGGACGGCGTATTACCTACCAAAACTAAAAACACAAAACATAAAATATAATTATTATTCATCAAATTTCTTCTATAAATTAAAATTATTTGCATACATTACTTAATATACACAAATTTTGTATAAAAAACAGTAGCAATTTAAATTATGAATTTCAAATAGCAACTCAATATTAAAATTTATTGTAATTTTAATACTTAAAAAATTTATATCATTTATTAAAATGGTAATCTATAAAAATTGCGATTAATAAAAATCAACATTATGTTACTTTCATAATAAATTAAAAATTATTACATTTTAATTTATTACATATTGTTAAATTAACCA
This sequence comes from Spirobacillus cienkowskii, assembly GCA_003339605.1. Taxonomy (GTDB): domain Bacteria; phylum Bdellovibrionota_B; class Oligoflexia; order Silvanigrellales; family Silvanigrellaceae; genus Silvanigrella; species Silvanigrella cienkowskii. The sequence goes on along the minus strand of QOVW01000009.1, from coordinate 29,022 downwards.
TAAATAAATTAGGATAATTTTATGAAAATCTTAGTTGCTGCCACGGCTCTTTCTTTTTCAAGTTCAATATTTGGAATAACAATAGAAGAATTTGGAAATGAACTTATAAAAAACGTTGCGTTACAAGAAAGTCAAAATTTAAATGATTTAACTTGCGGAGTAGGAGGATGTTCTTTTAACATAATCGAAAATGGAATGACAAAATACAATATAAAATTATCTGAAGAAAAAAATCAATTACACAATACTACAAAAATTAATATTGAAACCTTTGATTTTTCAGAAAATAATACTTCAACCGGAGCAGTAGTTTGTCTCTCTAATGAGACCTGTAAATTTTTTGAACCCGAAAACTTGGCTTACGCAAACTATGCCTATGAAAATGATGCATTTGCTAATAATAGAAGCAAAAGATGTGGCCCTTGCGTCCTTATTCCTGTTGCAGTCCCTACTAGTATACTTGTAGCTCGTGCAGCAGTTCGTGCTGTGAGCACAACAGCAAATATTGATTTTGTTTATAATCTAGGAAAAAATGTTAAAAAATGGTTCGATTAATTTTTAATAACTTTCAAAAATAATTTTAAACTTAAAAGGAACGGTTACATTTTGTTTAAAAGAAAATTTTGAAAATGTTTCTATCATACAATCAATAATTTTATTTTGCGACATTCCTTTTAAATCAAAATTAAAATCATTTTTATTAACTAAAATATTTTTAAAATTTTTATTATTTTTAATTATGACATAGCCATTCAATAGAAAAAGCGGATCAAATACTTCTTGATCTGATATACATATGCTCAAATCACTTTTTACAAATTCTCTTATTTGATCTAAATAAATAGATGATTTAGGATTATATTTTTTATTCATTGTTACGGTTTTAAACTGAATATCACCTATAATTCTATCTTTTTTCATTAACTCTAAGGTATATGCATTATAAATTTGCTTTACAGAAAATATTTTTTTAATGTTATAAATTTCATAATTTCTTTTAAAATAAAAAAATAGTTCGTCATTTTCATTTTTCTTAACCTCGGTACTCCCCAAGTAAAAAATTCCATTTTTGCTTTTGTTACCGTAAAGAGAAATTTCGATAACCTTGAGCAAAGAACGCTCTTTAATATTTAAGGAAAAATAAAATCCATCTAAAATTTTAAAATATTTTTTTGCAAATTTATCTTTGCTATTTAATAAGTAAGTTTCGAATATTCTTTTCACTTTATTTTGCTTGTTTAAAGTCATAGAATGTAAAAACCATTTACCATCTGGAAGATGAAAATTTATTGGTATAAAATTATGTGATTTACAGTTTTGATTTTTATTATTTAAATTGTTATAAAAAACATACTGCAAATTATTTTCTTGACTTGTCCAAACAAATTTCATTGTTCCCTGAATATTACATGTTATATCAATAATTAAACCAAGCCTGTTTGAGTTAACAGATTTTAAAGAGTCTCCCAAAACTTGTAAAGGAGGGAATTTATTATTAGCAATAACAAAACCTTGAGGCTTATTTTTTATTGAGTTTTTTAAAGAGCTAATATATACAAAAACCTCATTTACCGGAATGTATTCATCATCAATTAAATCCAGTGTTGTATGTTGGTAAAATTTTTCTTTTTTAAATCCTAAAATAGTTTCAGTAGATATGGCGGGAAATGGTGAAATTTTTTTATCGCTAACTTGAAAAAAAACATTATTTCCTTGTTCAAAAAATTTTGGAAATTCTATAAATAATTCAGTTGGACTATTATTTTTTACAATTTCAATTATACACCCATAAAAATAATAATTTCCTGCAGGAAATTTTATTAATTTTTTTGAAAAAAAAGATGTTCTAATTGATTTACTATTTAAAGCTAACAATTTTTTATTTTTTTCCGGAAGATCTAGGTAAGAATAAATATCTTTTTTAGAATTAATATCTTGAAAATATAGTTTAACTGATTTAATATTAATTTGTTTTAACTCTGATTCATTTTTATCAAGTGTAAATGTCCAAGACAAAGGAATCCATAAATAACCTTCTTCTAAAGAATAAGACTTAAAGTGAAATAAAAATATTAAAAAAGTTATTGCATAATAGTAAAATTTCCTCATAATATATCTTGTAACCATATGTCTTTAGTTAAAAAAACATGGGGGAGAATTAATTTGAATTGTAACGAGGTTATTTTTTCCAAAAAAATTCTCCTAAAAGAAGGCAATCAATACAAAGTATATCCTGGATATATAGAAATCTCAGGAAATAAAATTATCAAAGTTGAAAAACTATCTTTAGAATCTTACCAAGAATCAGTTAAAAAAGAAATGGAATCAAAAAAAATTCCTGCCCATGATTTTGGCGATCGTTTAATTACTCCTGCATTTATTAACTGTCATACACATATTGCTATGAGTTTTTTTAGAGCGCTTCTATACAATCAAATTAAATCGCAAAACCTCATTGAAGATACATTCTTTAAAGCAGAATCGCAGCTAACAGAATCAGATGTCAGAGCTTTTGCAAGACTTGGTGCATACGAAAATATTCTCAATGGCAACGGTCTTATTTGGGATCATTATTATTATGGAAAAGAAGTTGCAAACGCATGCGTAGATACAGGTCTCACTGCAGTTATTGCTCCAACATTACAAGATGTAAGTGGTCCAGGGACACACATCCAAACACAAATGTTACAAGAAACTTATGACATCCATGCAGACGCAGTTTTGCAAAAAAATTGTGTTTTTGCGGCATTAGGACCTCATGCAACAGACACTGTAAGCGAAAAACTATGGAAAGAAATAAAACAAATTTCAGATAAATTAAATATTCCAATTCATTGCCATTTAGCTCAATCCTTTGATGAAGTAACAAGAGTATTTAATAAATACAAAAAAACACCTGTTCAATTTCTTCATTCTTTGGGTATTACAAAAAATTCGGCCTCTGCAATGCTGGTTCACGGTATATTTATAAATCCAAATGATCATCATCTTTTATCAGATAAACATTGCGCTCTAGTTTTTTGCCCATTTTCACAAATGATATTTCAGTTTCCTTCAAATATTATTGAGTGGGAGTTAAATAATTTAAAATGGTTTATTGCAACGGACTGTGTTGCAAGCAATGACTCAATGAACTTACAAAAAGAACTTAAGTTAATTGCGGGATTTCCTAGTTTTTTAAATACCTTTGAAAAAGAACATTATATAATAAAAAAATATAACAATAAAACAAAATCAGAAATTCAGGCTAAAAAAAATCTAGTTAAAAAACTGCAAATAAAATTTTCAAATAACACTTTTTTATTAAATAAAATATTAGATGGACCAGGTAGTTTTCATAAATCTTTTAAGGCAGGATTAATAAAGCCCAATTACTTAGCAAATTTAATTATATGGGATTTAAATCATCCTTCAATGTGGCCAGGAGAAAACGTGACACGATGCTTGGTCATGGGAGACACAACTGGTGCAATTTATAATATGTGTATTGGCGGAAAATGGCTTGGTAAAAATGGGGCTTTTTGTCAAAGTATTATAGAATCAAAAAACTACAAAGAATCTTTATTAGAAGCAAATTCAAGACTCAAAATATTATTAAAAAAACTATAACAATTTAAATTTTCAATTCAAATAAATTAAAAAACAATACCTTGTTTTTTTTAAATAGTTAAGTTATACAAAATTTTCTTCAATTTGGGGAATCGTCTAATGGCAGGACAACGGTTTCTGACTCCGTAAGTCTAGGTTCGACTCCTAGCTCCCCAGCCATTCTCTAAGTCCAATATTAAAATAACAAATACAATTTTTGGTAAATAATTAAATTTTTATTTTTATTTTAACAATTATAATGTTAATTAAATAGTACTTTATAGGAGGAAATTATGTTAAAATTTATTAAAAATTCATTATCAATAAAAATAAATTATTATTATTTTATTTTATTTACAATTTTTAGCAATCAAGTACTTGCTACTGACAACAAAGAAATTAAAAAAAAATATGTCATTTTTTTTGTTTGGGATGGATTACGGTACGACATTCTTAGCGACAAAAAAGCTAAAAAAATAATCCCAAACTTATTACAATTAGCTTCAAACGGTATTGAGTTTAAAGATCATCATTCTGCTTACCCTACATTTACGATGAACAATGCTCAAGTCTTTGCAACAGGTGATTATGCTGGAAAAAGTGGCTTTTATGGAAATTCTTTATATCAACCTTGGAGAACTAATAAAGTTTATGGCACCGCCATCAATTCCAAGGGCAACAATATCACTCAACAATTTGCTTCCCCTATATTTACAGAAGACTATCAAATTCTTAAAGCACTTGATCAACCAAATCAGGACAAACCAGAATTACATGAACCATTAGTCTATGTCTCGACTCTTTTACAAGAAGCTCAAAAAGCAAATTTGATAACTGCCGTAGTTGGAAAATCTGGTCCTGCATTTTTTCAAGACTTTCGGGGAGGGGGATATATAATTGATGAATATCATGTGTGGCCTCTAACTTTTGCGAAAGAATTACAAAATCATAAATACGCCCTACCTAAACTAAGCCCCAATGCCTATAAAAAGAATGAATTAATTCTATCCTTAAATAATGGTGATCCTACTGCAACAGAAAAAATATATTATCTTGATGACGACAATAAAGTTTCTGATCCAACTAAAGGATTATCTTCTCCATTTAGCAAAAAAAATACTTATTTATCAGATATATATATTAATTACATTTTACCATATAAAAAACCAGACTTAAGTATATTATGGCTAAGAAACCCTGACACAACAGAACACACGTACGGGCCAGGAACATCCGCTTATTATGATGCTTTAAAAGAAAACGATATAATTTTAGGAAAAATAATAAGTCAACTCAAAAAAATGGATTTATACGATAAGACAAATATTATTATTGGCTCTGATCATTCGCATAGTACAATTTTAGCAACTAAAAGAAATGATTTGCAAGGATATCCTCAGCTTATGTATCCAACTCATAAAATAATTAATAACAATAATAACAGTATAATTGGAAATGCCGCAGAAAATAAAAAAATTATAAAAAACAATAAAAAAATTCTTGTTACAAATGGATATTCTGCTTCTGGAAATATAAGAACATCAGACTTAATTTCAAAAGCAAATTTAAATATTTCCAATGGCAATATTATAAAGGCATATGATGGAGGAAATTGTTCTTTTAGTATGGAAATAAAAGGTGTTAGAAATTTAGATGGAAGTATTAATAAAAAATCTGCGGGATTTAATGTGGCAGATGGAACTTGTATTGATAGCAAAAAAATTAATAGAGATTATACTTCTCCTAGTTATTTAGTTCCAGAAAATTTATCAAATAATGATAATATTGAAAAAGTGATTATTGCCGCAAACGGAGGCAGTGATTATATTTATGTACCTAGCAATAATAATGAAGTAATAAATGAATTAGTAAAATTTTTTCAAAGACGTCAAGAATATTCTGCAGTTTTTGTTGACGAAAAAAAGTATAAAAAATCAGGATTTTTACCTAAAGGAACACTACCGCTATCTTATATTAAACTTGATAATCTAAATAAAAGAAATCCAGACATAGTCGTTAGCTTAACAAGCAATCCAAACGTAGAAATCAATGGTTTACAAGGAACAGAATTTGAATCAACAAATGGTTTTTCTTTAAGAGGAAATCATGGTTCTTTTGGAAGAAATGATGTTCATAATATTTTACTTGCATTTGGTCCTAGTTTTAAGAGTAAAATCAAAAATAACCTTCCAACAGGCAACGTCGACGTCGCTCCAACAATTGCAAAAATTCTAGAAATTGAGTTGCCTAACACCGATGGTAGAATTTTACTCGAAGCTTTAAAAAACTCTAACTACACAGCAAATAGCTATAAAGTTAAAACATTTACTGTTACATCCGATATAGCGTGTAACTTAGAAATTTTTGAACCCACAACACATCCAATAAATTTTCACTCAAAAACAAAAAATAACTTTATTGATCAAGATGTTGATAGTTATTATACAGAACTAAATATTAAATCATTAACTTTAAAAAACGGTGTAACTTATCTTTATTTTGATTCTGCCGAAGGAAAACGACAAAAGGGATGCTCTGAAAAAATTAAATTTACCCATCTTAATTAAAAAAAAGCAGAAAAACCTTTTTAAGATTTTTCTGCTTTTTTTGGAGCGGGAAAAGGGACTCGAACCCTCGACCCTCGCCATGGCAAGGCGATGCTCTAGCCAACTGAGCTATTCCCGCGTCTAAGAGTAAGAAACTATCTACAAAAAGAGAATTAATGAGTCAAGCTGTTTTGAAAGAAAATTCAAGAATCATTGTTTTAAAAACTTAATTATCCAATATTAAAGAATAAAACTAACCTTCCAGCGATTTTTTATATCCAAAAGAGGAGGTGAATGAAGAATTCTCCCAGAAAAAGGCGCCTCCTCCCCAACATCTTTTTGCTGTTCGTAAGGTATTGGCCATTCTGTTTGTTTACGACTCATTCTATCTTCAATAAACTTAAAATTTGACTCTTCTATATCCCAATAAGCAAGATTTTTTTCAAATAAGAATCCAAGACGATTGAATAACGCTTGAATATTGCAATCAGACGCGTATCTAAGAATTTTTTCGACGTTTGGGGGAGTTCCTGCTCTTCTGCATAGCCTAACCAATTCGTGAAAAGGAGGACAATGAGTTGGTCTTTTTAAACAATCAACCAAAGATTTTTCAAAATTTGTAGTTAAAACAGCAAAATCATTATCATTTTTGCTTATAATTACTGTCTCAAGTCCATGAGGTTCAGGACTTTGACTCCAAAAATAATTGACTCCTTCAAATTTAAAAGAATTGAATTTTGTTGGACTTACAACATAAATCGTATCATTTTCTTTAGGTGTCTCCTTAGCATGTAATAATAATGCCGAATGGAATCCAATATAAGAAAAGGGAGTAATTTTGCACGCCACAGCAAATGGAGAGCTTTTTTCTAGCTCTGGCCTTTCTCCAATTTTGGCTACACGATATAATCCTTGCCGTATTGGAAAAATATACCCTCTTGAAGAAAGTTCGCTTAGCCTTTTTCTTAAAGTATTTCCAGATGTTTTAAGTTTGTCACGAGCTTCTTCAATAGTAAATATTTGCCCCTGTCTAAAATGTTCGTATATTTTAGGCAATTTCATGTATCTCTCCAAGCTAGTACCCCTGAATCAAGTACCATTCAAAGGGATACCTTTTGGAGATATTATCATGTGTGTTACGTTTGATATGTTTATAAGGTGTTAATATGTTGACGCTAAAGAAGCGAGATAAATTTTTTGTTAAGTATACAACTGGGACTCTTATATTTTTGCTATCATTTTTGTCTGTTACTTTATTTTTTTCTTCAAAAATAACTTATATGGATCAAGATGTTTCAAAAATTTTTATAGAACTATCAAAGTACAGTCCTAAACTTGTTATTTCTATAGTATTAAAAATAATTTTTATTGTTTTATTATGTTGCTTTTCATTACAAATATTAAGCTTCTCATTAAAAAATAAATATAAATTTTTGTTTGGATTACTATTTTTCTTATCTTTAGTCATTAGAATGGGTACGATGTATCCTGGTACCACAGAAAACTTTATTATTTTTAATTTATTTGAATCACTTCGTTCTTATATTGAATATTTTTCAAGTTTACCAGAACATTCTTTTATCAGAATTTTAATAGAATGGTTTCCTTTTATTATGGTTTTTATTTTATTTACTGTTAACCTTATTACTTTAATGAAGCAGCTTGTAATACAAAGCAAACTTGTAAAAAAGGCGCAGTCTTCAATATTAATTGAAAAACTTGATTATGAGTCTCAAATATTTTCTTTCCAAGGTATTCACTTAATAGGTTTTGTTATAATTGGATCAATATTTCTATATCAAATATCGTCTTGGTTTGATACAAACATACCTGAAAATCAAACTAACCAAGAACAACCTCATGTCTTTATTTTTGCAATTGATAGCCTTCGATATGATAGGGTAGAAAACTCACAGTACTCCTATGTGATGCCTTTTTTACATCAATTTAAAAAGCAAGCAGATTTTGTTAAACCAATGATCGTTGGTATACCAAGAACTTTTCCAAGCTGGGTAGAAATCGCAACCGGTAACTATGCATCAAGCACACAAATAAAACACATGTTTCCAAATAGAAGCCCTCGAATGAGCGAAGCAGAAACGGTTTTTAAAAAAGCCCAAGACAGCGGATACAATACTCTTTTTGTATCTGATTTTGCAGGCGATATTTTTCCAAGGTACCTTTTTGGAGGTTCAAAAATTGTTGCGCCAACCTTAAACTTAACAACGCTTTTAGAAAATAATATTATTTCATTTTTTGCACCTTTAAAATCAGCTTTAATTTTGCCAAATATGCAAAACATATTTTCTTCTATACTCGAATCACCAGAAATTGCAGATCCTAAATTAATTTTTCATACTGTAACAAAATTACTTAAAAAATACTCAAAATCACCTCAACCAATATTTTTAACAACTTTTTTTTCTACAGCACATTTTCCCTATGCGGTACCAGGGCCTTGGTATTCTAAATTTCAAAATATTAAAGATAATGGCGAGTTTATTTTTATAAAAAAACCCGATCAAAATCCAATTACTGGAGAAATTTCCTCTGATTCTGTCCCTTATTTAACAAAGAAAAAAACAATTGAACTTTACAATGGTGGACTTAATTGTATTGATAATACTTTAAAAAATATTTTTTATGAATTGAAAAATAAAGGATGGTTAACAAATTCGGTAATATTAGTATTTGGAGATCATGGAGAAAATCTTTATGATGGCTCTTTAGGATTGGGGCATGGAGATGGTGTAGGAGGAGAGTTTTCTTCTGTAACACCATTAATTATCTCTTTAAATGGCAAAACGAAGGTTGCTAATTTTAATAAATCAAATATAAGTATTGTTAGAAGCATTGATATTGCCCCAACAATATCTAAAAGAATAAATTTAAATTTTGATTATAAAAATGTAGATGGTGTAGATATTTTTGATTATAATTCTTTTAGTAATAATTTTCCAGCAAATACTGCTTACACAGAATCAGGAATATGGTTTACTTCTGGTTATTTATCCCCAGAAGGCCAAGCAAGAATTAATTATCCCAAGATTTTTGAAATCTTATCTATAGACGAAGGTTTTAATAATGAATTTTATCTTCAATCAGATTATAATCAACCTATTTCTGGCGTTAAAGAACGCTCATGGGTTAATGCTACTTATAAGCTTATTGCTAGAACAGATAAAAATGGTGTTAATTTATCGCTTTACTTAAGATCAGATAAAAATTCAGAAAATAATCTTTTGTCAAATAAATTTATTAATGATAATTATGAAAAAATATCTCTTCAAATGTTAAATAACATGAATGCATACTTATCATCTAGAGGAATTGAAATTGTAAAAAACTCTAAAAAAACATTTTTTTATTCGGAAAATATAAATAAATGAAAAATTCAAAAAATAAAAAAAATTATTTTATAATAATTTTTAGACCTTTAATTGCATTAAAACTTTCTTTAACCCATTTTTATGGAAGAATTGTTTTAAAAATGTCAGTTTTTGGAATAAATCTTCCTGGTTTTAAAAAAATAAAAAATAATATATCGTTAAATGCACTTTCAGCATACGAAAGAACTTTAATAATTTATAAAATTAAAGGAGAAAGATATACAATTCAATTTGGTCCCATTTGGTTTAGAAGAATTTTTGAAAATTTTTACCAGTTATATTTAAAAAATAAATTTTGGCTAAAAATAGCCGGAAAAACGACAGTCGCATTTTTTATTATCATTATTCCTATTTTAATTTTTATTATTATTAGATGTATTTTTCCAGTTCCTGAAAGGATACCTTTTAACAATATAACGACACATTTATCTAAAAATTCTAATTTTAAAGTTGATTGGTTGTATACAGAATCGCCTTTTACAGAAAAAGACATAAATAATTCTACTTATCATTACCTAAATGAAAATAATGAAAGAGGTGTTTATAATACTCCTGTTATAGAAAAAAATTCTCCTGCAGGTTTAAGTCATTTTGGAATTGGTTATTATCCTTATAAACTTAATTTTGTAAGAGGTTTTATAGTGGGAGATGAAAAACCAATTACAATTCAAAAAAATCGTAATATTGACATTGAAATTGAAGAAGGAAATCGACTCCGAATTCAGTATTATTTACTCCCATCATTTGATGGGAAAACATATCAATGTCAATTAGACATTAAAGATCAAAATGGAAAGTTATTAACAAGTTTTATCAAATCAACCCCAAAAAGATTGCCGAATAGAGACCCTAACTCTATTAAAGCTGGATTATATGAACGCTTTGTTCCAAACTCTTACCCAGACGGTGGACAAATTGATGAATTTATTATTAATTTAAAATTTCCTCCCGAGAAAATTATCGCATCTTCTTTAGAAATTTCTGATAAAAATAACTCTAATATTAATAGTAAAAAAAATAATATATATTATAATAGCAACGACTCTTTGGCAAAAGATAAAAGTATTGATGTAACAAATAATAATTGTGTTTTTGTTTTAGGTGATTTTAGTTTTGAGCATGTAGTTCTAAATCCACCAAAACGTAGAGGTATGATTTTTATTGTTGTAGATGCTTTAAAAGCAGATATTGCCTACAATAAAGATATAATGCCTAACATAAATAGGTTTTCTGAAAATAATAGTATTAAATTTATTCAACATCGTTCTCAAAGTAACATGACTGTTCCAAGTATTTTTTCTTTAATGACATCTTTATATATTAGAGAAATAGGAAGCATAAGCCTTTCATATGGCGCAAGCGATGAAATGAGAAAAGAATTTAATAATAAAAATATACCATTAATGGCAACAGAAATTCAAAAACTCGGGTATCGAGTTGGTGCAATTGGAATGGTCTCTTTTTTAACAGAAGCATTAAAGGGTGGTGCAGATTTAGGATTTCATAATGCCATAATTTCTGAAGCAGAACAATATGAAACTCGGCAAACAACAGAACACCTAGGATCTTGGCTAGAAATGTATGGCGATGCTCCCTTCTTTTTATATGTTCATTATAATACAACTCACGGCCCTTTTCGGCCTCCATTTGAAAAATTAGATGTTGCACAATTTTTATCGAGTCCACTTGGAGTAAATTATAGAAAAGAACTTTACAAAGGAACGGCTCGTTTTTTTGATGATGAATTTGTAAATATTTTAAAAAAACTAAAAGATTTAAATATTCAAGATGAAGTTGATATTGTTTTTACATCTGACCATGGCATTCAAATGGATTACAAACCTTGGTATTACTTAAAAGGGATTGAAAATAATACTTTCGGCTCTTACGCCGATAAGGGACATTCTTTATTTGATGAAGAAGTTAAAGTACCATTTATTTTTCACTTAGCACAAAAAGATGTGGTGTCAGATAAAATTGTTACTGAACCTACTGCACATCTTGATATTTTTCCAACTATTTATCACTTATTAGGAGGAATAGAAACCAACAATAACTGGAAAGGGATTAATTTTTCTGAAAGCATTTTTAAAATTAATAACAAAAATTTTTCTACTATTCTCTCTCAAAGAGATAAATTATTTTTTGAAAGTTTTGATTATATGGGGATGCTCTATTGGGGAGAAAGCTTTAAAAACAATCCTATAAAATACATTAAACAATTGTCTCGAGATGAAGTTAAATTATTAACGAGCAATTCGATATTTAGAAAAAAATTATCCTGGTTTCAACCAGAAATTTTTGAAGAAATAAATTTTAATAAACAGACAGATAATATCTTACCAAATATTTCTAGCAACAATTTAAAAAAAATAAGAAAAGAATATTATCAAAATTCACCCTACTCTAGCAAGGTTATAATAGAACCACATTATAACGGACTTTTTGAAATGAAATTTAAAATTAAAAATCCAAATAATATTATAGAAAATTTTGAACAGAATCACCCAAATACCATTAAATTTTCGCAAAATGAATTTAATAATTATTCAGAATTAAATTTTAAAGGCTTTATAAAAAACGGTGAGAGTATTTCTTTTAATTTACACAAACTAATAATTGAAGATATATCCTTAATGAAAGATATAAGCGCTATCATGTGTTCTAATGGAAATAAAATTGAGCTATCTGAAGTATCAAATATTTTAAACAATAACTTATGCGCTTTTTTTCCACCGCCAAATTCAATTGTTAATTTAAATTATATAGAAAACGAAAAACCAATTGTCATTAAAAAACTAATTTCAACAGAAAAGTCTGTAACCTTATCAACAATTCACGCTGGTGAAACACTACAAAATGCTTTAAAAAACTGGGGTTACGCCAAATGAACCAATCAGAAAAGTCCATAAATCAAATCTTTACAACTCTATCAAATACATGGCCTGACGCACAATGCGAATTGATTCATTTTAATTCGTTTCAATTACTAATTGCCGTAGTATTGAGTGCACAAGCAACTGACAAATCAGTCAATAAAGCATTAGAGCCTTTATTTTCTTCACAACCTAATTTTTCTGCTCAAGATCTTATTAAAATTGGAGAGACTAATTTTTTAAAAATAATTCAAAGCATTGGACTTGCAAAAACGAAAGCTAAAAATTGTCTTGCTCTTTCAAAAATTTTAATCGAAAAATATAATGGAGAAGTTCCCAAAATTCGAGAAAATCTTGAAGAATTACCTGGGGTCGGAAGAAAAACTGCAAATGTTGTATTAAATGTTTTATTTAAACAACCAACAATGGCAGTAGACACTCACGTTGCAAGAGTATCAAATAGAATTGGCCTTGTTGAAACAACAGATGATCGCTTAAAAATTGAAAAAAAATTATTAGAAATAATCCCTAAAAAATTTTTATTAAAAGCACATCATGTCCTTATTTTTCATGGTAGATATCATTGCACTGCCAAAAAACCAAAATGTGAAAGTTGTCCAATTAATTCGTTATGCTTTAAAAATGGTATTGCTACACATTGAAAAGAAAGTTCATTATATCACCATCTTTACAAACATAATCACGCCCTTCTTTACGGTAAAGCCCAGCTTCTCTCACTTTTGCTTCGTTTCCTAGACGCACCAAATCGTCGTATGCGTAAACTTCAGCGCAGATAAATCCTTTTTCAAAGTCAGAATGGATAACGCCTGCGGCCTGTGGAGCTTTACAGTTTTTTGGAACAGTCCAAGCCCTCACTTCTTGAACACCTGCTGTAAAATAAGTCATTAACCCAAGCAAAGAATACCCTGCTTTAATAAGTCTATCTAAACCTGATTCTTTAATTTTTAAATCGTCCATGTACATACGCGCGTCGTCTGGTTCTAATTGACCAAGTTCCTCTTCTAAACGCGCAGAAACGACTACCACTTTAGCATTTTCTTTTTGCGCCACCTCACGCAGCACCTGAACATGCTTAGAAGTTTCTCCATCATTAGCAAATTCATGTTCATTTACATTTGCAGCATAGAGAACTTGCTTCCGGGTAATGAGATGAAGGCTTTGTATAAATTCTTGCTCAACTTCGTTATTTTCTTTAAATGAGCGAGCTGGTCTTAAACCTTCGAGATGATCTTTTAGCCTCAGAGCACACTCATAAGAACTTAATATTTTTTTATCGTTATTTTTTAGCAAACGCGCCATTTTATCAATACTTTTTGTAACGGTTTCAAAGTCACAATAAATGAGCTCTGTGTTAATAGTATCAACGTCTCGAGCGGGATCTGTAGTGCCATCAACATGGGTAATATTTGAATCATCAAAACAACGCACAACATGAACAATGGCATCAACTTGACGAATATGCCCTAAAAACTGATTGCCAAGACCCTCGCCTCGGCTAGCTCCTTTAACAAGTCCCGCAATATCGACAAATTCCATAAAAGTTGGCACAACTTTTTTTGCATTCACAATTTGATTAATCTTTTCTAGACGTTCATCAGGCACAGCAACACGCCCAACATTTGGCTCTATCGTACAAAAAGGATAATTAGCCGCCTGGGCGTTGGCAGTTCTTGTGACAGCATTAAATAGAGTTGATTTTCCAACGTTGGGTAATCCAACAATTCCACAGTTAAAACCCATTTTATTCCTCTTTTTTAAAATTATTTGCCCTCAAAAATAGCGGCGGGGTACACTAAAATGAATTCTTTTGCAAATCAAGACAAACTCTAACTTCTGCCTCATTGGTTGACACTTCCAACTCTCGTGTTAAACCAATCGATGTGCCATTAATAGAGTTAACTGAAGTTGAGGCTTCTCCGTCCCAATATGTTGACACTGTCCTACTTCAACTAGGAATTTATAATTGTTTTAAAGGAATATTACATGAATTCTGAAAACCTACACAGAACAATAGAGGGAGCATCTGTTCAAGGACCTGCGGACGAAATAGAAAACTCCACTATGGTTAACGAAAAACTTCTTAATTTTTCTTCTTGCCCTGATGAATACAAAATGTTTATCGAGGAAACGAGTCTTGAAAACTTAGTTTATTGGAAACTTTTTAATTTGTTTGAAAAATTAGAAGAAGATTCGCCAAGTAATACCTTAAGGACAGTTCTTGCTCACGTTGAAAGACCTCTTTTTGCGTTGGTATTAAAAAAAACCAAAGGCAATCAAAGCAAAGCGGCTGAAGTACTTGGATGCAACAGAAATACTTTACACCGTAAGCTTAAGGAGTTTGCTATTGAGCCCCGGGATTTACGAAAGGCAATGAGAATCGCGAGTGCTTTTAATCAAAACAGGCAGCTGCCATCTCTTGTTGAGAATAATTTAGAAGTCAATCAGTAATTTTTTTGGAGTATTCATCAGGCTATCTCAAGATAATTTGGTAGGTTAATAGGTTCCTTTACATGATTTCAACACCACAGAATACTCCTTCAATTACTGGCTTGCCTCATTCTCGAGAAGCTGAGCAAGCCGTTCTTGGAACAATTTTAGCAACACCTTCAAGCGTTTTTGGGTGTACAGAAAAACTCGTTTCTCATTATTTTTTTGATCCACAGCATCAAATAATTGTTACAGCTATCCGTGAACTTATTGTAGAAAATCGCCCCGCAGATGTTACTTTAGTATATGGGAAACTGCGAGAAAAAGGGGACAACCTTAAGGTGGGCGACTTAGAGGGTGTCCGCAAATTACTCGAATTTAATTCCCGTCCCGAATTACTCGATTATTGGCTCGAAGAAGTTAAAAAATATTGGGAACTCAGGCTCGTTATAGAAGCATGCGCAGATATTATTGCTCGAGGCAAAAGAGTTGCTGGCGCCAATGTCGATGAATTCTTAAGCTATGCGGAATCTAAGTTCACGCAATTGGCAGAATCTCGAATTGTAACAGGTCTTATTCCTGCAGCCCAAGTCGTTCGAGAAACAATTTTAGATCTAGAAAAAATATTTCAGAACCCTGGTAAAATTACTGGTATAGCAAGCGGATTTACTGATTTAGACAAAATCACGGCTGGCTTTCAACCCTCTGATCTCATTATTTTAGCAGCCCGTCCAGCAATGGGTAAAACGTCTTTAGCATTAAACTTTGCAGCCAATGCTGTTTTACTTCATCAAAAAACAGTTGCTTTTTTTAGTCTTGAAATGAGCAATGCGCAGTTAATGCAAAGAATGCTTGCCACTGCTGCTAAAATTGAGTCGCATAAGTTTCGAGATGGCAAAATGTCTAGTGAAGATCTTGGCAGACTCTATCCTGAAGCAGCATCATTTCAGACAGATAAACTATTACTCGATGATTCGCCGGGCATAAGTATTATCGATCTGGCTAGCCGCTGCAGAAAAGTCAAAAGGGAAAAAGGCAAACTCGATATGATCATTGTCGATTATCTTCAGCTCATGTCTGCAAATCCTTCAGCAAAAGGCAATCAAAGCCGCGAACGAGAAATTTCAATTATCAGTATGGGGCTAAAATCTCTGGCAAAAGAATTAAATTGCCCAGTTATCGCTTTATCTCAGCTTAATCGCGGACTGGAACAACGCCCAGACAAACGCCCAAGGCCTTCTGACCTTCGAGAGTCTGGCTCTATAGAACAGGATGCCGATCAAATTTTATTTGTTTATAGAGATGAGGTTTATAATAAAGAATCGCCCGACAAAGGCATCGCAGAAATTATTATTGGCAAAAACAGGCACGGCGCGATGGATACTGTCAAACTTGCATTTCAAAGTAGCTATACTTCATTTCACAATCTTGCCCGTTTCGATAATTAAAATTGATTCCTAGCGCCAATTTTTTGTAAATAAAATTTTTTTTTATTCTTACCGATAAATTTTTTGAGTAGTTACGAAAAATTTTATCAATGGGAGTGCTTAGAGTGCCTCTTTTACCCTATCGCAAAATTGATATTTTATTATTTTATAAAACAGTTGATTATTTAGTTAAAGATTTTTCTACAAAAGATTTATCTGTTACTTTTAAATCAGTTAATATTGATAATGAACTTTCAGAAAAAATATCTAATCCTGAAAAGTTAAAAATACTCGTTATGACACCACAACAATATATTTATAATAAAAAAAACATTACAAAATATATAGAATTTGGAACAAACACCAAGCACATTGGAATATTTTTAATTGAAGATCCATTTGATATACCAACTATTAAATTAAGAAAAAAAACATATTCTTTATATGAAAACGAAAAAATTATTAAATATCTAAAATCTCCTTATTCAAAAAAAATATTTTACGAAGAACTCAAAGAAACTATTTATAATTTATTCTTACATTCAAGCTATCAATACTTATCCACATTTTCAATGCTTCGAGAAATAGAAAGCACAGCAATGAAAGATATTAGTAAAGCAATAACTAATAAAAATTTTTTTGCAGAAGATTTTTTGGGATTAGTTTTAAAAAAAAGCATGGAAATTACTTATGCTGATGCAGGATTTATTTTTAAAAAAGAAAATTCAATTGATACAAATTCTAACAAAAAATTAAGCACAATTAATCTTTTAAATAAATCAATAAAATTTACGCAAAAAAATAAAATTCTAAACAGACAAAAAATACATTTAAAAAAGAACTGCTTAGATTCTGATCGTTCAAAAATTGCGAAATTTATAGTCGAAGAAAAAACTAGTATATCATGGGTGGGAGAAGAAAATATTGACTCGACAAATAATCTGGTTAAAAAGTTCTCTCAATTACCAGAAATTATGTTTGACCAAAAAACATACAAAATAAAATCATATTGCGCCTTACCAATTATGTTTCCTTCTGGAGAAATAGAAGGATTTATTTTACTCATAAATAAACGAGTAGATAAAGAAATTTTACTTGATAATAAAACTGACATTGATAATTACGTAACTAAATTTTATTCTCATGATTTAGATTTACTAGAATCTATTGCAAACCAGTCAGCTATTGCATTAGAACATACAAAACTAATCAACGATTTAAAAAATGTTTTCGAATCATTCACTGCTGCAAGTATTATTGCTATTGAATCTCGAGATCCAACTACAAAAGGACATAGCGAAAGAGTTGCAACATTAACGGTTGGTCTTGCCGAAGCGGTTAATAAAACCCATAGCGGTATCTATGCAGGGTTAGAATTTTCTAAAATTCAGGTAGAAGAAATTCGCTATGCTTCATTACTACATGATTTTGGAAAAATTGGTGTTAGAGAACACATTTTAAATAAAGAAAAAAAACTATTTCCTCATGAATTAGAAAGAATTAAATCAAGGCTATCAGCTATTACTGACAAGCTTCATATTAATATTCTTGAATCTTATATAAATAAATTAATGATAAAAAATGAATCACCACAACAAGTAGATTTAGACAAAATAAAAAAAGAAATCAATGAAACAGCTAATAAACTTGGAAAATTCTGGGAAATCATTCTTGATGTCAATGAACCTTCTGTATTAAGTCAAGAATTTTTTGAAAAAATATCAGAAATGGCCGCAACAAAAATAATTGTAGGTCAAGAATCTTTGCCAATATTAACTCCTAAAGAAATAGAAGTCCTTAGTATTAAAAGAGGATCTTTAAGCGACTCTGAGCGTCGTGAAATTGAAAGCCATGTTACACATTCGTATAATTTTTTAATCCAAATTCCATGGTCCATCGATTTAAAAGATATTCCAGAAATTGTTTACAGCCATCACGAAAGACTAGACGGCTCAGGATATCCAAGAAGTTTAAAAGGGAAAAACATTCCTGTCCAAGCAAGAATGATGGCAATAACTGATATATTTGATGCTCTTGTTGCACGAGACAGACCTTACAAAAAAGCGATTCCGTATGATCGCGCGTTTAATATTTTAGAGGCCGAAGTGAGAAATGGAAAACTAGACGGAGAGTTATTTAAAATCTTTTTAGAAGCAAAAGTTGGCGATTTGATTATTGACCAAAACTTACCTCCGAAAACCTCTTCAGTTGCTTAAAATTTGGTGACCCTTACGGGACTTGAACCCATGTTTTCACCGTGAAAGGGTGATGTCCTGGACCGACTAGACGAAAGGGTCTACATAGAAAACAATCTTTTTTAACAAAAAGAAATTTTAACTACAATGTTAGCACGCATAAGAAAAACATAGAAAACAAAAAAGCCAGCTTTAAAAGCTGGCTTTTTTAAAAAAAATGGTGACCCTAACCGGATTCGAACCGGTGTTACCGCCGTGAAAGGGCGGTGTCCTAGGCCTCTAGACGATAGGGCCATTTCTTCCGTGAACGGGTAAGTATTCTTTCAGCGAGAAAGAGTCAAGCTTTTTTGAAAAAAATTTTCTACCGCTTACTATTTGCCGGTAGATATTGAGATTTTTTATATCTTATAAGAAATTATTGTTTTGAACTTTGTTTCATAACTACCGACAACGCTATATGACTATAAATAAGGCACGCATTTTAAACAGACAAACATTATTCGTGTCTATTTCGGAGGATTTATGGTACAAGATATTGATATGATTAAAAAAGTTTATGCCAACTTTGCATCACATGTAGATGCTGCGCGCAAGCTCCTTGGCAGACCAATGACCTACGCAGAAAAAATTTTATATGCCCATTTAAAACCTCTTCACGGAGGAAAGGGTACAGAACTCAATAAATTTGGTAGAGGCAAGGACTACGTCGATTTTTTTCCAGATAGAGTTGCAATGCAAGACGCCACAGCACAGATGGCTTTACTACAGTTTATGTCTGCGGGCATTCCTAAGGTTGCTGTACCTTCTACAGTACATTGTGACCACCTCATTCAGGCTGAAATCAACGCAAAAACAGATCTTGCAACAGCCAATAAAGAAAATGCTGAGGTTTACGATTTTCTTGCTAATGTGTCCAAAAAGTATGGCATTGGCTTCTGGAAACCTGGAGCAGGTATTATTCATCAAGTTGTTCTTGAGAATTATGCATTTCCAGGCGGTATGATGATTGGCACCGACTCCCACACTCCTAACGCAGGCGGTCTAGGCATGATTGCAATTGGCGTTGGCGGCGCAGATGCTGTGGATGTCATGGCCGGAATCCCTTGGGAACTAAAATTTCCAAAGCTTATAGGCGTTAAATTAACAGGCGCATTAAAAGGCTGGACATCCCCTAAAGACGTTATATTAAAACTTGCAGGCATTCTAACCGTTAAGGGCGGAACTGGCGCAATTGTCGAATACTTTGGCTCAGGAACAGCTTCGTTATCATGCACAGGCAAGGGTACAATTTGCAATATGGGTGCAGAAATTGGAGCAACAACATCACTATTCCCATACGATTCGCGTATGTCCGACTACTTACAAAAAACTGAAAGAGCAGAAATCTCCTCTGCCGCCAATGACATTTTAAGTTACCTTAAACCCGATCCCGAAGTCGAACAAAATCCAGAAAATTACTATGATCAAGTGGTAACAATTGATCTTGACACTCTTGAACCACATATTAACGGTCCGTTTACCCCAGATCTCGCAACACCTATTTCTGCTTTTGCAAAGGCCGTAAAAGAAAATAACTGGCCAAGCAAACTCAGCGCAGCACTCATAGGCTCTTGCACAAACTCTTCTTACGAAGATATCGACAGAGTGACTTCTGTTGCCAAACAAGCAGCATCCCAAGGGGTAAAATCCAAATGTGAATTTTTAATCACTCCAGGTAGCGAGCAGGTTAGGGCAACAATAGAACGCGATGGTCAATTAGGCGTGCTCGAAAAACTTGGCGCTAACGTGATGGCGAATGCATGCGGTCCTTGTATTGGGCAATGGAAACGCCACGGAGCGCAAGAAAAAAACTCGATTGTCACAAGCTTTAACCGCAACTTTACCGCCCGCAATGACGGCAACCCGAAAACACACGCATTTGTGGCTTCGCCAGAAACAGTCATTGGTTTTGCATTGGCAGGCGATCTCAGTATCGATTTTACAAAAGAGCCTGTTACCAATGAAAAAGGTGAAAAGGTTGTTTTACAAACTCCTAAGGGGCTTGATCTGCCAATAAAAGGTTTTGTTAAAGACGAACATGGCTATGTGGCTCCCGCGGCAGATGGCTCAAAAATTGTTGTCAATATCAACTCCAAAAGCGACCGCCTAGAAGCTTTAAGCCCGTTTAAAGCTCCTAATTTAAGTTCAGACTTCAATGAACTTCGTTTGCTTATTAAAGCTAAAGGCAAATGCACAACCGATCACATCTCTATGGCAGGAAGTTGGTTAAAGTACCGCGGCCATCTTGATAATATTTCAAACAACCTGCTTATTGGTGCCATTAACTTTTTTAACGGCGAAGCCAATAAAGTTAAAAATCAAGTCACTGGCGCAACAGGTGCAGTGCCAGCAACCGCACGCGATTATAAAGCCAAAGGTATAGGCTGGATTGTTATTGGTGAAGAAAACTATGGAGAAGGAAGTTCACGCGAGCATGCAGCACTTGAGCCTCGTCATCTTGGCGGCAAAGCAATTATTGTTAAAAGTTTTGCGCGCATTCACGAAACAAACCTAAAGAAACAAGGAATGCTCCCTCTGACTTTTGCAACACCTGCTGATTACGAAAAAATTCGCGAAGACGATACGTTCTCTATTAATGTTAAAGAGCTTGCTCCTGGTAAGCAATTAACTTTAACTATTAAACATTCTGATGGCGCGTCAGAAAATATTATGCTCAACCATACTTTTAACGATCAACAAATTGGTTGGTTTAAAGCAGGTAGTGCATTAAATTTAATTGCGGCGTCTAAAAACTAGAAAAAAATTTTAATATTGATTTTTTTCATCAATTAGCCACAATATTCTTTAAAAATAATATTGTGGCTAATTGAATGATCATCTAAAAAATTTATTTTCTATATTTTTTCTTAAATTACAAGATAAAATAAATATACCAATTAATAGTTACGAACCATCAAATATTAATTGGTATTTAATTATTGGAATTATAATTTTTCCACTTCAAAAATTTCATTTGAAATTTTATTTGCAAGTTCTAGATGATCAGTTATTTTGCGATCAAATTTTTTATTCCAATAAAATTCAGCAATACCTTCACGAGAGCGCCAACATGTTGCATTTTCAGAAATATCACCAATTTTAGCATTGACATACAATGATACAATTTCTTTAGGATAATTATTTAAAGGATTTATTTTTAAAATTTTACCCACTGGAGCTTTTAAAAAAGCAATAGCAGCGCTTCCCTGTGGCTCTGTTAATTTTATATTGTCGAAGTTAACTTTTTCTCCAAGCCAAGCAGCGATATGCAAATAATATGGATTAATATTATAAACGCGCTCAACCAGATCCATAATTCCATCACCACCTGGTCGAGCGCCTACCTCCATGAGATAAACATTATTATTTGGTGTTATTCTCATTTCTACATGACACATACCTTTATCAATTCCTAAAGCATCAACCGCTTTAATCGCAATATCATTTACCAAATTACTATTAGTATAAATTGAAGGCACAACATGGCCAATTTCAGCAAACCAAGGTTCTTCGCCTAAGTATTTATCAGTCACAGCGATAACGTGCTTTTCATTGTTTTGAACAAATATTTCTACAGAAATTTCATCTTTTGCAGAAATATATTCTTCTACCACATATTCTTCTTTTGAAATATTAAAAATTTCAAAATATTGATTTAAAATTTCAGAACAATGTTTAAATGCGGAAAATAATTCTTCTTCAGAATTTACTTTTATAACCCCGCCACTTCCACCAAAATCTTTGGGTTTAATTACAACTGGATAATTTAGTTTTTTTGTTAAAAAATTTAGCTCATCAAAATTTTTAAATTCAAAAATTCTAGGAATTAGTAAATCACTTTGTAAAAATGCATTTTTCATTTTAAATTTATCGCGAGATTTTATAACTGTATCTAAACTTAAACTAGGTAATTTAAAAAAATTTGAAATATTCGTAGCCGCTAGTAGAGTCCAATCATTACATGGAACAATACCTATTATCGATCCAGGTTTTGAAAGCATAAAACTTTGTAAAGCCTGGATACATTCTTCACTATTTGTAGGATCTGCTTGCAATAAATCATCCAAAAATCGATTTTTTAAATAAACATTGTTTTTTACTATTGCAATAACCTTACAATTAAAGTTTCGTAAGGCTGCAACAATCATTCTTTCACGCAAAAATTGATCTGCACCCAAAAGTACTAAATATCTTACAGACATTAACGACTCCATTTATTTTAATATTAATTTCTAATTTTTAAAATATGAAAATTATTTATATTAATTCTCATCAATAAATAGATCTGAAAAGATCAACATTATTTTATCAAAATTTTCAAATTTTATAATTTGATTCTCATCTTTTGGCCACCATGCCCCACAACTATCATTGACAATACATTGTTTTTTATTCTTTACATCAAACACTCTCATATTAGAAATACTTGGTGTATAGAAATGCATTGTTACTAGTGTTTCTGTTCCTATTGATTTCATAGCATGAATTAAGTTTTTATGAATTAGTAAACTATCTCCTTTTTTAAATTCTAGAATATTTAATGTTTTGTCTATTAAATTTAGACTTACGTTTTTAACATTCCCATTTAATACAAAAGCTAATCCTTCTGAAATTCCATGATCATGAGGTAAGCAGTATTTTTCTTTTTTCCAAGTCATTAAAATGAGCTCATACAAATCAGAATTATAAATAACCTTTCTATTATAAGGATTTTCGCAAGGATCTGTTAAGTATGGCATTACATCATCCAAATTTAATCTATATTCATCTGAATCAAATATTTTTTTTATATCTTTAATGCAAATATTTTTTTGGATATTTATACAATTAATTATTGACAAAATCTTATTGTTCATATAAGAAAATTCTCCATTTTTTAAAATTATACAAAATTTATAACCATTTATCAATTAAGAAAATATATATATCAACAATATTAAGACAAAAAAATTCTTCTTCTTTTAAATAAATATTAAAAAAAATATTGTCAATCATTATAACACTCCATAATCAAAGTAACTTTAAAAAATTTTACAATAAACTAACCAAAAAAATTATTCGTTGAAGTAGATGACCAAAAGTATTAGCTTTCAATTATTAAAAATTTTCTGGTTTTTATATTGACGTATTAAAAAGCAAAATATACAAGATTAAATCTCATTACTCCAAAATTTATTTATATTTAAGGAGAATAAAAAATAGAAATATACATAGATAATATATTACATATTTTTAGTTACTTTATAATAATAGGAATTGCGCAACTGTCTAAAGATAGTGAACCCAATAAAGTATTTGGCTATAGATCAAAAACTGCTTTTAAATCAAAAAAGAACTGGAGAGTATTAAACTTATATTTTTGCTATTATCTTACTATTACTCAGAATATTTTTTTAATTTTAAATATATTTTTTGTTATTTTAAAAATATATTTAAGTGAACACAAATTATTTGTAGAATTTTCTCATGTATTTTTAGCTTTCTATGTTGTATTTTCTTTTATATTTGTTATTATAAAAATAAAGCGTATTGAAAAAAAATTAAACCTTATACAAAATACTAAATTATAATAAAAAATTTATCTCTTTTAATACTACAATTCAATTCTTAGACTATCAGAAAGGCGCACTGGATCGCCAATTTTAAAGCTAAAATCTGTTGAGAATTTTTTAAAAGCTTGACTTGAACATTAACACGTCTTTTTGGAGAAGACTCAAACCTGATGGATAAAATATTGCCCATAACAAAAAGACTTAAAGAGTTTAACACTTTGTGATTGAGTTGAGAAAAAAAATTGATGATAGTAAGATATAAAAATGATGAATTGGATTTGCTAGTCCATTGGTAGCGCCTTTGTTATTTTTGTTTTCGCAAAAATTATTTAACAAATTATAGCTATTTTTTAAGCCTCATAATAATTTTCTCAGCTTTTAACTAGCATAACAAAATCATCACTTGAAAGAATTAATAATGAAAATATTACTGACAGGCGGAACAGGTTATATTGCTAAAAGATTACTTCCTGTTTTATTAAATAAAAAATATTCTGTAATCTGTTGCGTAAGAGATAAAAAAAGATTTAATGAAAAAAAATACAATTCAAATAATCTTAAAGTTATTGAAGTTGATTTTTTAGATAAATTATCTTTAAATAAAATTCCAAATGATATAGATATTGCATTTTATTTAATTCATTCAATGGCTACAAATACAAAAAACTTCGAAGAACTAGAAAAAAAATCTGCTAATAATTTTAAGGAAAAAATTCAAAATACTAAGGTCAAGCAAGTCATTTATTTAAGCGGACTTATTAATGAAGTCACTTTATCTAAACATTTAGCATCCAGAAAAAATGTAGAAAATATTCTTTCTCAAGGAACATATGCCTTAACTACCCTGCGAGCAGGAATTATTGTTGGATCAGGTAGTGCTTCTTTTGAAATCATGAGAGATTTGGTTGAAAAGTTACCAATAATGATTACACCAAAGTGGCTAAACACAAAAACACAGCCGATAGCAATTAAAAATGTTCTAGATTACCTTTGTGGTGTTATAGGAAAAAAAGAAACATATGATAAAAGTTACGATATTGGAGGACCAGATATACTTTCCTATAAAAACATGTTATTAATCTTTGCTAAATTTAGAAAATTGCATAGAAAAATATTTGTTGTTCCTATTATGACACCAAAAATTTCTTCTTATTGGCTTTATTTTGTAACAGCAACATCATACCCTCTTGCTAAAAATCTTGTAGAAAGCATGAAAAACGAAACAATCTGTAAAGAAGCAAATTTAAATAAATTAATAAAAATAAATCTAATTGACTATAAAACATCTATTAAGTTGGCGTTCAATAAAATAGAACAAAACCAAGTTCTTTCAAGCTGGAAAGACGCTTTAACCAGTGAATTATTTAGTGATGGAATTTCTCAATATTTGGAAGTACCAAGTGATGGATGCTTTTCAGACATTCGTAAAAAAAAGAGCGAAAATGTGGGAGTCTCGCTTGAAAAAATATGGTCAATTGGAGGTCAAAATGGATGGTATTCTGGTAACATGCTCTGGAAAATAAGAGGTTTTATTGATCAAATATTTGGCGGTGTGGGCCTGCGTAGAGGAAGAAAAAGTCAAACAGAATTATCAACAGGGGAAGCTTTAGATTTTTGGCGCGTTTTGGTTGCAGATAAGGCAAATAGAAGATTGCTTCTTTATGCAGAAATGAAATTGCCAGGAGAAGCCTGGTTAGAATTTAAAATAAATAAAAATAATATAATAGTTCAAACAGCAACGTTTAGGCCGTTAGGTCTATTTGGTCGTATTTATTGGTACACAGTATTTCCATTTCACAGCTATATTTTTAATGGGATGATAAAATTTTTATCAAAAAAATAACAATGATAATACATTTACTTTGAAAAATTATGAGATATTTGATATTTATTATCGAGTATAAAACGTATTTAAAAAATCAATTAGAATAATTTAATATAATTAAATTAATTCGTTTGGATTTTGACGCTTCGAAATTTTTTGACGTTTTAACTTTATTAACTATTAATTAAAATAAATATTTAATAAAGTTTAAAATAATCGGAGATAATATTTATGCCACATATAAATTTTAAAAATTTTTTATTATTTTTATCATTTATTTTATTATGCAATTCATGCAATAATAATTCTAATTCAAGTAATAATATTGAACAAATTTTAGCTAAAAGCAATGTTGTACTTAATTCTAATTATTTAGAATGTAATAAATTTAATGTGAAAGAAAGTGATTTTAAAACCAATGAAGAATACAATTCATTTATTGAAATAATTTCATTACTAGAAAATAGAAACAAATTCTTAGAAAACAAAAAATTCACACTAAATGAAATTGAAAATGAAATTAAATTTTTTTATAATTTATCAAACGAATATGGTGATAAAATAGAAATTATAGATAATCCTGAAGTTGATAATATGATTTCTTGTAATCTTCAAAATTATTTTCATAAATTAAATGATCATTTATCAATTTTTCAAAATAGAATTATTTATCTTATTCCACAAAAAGATGGAACTAGCGTTGGAAAAATATCACGAAACAATGATGGAGAAAAAACGTTAGGTGGAGCAACTGGAAATTTAGCAGAATTGAGTGATTTTTATATTGATCATAAAAACTTAAAATTAAAAGATGATTATTTAGCATATAATTTTTTAAATAAAAAATCAAATGACGAAGTATGCAAAACACTTGAGTTAATCACAGATGGCAATAAAGTAAAAGGCTCAAAATTTCCAAACACAGTGACTACCGCTACTCCTTGTGAGATTGAAGTTCGTAATAGTTTAGATGGCGCTTTAGAAAGCACATTCACTGTACTATTAAATCATACATATAGGTATTGGTGTCAAACAGATACAAAACTGCCTGCATACAAAACAGCACAAGCTGCTGGGTTGTGTGACAAAACAGATCAAGAAATTAAATATACTTTTAAAATATCAATGGATATTACTGATTCACCAAGCGCAGATGAAAATAAAATCGAGGATATAAGTCCATTATCAGGTTTTTATTCATTAACTAAATTAAGTTTAGATAATAATAAAATAAGTGTATTACAACCCCATTTGTTGGATGATTTGTTATTGTTAAGTGATTTTATAATTAGTAGAAATAAATTAACTTCTTTACCTGTTGGTATTTTTGATAATTTTGCAATACTTGAAACATTGTATTTGTCAGGTAATGATTTTAATAGCATATCTAATAATTTATTACATAAAATTAAATATTTGGATTATTTTGGCATTGACACTACTTTTTTAAATAAAATTTCAGATAGTTTTTTTAAAAGCAACAATAACTTAAACACTGTTATTATTACAGAATATAGCAATTTATCTAAGATTCCAGCAAAATTATTTGATGGCGTTACTATAGGAAAATGTATTAAATTTTACTGTATTGGAACATGCGATATTCCTAATGAATTAGATACAAAATTAACAACAGAATTACAATTAGAAAGAGTAAGTACAGATTATTTAGTAAAATATATAAATAAAAACAATTTAGAAAGTTGCGACTAATATAATTAAATGTATTAGTTATTGTTTTAGTTTTCCTATTATTCTATTATTAAATGTCATATATTTGCAAATAGTTAAAGATAAAGCTAAATTTTTTACCAGAAACGAACGTAAAGCCCCGACTTCTAAAGCCGGGGATATAAGTGAGCTTAAAAGACCGCAGCACCAAACGGTGCAAGGTTGAATTGAAAGCCTGACGAGGCATTCAAAAAGACGATAGGAATTTTTGCTTGTCGAAAGTTGGCTTTAGCCGTACTATTAATCAGACGTAATTATAATTATTAATTTTTGATATAGAAAATTTGATATTTAAATAAATCGGTAGTACCCTATAATTAATAGGGGAGATTCATGACGATTGAGTTAGATTCTAATAATCATTCTGTATTTAGTTTAAACTATCATTTGATTTTGGTTATTAAATATAGAAAAAAAGTTTTAACAAATCAAAAAATGTTATTGCGACTTAGAGAAATTGCAGAATATATTGGGATAAGCCACAATGTAAAAATTAAGGAAATGAATGGGGAAACTGATCATGTTCATTTTTTGCTTAGAACAAAACCAAACTGTGAACTTTCTAAATATATAAATGCGATGAAATCGGCTACAAGTAGACTTCTTAAAAAGGAATTTCCTGAAATCAAAAAAAAACTTTGGGAAGAATCTTTTTGGACAACATCTTATTGCTTAGTAAGTGTAGGCAGTGCTCCTATAAATGTTCTGAAAAGGTATATTAAAAGCCAAGGTGGAGTTGAGCATTAATGATAACAACATATCACTACAGAATTAAAGATTCAGGGAAAGCAAATAGAGTGCTATCTCAAATGTCTCGTTCTGTAAATATGGTATGGAATTTTTGTAAACAAACTCAACAAGATGCTCTTAAAAATAAATCCGTTAAATTAATAGATGATAAAAAATCGGGTGAAAAAATTTCTATTCCGTATTTTTTTTCATCTTCAGAAATGGATAGATTAGTTGCAGGAAGTTCAAAAGAACTAGGTCTTCATTCTCAAACAGTTCAGGCTATTTCACAAGAATACATCACACGTAGAAAACAATTTAAAACACTCTTGCGTTGGCGTGGTAAAAAATCTCTCGGATGGGTACCATTTAAATCATCTGCAATTAAAATTCATGATGGAAAAATATCCTATAATAAGAATGACTTTTCTTTTTGGAATTCAAGAGAACTACCAGAAGATGCAAAAATAAAAACAGGCTCATTTTGTCAAGATAAGAGCGGTCATTGGTATTTAAATATTGCATTTGAAAGTGAATTAATCAGAATTAAAAGGGATGAAGACAAAGAAATTGGAATTGATATTGGAATAAAAACTCTTGCAACATGTTCAAATGGTGAAAAGATTGATAGACCAAACTTAAGAAAAAATGCTTTAAAAAAACTTCGCTATTTAAAA